>CAMTXZ010000246.1:0-17502 GCA_947085765.1 uncultured Chromatiaceae bacterium | reverse complement strand
GCATGAAAAGCCACTAACCTATTGAATAAATAAGAAGGCTGGCGAGATGATAAGCTGATTGTTACCACACAATTCGCAATCATCTGGAGTCGCCAGCCATGCCTCATCCTAACCATAAATCACCGGGCCATCAACAGAAGCCCGTAGGTCCGATTAGCGCAGCGTAATCGGACGCATGTAAAATAGCCACCACCTGATCAAACGAATGGAAAATGGCATATGCCCAACTATCGTCGCGCCTGTATTCCGGGTGGCACATGGTTCTTCACCATCAATCTGTTGGAACGGTGTGGCAATAGTCTTCTGGTACGTGAGACTGCTCTGTTTCGTCAGATTGTCCGCAGAGTTAAGCAGGCACACCCGTTCTACATCGATACCTGGGTGGTGTTGTCTGAACATATGCATTGTCTCTTCACGCTACCGGCAGGAGATAGTGACTTCAGCCTGCGCTGGCGATTGATTAAATTAGGCTTCTCCCGCGCCTTACCAATAAAAAACCGAGAGGCGTTCGCCGGTACGTATAACCACTGGCGGGCGGGGACTATGACAACGCCATTTTTGGGAACACACGATTCGTGATTATTATTATTATGGTATCGACGTCATGTGGATTATGTTCACGTTAACCTGGTGAAGCACGATATGGTGGCGTGTGTGTAGGATTGGCCATATTCCACCTTTCACCGTTACGCTAGACTGGGTGCCTACCCTTGGGATTGGTATGGTGATACAGGGATGACTGTTGAAGGGTATGATTGACATGCGTCCGATTACACTGCGCTAATCGGACCTACGAGCTGCGTTGGCAGAATTGCCATCGCTTGTTGCGGCATCAGCGGAGCATGAATGGGATTCCAATTTCTTGTGTTGCGCTCTTTTCGCCATTGCCGCAGCAAAAGGATTTGGGCCTGTTGCAGAGGCCGTTCAGGAAATAAGTCCAGAAGTGGCAGAGGAGTTCATGAAATGGTTTTTCAATCGTTAGTGTTTGCGCCCAACAAGGCGCTCGTGTGGGACGCTTCGCCGCAACGCGGCTCGCGCCTCATAGCTTAGGCGTTAGGCGACCGGTTATATGATCCTTCTTGTATCAGTGCAGAGTGCCGCATGGATACCCGTTATTGTGGAGCGCGAACGACTGGAATACTATTGGCAACGTGATTCAGACTACTACCCGATCTATGGATATTTGCCACACGAGTCCTGGTTTCCTCGGTTCGATGGAAATATTCCCGTTGCCTTTCGGCCCGGAGTCGCTTACTTCTCGAAGAACAATCGCGAGGGCATACTTAAAGTTCACTTCAACAATGGTCGCCACAGAACTAGGTGGCTTCTGGAGCAACAAGCGGCTGAGATCGTCATTGCGTTAGCGCCGGAGGGCATATCTGAAGCGAGAAAATGTGGCCTCGTACACAAGATATTAGAGAACCGAGACACCTTCAACCTCGGATTCATCGTGAGCGAGATCGAGGGGCGCAAGGTCGGCGAAGGAAAGAGCCCGTAGGTACGATTAGTGCAGCGTAATCGGACGCATGTAAAATACCACCACCTGATCAAACGAATGGCAAATGGAACATGCCCAGCTATCGTTGCGCCTTTGTTCCCGGTGGCACATGGTTTTTTTACCGTTAACCTATTGGGGCGACGTGGCAATAATGTTTTGATACGTGAGATTGATCTGTTGCGTCAGGTTGTCCGCAGGGTCAAGCAGGCACACCCGCGCCTTACCAAAAACCGAGAGGTGTTAGCCGATGTGTAGAGCTGCTGGCGAGCGGGGCAGATGGTGACTGGGGGAAGGTTTTTAACGATGCAAGCCGCGATCTTTATGTTTTCTCGCGAGAGAATGGCGAGTGGCAAGCAGTATGAAACTCAATTCTTCAGTACAATCGCGGTTAGTAGCATTTGCGCATTGAATCAATGCTTCTTCTTGGTATCAAGGGGGGCAATAGGAGATTCTTTGCTACGCTCCCTTTTGCGGTGGTTGTATCACTTTACCGCAAAACCCTACTACGCAAAGAATGGCTATGACCTCTGCGTTTGGCTACGGATAATATGCAAATGAATAAGGCGCCATCGTCATGAGAGGACAGTTTTTCAAGATCTGGGATAGGATTCGATCCGGTTTCTGGTTCGTTCCGGCGGTCATGGCCAGCACGGCCGTGGCATTGGCCTTCGTGAGTGTCACTGTGGACGAGCCTGTGACGGATTGGTTGTCGCTTAACCTGGGCTGGACGTTCACCGGTGGAGCGGAAGGGGCGAGCGCCGTGCTGGGGATTATCGCCGGGTCGATGATCTCCATTGCTGGCGTGGTCTTCTCGATGACGTTGGTGGCCCTGTCGCTAGCCTCTTCTCAACTGGGGCCCCGTCTGCTGCGCAATTTTATGCGCGATTCCACCACACAGGTGGTTCTCGGTACGTTCGTCGCTACCTTCCTATACTGCCTGATCGTCCTCCGTACGATCCGCCGCGTGGAAGAGATTACTTTTGTTCCGCACATGTCGGTTACTCTCGGCGTTCTATTTGCGGTGGTGAGCGTGGGCGTGTTCATCTACTTTATCCATCACGTCTCTGTATCCATTCAGGCCAATGAGATTGCCGCGCGGATCGGCAAGGAGTTGATCGAAGGGATCGATTATCTGTTTCCCGAACAGACAGGACGGCTGCCATTACGGACCCCGCCGGAGCTGCCCGACGCGGGCTTCTTTGAGACGTTCGATCGGGAGGCTCGCCCGGTCGACGCGAATAGTGACGGCTACCTCCAGTTCATCGACACGGAGGCCTTGCTTGCGCTGGCGATGGAGGAGGACTTGGTCATTCGACTGGAGCGAAAGCCTGGAAATTACGTTACTGCCAATTGCCCGCTGATGCTAATCTGGCCAGCAAGCCGAGTCACCGAACGGCTCATCGAACAGGTCCAACCCCACTTTGTCCTGGGTCATCAGCGGACCGCCAGCCAGGACATCGAGTTCGGGGTGAACCAGTTGGTAGAGATTGCGGTTCGGGCCTTGTCCCCCGGGCTGAATGACCCGTTCACGGCGATCACCTGTGTGGATCACTTGGGGTCCGGGTTGTGTCGGTTGGCTTCACGAGACATGCCGTCGCCTTATCATTATGACGACCAGAATCAGCTCCGGCTGATTACGCTTGTCGATACCTTCCCCGAGATCATAGATGCGGCGTTCAATCAGATCCGGCAATATAGTCGCTCCAGCGCCGCGGTAACCATACGCTTGCTGGTAACGATCGCGGTAATCGTGGGATTTGTACATCGTCCCGAAGATCGTGCCACGCTCTTGCTGCATGCTGAAATGATCGCCCGAGGCGCAAGCGAGGCGTTGCCCGAAGAGCAGGACCGCCAAGTGGTAGAGGCGCGCTACCAGACGGTAAGGAAATTGTGTTGCGAACCGATTTAGCCTCGTCATAAAAAGCACGTACGTGCGGGCAGCCAACTTTGCGGAGAGATGGGTTGAATGAATGTTAGGTCGGGTCCCTGGAGGTCAGCGAAGAGGCTGCCGCACTCTCTGTGCAATTAAATAATCAGAGGCTTGGGGATGGTTTTTCTACAGCTTCGTTAGATATCTAAAAGGAAACTTTCATGCAATGTAATGTTGGAAAAACAGACCGCATTGTTCGTATCATCCTTGGCACGGTTGTTTTGCTGTTGGGTTTGATTTTTCAAACCTGGTGGGGGCTGCTGGGGTTGCTGCCGTTGTATACGGTCAGTGTTGCTTGGTGCCCGAAGTTTTTATTCTGTGCCATGCCTTCACTGAAATGGTGGCACCAGTGCTGCCAAAAATGTTGCTAATGAAATCATCTAATACAGGTGTGTAGCTGCTTGAATGCAGTGGCATGGCTGCAGCGACGGCTTAATACTCAAGGCCGTCGTGCCTGATTTGGCATGAACTCAGTAATCGATTTAGAGAGGCCTGGCCGCATAATTGGCTATGGATTACCAGCTTGATTTTATAGATCATAATTGCTATTTTTAAGTCTCATTGTGGCTTTAACCTTGAATGCTAAATATGGATTTTTGGAAGGCTTAATTTAAAAAAAGGAGATTTTGATGAAAAGGTTCTCAGCTTTGGTAATAATGGTATCTGCTCTTATCAGTCTAGGTATAGCAGGCTGTGACACAAATGACGGGCCTGTAGAGAAGACAGGTGAATCGATCGATCGTGCTATAGACAACACGGGAGACGCAATAGAGGATGCAGGAGATGAGATGCGCGACAAGACAAACTAAATACCATCGGTTGAATTGTTGAGTATCAAACTGAGGTATTTTTTAATACTTGTGAAATGAGTCGCCTCGCTGGTTCATCGATTAAATTCGATGAACCTAAAAAAGCACAGTTTACTATTGAGTACGTATTTTCAGATCTCTGGATGTTGATGATCACGAAGGGGACAAGGAAGCTAGCCCCCAATGTGGTTTGTAGCTAAGTTGGTAATGGGCAGTAGAGAAATGGGGATATGGCTTTGACAGTGAACACGGCCACTGTATGGATATGTGGTTGACGCAGGGCGGATCAGACAAGTAACCATTTGACTCATTAAAAAGTGAGTTTTGCTAAGGATAGTAGCGCTTTTTTTTAGGAGGTCATTATGATCAGTTGGGCAGTTACATTTCTAATTATCGCTATCATAGCCGGAGTGTTAGGCTTTTCGGGCATTGCAGGTACTGCAACCAGTATTGCCTGGATATTGTTTGTTGTTGGACTTGTATTGGCGCTTGTATTTATGATGACGGGGCGCAAACCAAGAGTCTAGCAGAGTGATGACACTCTCTTGTGTTGCAACTTCTGGTTAAAACGTCAGTCACCCCCGGCAAGGCCGGGGGTTTTCTTTGTTAGCCCCTCAAGGGGGCAAAAAGCATGAAATGTTTTAAAGGTGCTGGCTTGGGTCCCTGGCTTGAGGTGATCGTAATGGGCATCTTATTTATTTGATTCCTGGCGTAAGCTTTGAGCATCTCTTCATTGAGTCCCATTGTGGTCATAAGGCAACCTCTGACCTAGAAATTATCACCATGAAATTCTTCATCTGCCAGCAAATAATTTCGTTATTCATATCGCATACTCTTCTCTTGCCATTAGAAGCAAAGTGGTCAGAAAGAGTTTAAATAATATGGATATCATGAATGCTTGAATCATTACCATCGATTTTCCAGATGATAGTAAGGTGTTAATCTTCTGCTACCTAATATTCGATTAGGTCATAGGAGAAAATAAAATGAATACAATTAAAATGGTAGGCATTAAAAACAATATAAAAATTATTTCCCTTGTTGCGTTAATCAGTGTGTTTGCTGTGGGTCATAACACCTATGCTGATGATCGTAAAAAATCGCAGGCTATGTCGCAGTTATCCTTGAAAATGGCTATGGAGGCTACAATGGCCGCGCTGCAAGAGTGTCGTCGGGATGGTTATGCCGTTAGTGTTGCAGTGGTTGATCGTAGCGGTACATTGCTTGCGCAAATGCGTGACCCAGATGCAGGTCCTCACACTATTGGCAGTAGTAAAGGAAAGGCATTTACTTCTGCGAGCATGGGGAGTGCGACAGCGCCATTAGCCAATGCTATTGCAGAAAATCCGGCGCTCAATGGCTTGCGTGATATGGATCCTCGAATGGTCATTCTGGGCGGCGGTTTGCCAATCATGCTTAATGGCCAACGCGTAGGTGGTATTGGTGTGGGTGGTGCGCCGGGTGGACATCTTGATGAAGCTTGCGCGATACATGGCCTGCAACATATCGGTGCAGGATTTTAATGGAATAAAATAATCATAAATAAGATAGTACGGAAGAGGTGAAGCAGACTCCTGGGTTGCAGAGGTTAGATGATATGTTGGGTTGGAGTTTATGGCGGATTTACTATAAAACGCCGAAAGCCAGATGCTGAAACATCTATCAACGTTACAAACTGCCTTTTGGTCTTGGTAGTCTATTGGGCTTTTATGTTGAACGTTAAATCTCTGCGAGGCTGAATTGAATACATCACTGCTGCTTTGGGGGGTGTTGTTCAGCTCCATCGGGTTTGGGTTTTTTCTCTACGGAAAAAAGCAGCGGGCGGTTGTGCCGTTGGTCTGTGGTCTGGTGCTGATGATATTTCCTTACTTCGTTTCTAATGCTGCGCTTTTGGTGACCATTGGGGTGGTGCTTTTGGCACTGCCCTATTTTGTCAGGCTGTAGGTGATGCCGGGGCGGGGATTGCATAACTTTAAATTACATGGAGGATGATTTATGAAGGCGAAGGCTGCTGTGGCATGGGAGGCGAACAAGCCGCTCTCTATTGAGATGATTGATGTGGCTGGCCCAAAAGAGGGCGAGGTGTTGCTTAAGGTGATTGCCTCTGGTGTTTGCCATACCGATGCGTTTACTTTGTCTGGCAAAGATCCTGAAGGTGTCTTTCCGGTGGTGTTGGGCCATGAGGGTGGCTGCGAGGTGGTGGAGTGTGGCCCTGGCGTTAAAGATTTGAAGCCGGGTGATCACGTGATTCCGCTGTACATTGCTGAATGCGGAAAATGTGAATATTGCCGCTCTACCAAAACAAATCTGTGTCAGGCCATTGCCGCGACTGTGTGGACGGGGTTTATGCCCGATGGTACACGTCGTTT
The DNA here is from genome assembly GCA_947085765.1 of uncultured Chromatiaceae bacterium. Taxonomy (GTDB): domain Bacteria; phylum Pseudomonadota; class Gammaproteobacteria; order Tenderiales; family Tenderiaceae; genus JAKFXL01. The sequence goes on along the minus strand of CAMTXZ010000246.1, from coordinate 10,896 downwards.
TTCTATCAACGGCAAACCTTTGTATCACTACATGGGTTGTTCTACCTTTGCCGAATATACGGTGGTGCCTGAAATTGCGCTGGCAAAAATTAATAAAGCGGCGCCGTTGGATAAGGTCTGTCTGTTGGGTTGTGGTGTCACGACAGGTATTGGTGCCGTTATCAACACTGCCAAAGTGGAGCCAGGTTCTACTGTGGCGATATTTGGCTTGGGTGGTATTGGTCTCTCCTGTATTCAGGGTGCGGTGATGGCCAAGGCAAAACGTATTATTGCGGTGGATGTTAATCCGGGTAAATGGGTGATGGCCAAGGCGTTGGGGGCGACTGATTTTATTAATCCTAACGAGTTGAGTGGTACTGTTACCGAGGCGATTGTCGAGATGACCAAGGGTGGTGTGGATTACTCTTTTGAATGTATTGGTAATGTACACGTGATGCGTGAAGCCTTGGAGTGTACCCATATGGGGTGGGGTGTTTCTACGGTGATTGGGGTGGCGGGTGCTGGTGAGGAGATATCCACACGTCCATTTCAGTTGGTGACGGGGCGCACCTGGAAGGGCAGTGCCTTTGGTGGTGTTAAGGGGCGCAGCGAGTTGCCCGGTTATGTTGATCGCTACATGAGTGGTGAAATTGAACTGGATAAAATGGTCACCCATACCATGCCACTTGAAGATATCAACCGGGCGTTTGATTTGATGCACAGTGGTGAGAGCATTCGCTCTGTCATCATCTTTTAGGGATGGGCCAGATGAAACTGATTGAACGTGTTAAAGAGTTTGGCGGCTGGCTTAATCGTTATGAACATCAGTCGGTCAGTTGTCATTGCAACATGACGCTTTCGGTTTACCTGCCACCGCTGGCTGAAACGGAAAAAGTACCTGCCGTCTATTGGCTGTCTGGGCTTACCTGTACGGATGACAATGTGCGCACCAAGGCCGGTGCGCAACGGTATGCCGCAGAACTCGGCCTGGCGCTGGTGATGCCTGATACCAGCCCGCGTGGTGACGATGTTGCCGATGAGCCAGGACGTTACGATCTGGGCCAGGGGGCGGGGTTTTATCTCAATGCTACTCAGGCGCCTTGGTCGCGCCACTATCAGATGTATGATTATGTCACCGTTGAGCTGCCGGCATTGATTGAGGCCCACTTGCCGATTTTGGCAGGTGTTAAATCCATCAGTGGTCACTCCATGGGCGGGCACGGTGCCTTGATCTGCGGCTTGAAAGAGGTTGGTGGTTATCGTTCGGTATCGGCCTTTTCACCGATCTGTCATCCAGTGAAGTCACCTTGGGGGCAGGGCTGCTTCAGTGCTTATCTGGGTGCTAACACAGAACTTTGGAAGGGTTACGATGCCACCGAGTTGGTGAAGGCAGGGTGCAAGGCAATGCCGGTATTAATTGATCAGGGCGACAATGATGAGTTTTTGGCGGAGCAGCTGTTTCCCCAGGATTTTGTTGCCGCCTGTGCAAAACAGGGAGTGCCCGTTACCCTGCGTATGCAGGAGGGTTATGACCACAGCTACCATTTTATCGCCAGCTTTATTGGTGAGCACCTGGCGTATCACGCCAAGGCGTTGCGGGCATTGTGACTTTATGATGTTGAATTAATTTTGTATCTGTCTGACCCGGAACGAACGTCCTTTTAGTTTTTCTTCAGAGAGTTTTTTGAGTGCGGTCTTTGCCGCGTCACGATTGACTGCGATGTAGGCGAAGTTTTCAAAAACCTGAATCTTGCCCACTTGAGCGCCGCTGATGTAATCTTCACCGGTCAGTGCCCCCAGAATATCGTCGGGCCTTACCTTCTGTTTCCTGCGGGTGGGTTAAGCGGGAACGTCAGCTTGCAAAGCTGATGTCAGTCCATTGCGATAACGGCAAGCCTGTGGCGGTCGATAATTCGCAGACCGGCGCGGTCAAACTCTATCAGGCGCATGCGGCGAAACTCTCCCAGTGTGGCAGTAATAGTCTCACGTGTTGAAGCGATCAGAGTGGCGAGGTCATAGTGCGTCAACCGCACAGGGATGGACGCGGGCGCGGCGGCTTCACCTGAGAGCAGCAATAGGAGGTGGGCTAGCCGTGCAGAGACGCTGAGACTGGTGATGCCCTGCATTTGTTCTTCGGTCCAGCGCATGCGGAGCGCGAGACGATAGAGTAGTTGCTCCAGCATTGCCGGTTCATCTTTGAGTGAGCGTTTGAATCGGTCAGCTCCAATGCACTTTACCTCGCAGGGACTCAGTGCCACAACGGTGTATTTCCGAGACATGTCATAGAGTACTTCCATTTCGCCAAAGAGCTGACCGCGGCCTAAAATTGCAAGAGTGAGCTCCTGCCCGGTGTTGGCGTTGAGTGATATTCGTACCCAACCGCACCGAATCAAGTAAACATGGCTTGCAGGCAGGCCCGGTGCACTGATTACATCGTGCCTTAAATAATGTTGGGACTGGCTGGAATGCAGCTGATTTGACAGGTCGTTTCCGAGGTAAGGCGGTGGCGTTGCATCAATATAATTATTGAAAAAAATAGCCATTTAAGGTTCATCCATGAAGTGCCTTGCGGAAAATAAAACGCATTAATTGCGATTTTTATGACGTTTTATCTAAATGACAACACCTATCTCGATGAAAATCGCCTTTGAATTGTTGGTCGTCGTTTGTTTCGTTTCCTTACAGTGGCTATATATTTTGTTTTCGAGTATCCATGCGATGTATATTTTTAGTAAGTTTCCGCCCGTAGCTAATAGATGAAACGAGCCATGATGAGCAACCGTTAGCGAAATTGATCTAGCCTTTTGTTGAGATCCTTTTGAAGGGTTCCTGTTTTTTAAAACGGGTATTTATTTTTAGGCGCTGGAGGTACATATTGTCCTCAAATAGCTGGCGGATATGGTGCGATATATTGGCGGGTTACGACGAGCCGCCGAACTAATTGGTATCATGCGCGTGGGCGTGATCGCAGTGGGAAATGCGGCGGATCATGTGCAGCGCGTGCAGCTGGGTCTCTTTTTCATCATCTTGAAAAAAATTGCGGTATTGTTGGGTGGATAGTCGCTGGTTTCGCCTTTAATTTACGAGACTGGCATGTTTATTTCAATAGCCTCGGTTGAAATAATGACCGATTTTATCCGGCGACCTTTATCTTAAATGTTTTGGCTCATGCGAATTTAGCTGGGTTAGATGACTAAAGTCGTCTAATCCACCTACCATAGTGGCTGGTAGTACATTTCATAAATTGAATTGGATTCAAGTATTTATGAACAGCAATATTAATGGTTACAGCATGTCGTATCATTAGGGTTTTTCCATTCCTCATCGGCAAAGGCTGAGTCAAGTGGGGTGTCGGTCAAATGGTTGGCATAGTTACTCAGCGTTTTCATCGTGACACCTAAGACAACCTCCAGCGCGTTTTGTTGTGTGTAACCTGCCGCAAAGAAATTTTTCAGCTCCGGGCTGCCTGCCACCCAGCCGCGTTCACGTACTATCATCCTGGCTAACGAGGCTAGCGCATTTAGCTTTGAATTGGACAAGGCCAGATCATTGCGTAAAGCAGTGATTGTGTCATCAGCGACTTTAACCATGTTTCTAGCTATAAAGGAATGAGCTGCTACACAGTACTCGCAGCTGTTCTCAACACTGACTGCGATAAGAACGACTTGTTGTTCTTCTGGCGTCAGTGCGCTTTGTCCGAGAAGATCACCTAGTTGTATATAGGCTTGCAGGGCGGTTGGCGCTTCAGACAAATGGGCGTAAAGATTTGGAATGAAGCCTAAGCCCTTGTTGGCGGAATCAAGTATGGCGGTTGATGCTGCTGGCGCTGAATCGAGTGTGTGTAGTTTGAATGTGCTCATGATTATCTCCTGAAATTAATTACGCAACGGATGTGTTGTCAGGAAACATTCTCGGGGATATATGGGTTTTGATCCATGACCGTGAATAGTGATTTCATGTCTGATCGTCCAAACATTCAATCGGCGTGAAGGTGCATCAGCGGTTAGCAATGCCCGGTGCAGAATGGCTACGTGTGCGAATTTTTCCTGGAGGGAGACCAATAATACGCTTGAATGCTTTACGGAAAGCAGCTTCTGATTCATAGCCACACTTCATGGCGATATCCAACATGTCGGTATTCTGATCGGCAAGCCAATTCACAGCAAGCTGCATGCGCCATGTCCTGACAAACTCCATGGGAGTCATTTTGATAAAATGGGTGAAACGTTCTGAAAAGGTAGAGCGTGATTGGCACGCGAGTCTGGCCATACGCTCGACTGTCCATTTTTCGGCTGGATTTTCAATGAAAGGTGTGATGGCAAGACGCAGGTTGTTATCCGATAGCGCGGCCAGCAAAGGAGAAAGTTTAGGCTCCTGATGCAAGGTATGTCGAATGATATACAAAAACAATATGTCCGACAGCCGGTCCAGGACGGCAGTCACACCGAGACCGTTCAATCTAGCTTCCTCGGCCATCATTTCGATCAAGGTGCGTATCTGTTTATTGACCGGACTGTGATCCGGGTGGATTAGCATGAACTCAGGGAAAGAGGCGAGCATCAGATGCCGGATATGATTGGGTAGTTTCAGATGTCCGCAGAGCAGGCCTGTGCCTGGGGCATTTGGATCCAAAGGTGCCGGATTACCATAATCAAAAGCGTGGTCAGGGGTCTGCGCCAGGCCACATAAAGTATGTGCCGCATCGTGTGGGAAGAAGGCAATATCACCGGCGACCATTTTTATCGGTTGTGAGAGGTCTGGCATCTGTATCCAGGCCTCACCGTTGCAAATCAAATGAAACGTCGTTGTGTCGCCACCGGGTGTGGACATATGCCATGAGTCACATAACTGACCGACGTAGTAGACCTCAGAGCCGAGATGAATACGGCGCAGAAAATTATTAACACTTGTCTGTACTGATGAACCATCGAGTTTTGTCATATATGTTTAATCCATAATTTTCACTCAGAATATAGCTCTGCCTTATTGCATTGGTGTTAACCCTGGGATCATTTGTGCCTGGTTAAGATTAACTGTTTATCGAAAAGTCGCTCATTTATTACAAGTATTGAACATCACCTGAATGCTGGTTGGAATTGTTCATGTTCACATGCTACTCCAAAAATAGTGCACAAGCCTGCTGCACAAATATAAATCTATTAATGTGATTTTTTAACTTATTTATGATGCCACTCTGTACGGGTGTTAATGAAAAATTCGAGGTAACTATTTGCGAATGTAAGCTGGATTACAGTTTCATAATTTAGTTTCAGTTAGCTTAACCAACGTAACAACAGGCCATGAAGAGATCAGCTATGGAAGCTGAAATTATAATTCTCGCCAATCATCATGATGAGAATTTGTAATCACAGTATCGGTCTCTCGTGAAAATAGATTATTTAAAAAAAGTTACTGGTTAATGTGCTTCGAACAAATACAAGGAGAGTTATGATGAACAACGCAAACAAGAAGGTTTCACTGTTTTTTGTTACTGCAGCGCTACCTTTCGCAGCATTTTCCGAACCACCGACAAATTTTGGTAATTGGTCTGCCGTTGGAGGACAGATTTCAGCGGCGTGTCCGGATCAATTTACCTGTGCGCCTGTGGTGGGTGATTCAGGTTTTCTGCAACGACAAATAACAAATGCTAATGGAGAGACGTTTCTTCAAAGTATAATAACAGATCCCAATGCTAATGGTGCACCCGCAACGCTTGGTTTTGCGACTGAAGATTTTGTCAGAATGGGAGGAGGAAATACTATTAATGGTGGGATCGCGGCACGACAATTTATATCTGAAGGAGATGCATTTAAAAATACTTTTGAGATGACTCGTGGCTGGGCCGCACCCACTGGCTCGTCAGGGACTGGTCATACATCTCAGACGATGTCAGATATCGGAAATCCAAATATTCAAACAGATGACTTTACATCAAGCTTTGGTTTTGACGGAATCATGCGTAATGGTGTCGGAACTGGAAGACAAATCGAAATTGATCAGACATTGGGGCTTAATCAAGGTGGAACTGAAGAAATAAATGACTGGCAAGCTATGAGCATGACCGTGGTTATGGGGGAATTTCAGACGACTGATGGTGGCGCAAATTTTCCAGGCATAGGAACCATCTCCTGGACCAGTGATGACAGTGTGATGGCGGGCTGGGTAGGACAAGTTTTTGATGAAACAGCACCTAACCGGGGTGGTATGGGTGGAGCATTCGGTCATGGTGCTGTTATGAATATGAGCAGCGGTGACGCAATTGTAATTAACAGCCTGACTGATCCAGGTCCGTTTGATTGGTCTAACCCACCGTTTGGAGACGTGCCGTTTATCCCCGTTGTGACAAAGCCGTAATATATTGCGTTATGGAGTGGTGCTGTTGTGTACCACTCCAGTGATAGATGAGTATTGCTTGCAGTTATTTCCCTGGATGAGAAATCGAGTATCGAATGCCTGGAAATTGATACTGTAATTGACAGCTGAGTGTTTGCGATAGTGTGCTTTTAACATCTGCTTGGCCAATTGTATTTTGGCAAAAATTACGATGCATGTTGGCGTAATAGTTTCATGGTTTACGATTCAAATTCCAGTCGTAGTCGAGAAAGTCAATTTCAATATCACCTGAAATCAAACGCTTCGTCATACTTTTATCCAAGCCGAGTGGTTGTCTGTAGATGGCAAGAAATTGGCCGAGATTGGCGGCCCCACGCCAGCCCTTTTCGAAGTCCTGCTGGTACCATTTGAAGATAGGGGAGATCTTGAGTGTGTTCTCTTCCAGGCGGTTACGTGTGCGATCAGAGAGAAACTTCCGGGTGGCTGTTTCCAATTGTTCATCAAGTCTCTCTGCGACATAGGCTTCAGGTCGCAGTGCCGGGCAGCCGATGCTGGCACAGTTAACTGCGAAGTGGATGCGCGGTTCGTGGTAGCGGCCTGAGCCGCGAATCAAACCTTGCTCGATATCATCCAGAGAGCGCGTCTCACCTAGCAGTGGGATGAAATCTTTTTTCCAGGGTGATTGAAAAAATGAACCGAGATCCTTGATGGATTCGATGTCGGGATAGCCAGTGAGTACCAGCTCCAGGGTCCAGGCATTGTAGGCGTTGATGAGAAAAGCCAGCTGTTCTTCTTTGCCCCAACTGTCGAATGTTGTTCGGCTCACTTCTGATGTGGCGTTGAGATATTGTTTGAGTTGTCTGCGATCGGCTGCCATGCCAGTGTAATCGACCTGTGTGGCCTGGCCGTTGTGAATTGAGACGACATGTTTTTTCAGCAATACATCCCAGACGGATTGGTCGAATGTGCCGGCCTGAGCGGTGAGTGTTTGCGTGAGCAACAATAGCGAGAACATAAATTGTTTCATGATCTAGCCCCTTTTCCAGGTGTGATAGCGCTCCAGCCATGCCAACACGCGCTGTGGCGCATGGGCGCGTTTCCATTCGCCGGCGGCATATTTATTCGCCTCCGACAGTGTCGGGTAGGTGTGGATGGTGCCGAGAATTTTGTTGAGCCCCAGGCCATGTTTCATGGCCAGTACAAACTCCGTAAGCAAGTCGCCAGCATGTTCGCCAACGATGGTGACGCCAAGGATGCGATCCTTGCCCGGCACGGTGAGCACCTTTACAAAACCATACGCGGTGCCGTCAGCGATGGCGCGGTCGAGGTCATCGATACCATATTTAGTCACCTCATAGGCGATGCCTTTGGCCTTCGCATCTTGTTCGTTCAGACCGACGCGTGCCACCTCGGGATCGATGAAGGTGGCCCAGGGTATGACTGAGTAATCTGCTTTAAAACGTTTTAGATCACCAAACAGTGCATTAACCGCGGCATACCATGCCTGGTGTGCGGCAGTATGGGTAAACTGATAAGGGCCTGCCACATCACCGGCAGCGAAAATGTTGGGGTAGAGTGTTTCGAGATAGTCGTTGGTCACTACGGTGCGTTCTGTTTCTATTCCTATCTCTTCCAAACCATAACCACTTAAGCGGGCGACCCGTCCCACAGCACAAAGCAGGGCGTCAAATTCAATCTCTTGTTCTATCCCTTCGTGTTTGACAATGATGAATTTGCGTACCTCACCATTGGTCACTCGGCATTCGCAGCGTACAGCCTCATGATTGGTGAGCACGGTTACACCATCGCGTTCCAGTGACGCCTTGGCGAGCGCCGAGACCTCTTCATCTTCGTTCTGCATGATGCGCGGGCCGCGCTGAATCTGGGTTATCTGAGAGCCGAGGCGGGCGAAGCTCTGCGCCAGTTCGCAGCCGATGGGGCCGCCGCCCAGCACTACCAAGCGGGCAGGTGGTTCATCTAGCTTGGCGAACGCTTCCCACAGCGTGTCGCTGGTGAGATAACCCACTTCCTCAATGCCAGGCAGTGGCGGTACAAAGGGACGCGCACCTGTGGCGATGACAATGCTACGGCTGGTGAGCTTTTGAATAGTGCCATCGTTAAGTTTAATCTCCACGGTCCACGGATCAACAATACGCGCGTAACCTTGCAGTACTTCCACCCCAAGGCTGGTATAGCGCTCAACACTATCGTGGGGTTCGACAGCGCGAATAACGTCGTGCACACGTGCCATTACTTTGCGAAAACTAAAGCGGGGTTCACTCACCTCCAGTCCATAATGGTCGGCGTGACGCATCTGCTGTGCCAGTTTGGCGCTCTTGATAATGGCCTTGCTCGGCACACAACCATAGTTGAGGCAATCACCGCCCATCTTGTGAGCCTCGATCAAGGTCACCTTGGCCTTTACCGCGGCGGCGATGTAGGCACTCACCAGTCCGGCGGCACCGGCGCCGATGACAATCAGGTTGCGATCATAATGTTTTGGGCGCTGCCATTTGGCATAAACCCGGCGCCGTTGGATACGACGCACCATGATCTTGGCGATGAGTGGAAAACTTCCCAGCAGGATGAACGATAACAATAGAGCAGGCGAGAGAATGCCAGCGGGACCTTCGAGCTGGGCAAGCTGAGTGCCGGCGTTGACGAAGACCAGGGTGCCGGCCAGCATGCCAATCTGACTGATCCAGTAAAAAGTCACGGTGCGCAGCGGTGTCAGCCCCATCATCAGGTTGATGAGGAAGAAGGGGAACAGCGGTACCAGCCGCAAGGTGAAAAGATATAATGCACCGTCTTTGGCCATGCCGTCGTTGATGGCCTTGAGTTTGTCGCCAAAACGTTGCTGCACGGTATCGCGCAGTAGATAACGCGAGACCAGGAAGGCGAGGGTGGCGCCGATGCTGGAGGCAAACGATACCAGTACGGTGCCTGTCAGCAAGCCGAAGAGCGCGCCCGCCGCCAGTGTCATGATGACCGCGCCGGGGAGCGACAATGCGGTGACGATGACATAAATGGCAAAAAAGCTGCCCGCTACCAACCAGGGTGATTCCGCGAACCAGGCATCGAAGCGCGCCTGGCTCTGTTTCAGTGCCTCGAAGGTCAACCATTGATCAAGATCAAAGGCGAAGAAGACGACGACAAGTGCCGCCAGAAATAATAGCAATCCAGTTTTTTTCATTATTTTTCCCTTGTCTCTGGAAGTCGCATTGAATCTTTTAACGTGCCGCCGCTGCCTTGGCCAGCGGTACAGCCATGGCTGTTATCTGCTATGTGAATTACTTACTCGTAGCGATAGACACTTAGTATGTCATGCAGGCGGGGCGTGTGACGGCGCAGGGCCGGAAACTGCGTCAGTTGAAGCAAGGGGTGTGTTGCGTGCATGGTGTTTCCTCAAACAGCGTGAATGGCAGTGCTCAGTAGTCGAGGGTATCGGCGTTACCTTACAAATACATTTGCACTGTGCTGGTCAACTGTTTGCGAAACTCGGAGAAGTCAACTCACAACCTAACATATCCAGCTACCTGGATCTGGAGAGGCGCTCAACGCCTCACGCCAAGGCGTTGCGGGGATTTTGATTTTCGATGCTGAGTTAATTTTGTATCTGTCTGACCCGGAACGAACGGCCTTTTAGTTTTCCTTCGGAGAGTTTTTTGAGCGCGGCCTTGGCGGTATCACGATTGACCGCGACGTAGGCATAGTTTTCAAAGACCTGATTCTTGCCCACTTGAGCGCCGCTGATGCCATCCTCCCCGGTCAGTGCGCCCAGAATATCGCCGGGCCTTACCTTCTGTTACCTGCGGGTGGGTTAAGCGCGAACGTCAGCTTGCAAAACTGATGTCAGTCCATTGCGATAACGGCAAGACTGTGGCGGTCGATAATTCGCAGACCTGCACGGTCAAACTCTATCAGGCGCATGCGGCGAAACTCTCCCAGTGTGGCAGTAATAGTCTCACGTATTGAAGCGATCAGAGTGGCGAGGTCATAGTGCGTCAAGCGCACAGGCATGGACGCGGGAGCGGCAGCTTCACTCGCGAGCAGCAACAGGAGATGGGCTAGCCGTGCAGAGACGCTGAGACTGCTGATGCGCTGCATTTGTTCTTCGGTCCAGCGCATGCGGAGCACGAGACGGTAGAGTAGTTGCTCCAGCATTGCCGGTTCATCTTTGAGTGAGCGTTTGAATCGGTCAGCTCCAATGCACTTTACCTCGCAGGGACTCAGTGCCACAACGGTATGTTTCTGAGACATGTCATAGAGTACTTCCATTTCGCCAAAGAGCTGACCGCGACCTAAAATCGCAAGAGTGAGCTCTTGCCCGGTGCTGGCGTTGAATGATATTCGTACCCAACCACACCGAATCAAATAAACATGGTTTACAGGCAGGCCCGGTGCACTGATTACATCGTGCCTTAAATAATGTCGGGACTGGCTGGAATGCAGCTGATTTGACAGATCGTTTCCGAGGTAAGGCGGTGGCGTTGCATCAATATAATTATCGAAAAAAATAGCCATTTAAGGTTCATCCCTGAAGTGCCTTGCGGCAAATAAAACGCATTAATTGCGCTTTTTATG
>CAMTXZ010000245.1:0-1411 GCA_947085765.1 uncultured Chromatiaceae bacterium | reverse complement strand
CAATATGGTGAGCCACCTGCTCAAGCAGCACCCCGCAGTAGTCAAACGTATTGTCACTGTGCCCATGGCGTCTCTCTGCATTTCAGCGATCACAGAAGGTGAGCTGCTCTTTGGTCTGGCGAAACGCCCGGCGGCCAAACAGCTTCACATCGCTGTACGGGAATTTCTCCGTCGTGTTGATGTGCTGCCATGGGACAGCTCGGCCGCAGATCACTACGGGGTTGTGCGGGCCGATATGGTGAGTCAAGGCAAGATACTGGCACCGCTGGACCTGCTGATAGCCACTCATGCACTCAGTATGGAGGCGGTACTGGTGACAAATGACCGAGCCATCAGCCAAATGCCCAATCTTCATATTGAAGACTGGACAGATTGACAAGGTGGCACTCTTCGCTAAACGAGTCTATATTTTCCAAAATACATCGCAGTAAAGACCAAGAGGAAACCGCCATGACAAAAGCACTGTTTTTCCTGATTCCACTGGCCTCTGCCATTGCGATGGGCTTTTGGCTAAAACATGCCCGCCAAGCAGATGGCCATCGCTGGATCACACATTGGCTGACCACCCTGGCACCGCTGGGTCTGCTTGCCGGTCTGCATACCATCGGACTGATCAACAATACCGTAGCGCAGATACTCATGGTGCCGACCGTGCTGGGCGTAGCCGCCTTTGCCGGTGGTGCATTGTACCTGGCCGGCCCTACCCTACTGGCAACGCTGCAGGCCTGTTTTGGTAGTGCCCTCGCCCTGTTTACCCCATCACTAGAGACGCGGATGAGACGGGCTAATACCGATAGTAAGGCTCGAAAGCATAACGACGATGATGGTTATCACGATCACCATTCTGATGCTCAGGCCGGCGTATATTATGCTGAGAACTGGCACTTATACGGCGTATATGATGATAAAAATTAAATAATAGTTCGGCTATTACTTTCTGGCCGAACTACCTACCTTGCTACCAACGCTTTTAATTTCTGCGGATCCCATTCCTGCATCTCCCACCTTAGAGATATTTTGCCCCGCCATATTCATTAAATACAGCAACAACATTGGCGCCACCACATAAAGCACCGTCAGCACCATATCCAGTAACAACCGCTCCACACTCTGGGTGATGGTGCTGCCGAGCCAGGTAGCATCCGGGAACAGGGCGGTGAAGAGCTGGGCATCGAGGTAATCGGCCATTGCCCATAGTGGTGTGAAAAAACGGATGGCCAGGATCAGGAACATCGCGGTGATGACACTATCGACATCATATTCTGACACGACTAGTGTAGTGTCCTGAATATATTATACATTTTGTAATATCTCTCTAGCTCGCCCCACTTTCTCCATTATTTGACCCACATTTTTGGTCCAAACAAAAGGTTTTGGTGACTGATTATGTTGCTCGATAAATAGTGTGATT
>CAMTXZ010000244.1:0-1433 GCA_947085765.1 uncultured Chromatiaceae bacterium | reverse complement strand
CTTTGCCAATGAATTAGAGAATGTCCGGCAAGCCGGGCGTTATAAAACACGCATCATTATTGGCCTGTTCCTGGTCATCGTCGTGATGGCCATTGGATGGGGACAAGCCCCCAAGGATATTACGTTGCACTATCCGCCTGACCTGCGTGGCGGCGCAACAATGAAGGTCGGCGAAATCGATCCAGCCGGTGTTTATCTGTTTGCGCAGTACATCCTGCAACAGCTCAACTCCTGGGATGTGGATGGTGAGCGGGACTACCCCAATCGGGTCAGTCTGTTGCGCTATTTTCTGACACCCGATTATCACCAGCAGCTCAATGAAGATGTGAAAGAGCGCAAGGATCAAGGTGAATTAAAGAACCGGGTGCGCACACTCTCGTTTGTGGCGGGCAGCGCCTACAAGGAGAGTTTTGTACAAATCGATGGTGATGCCTGGATTGTCTGGTTTGACGTGCATATCAAAGAGCACGTGCTCGGTAATACCGTCAAGGACGTCACGCTACGCTACCCGATTCGGGTGGTGCGTTATGACGTGGACCGTGAAAAAAATCCTTGGCAGCTGGCGCTCGATGGCAATGGGCGTTACCAGCCAATCAAGGTGGTTGCAGGAGAGCGATAATGATGATGAGAATTGTATCGAAGTGTGCCTCGCGTCTCTGCGTAGGATTGATTGTATTGCTGTGCCAGGCCCCGCTGATGGCGGCGTCTATTCAAACCGCCAGCGAAATTGTGGACCATGTAATTTGGAAAAACATTCCGATCACGATCGTATTACCTGTAGGGGTTGAACGACGCATCGATTTTCCCACGGCAGTGAGGATCGAATGGCCTGACACGGTGGGCGACAAAACCAGTCTGCAGATACGTGAAAACGGCAGCCTCTACTGGACGGCCGCCGAACCGTTTTCACGGCAGCGCGTCAATGTCTTCAGCATGGCCGGCCCTGACTCATGGCTACTGGATGTGGAGGCCCGTGCCGATGCCTCACCACGGACGCTGGTCATTTTAGATGATCGGTTTAATGATGCGGCTGATGTGGGTGTGTCAGAGCCACAACCGCTTTCTGACGCAGATCGTTACCGCCACGATGGCGTGGATATGGTTCGATTTGCCGCACAAAACCTCTATGCCCCGAGTCGTCTCATCACGCCGCTGGCGGGTGTCGTGCGGGTGCCTGTTACCACTCAAGAGGTGCCGCTGCATCGCGGTGGGGCGTTGCGTACAACCCCCATAACGCAGTGGAAATCGAGCACCATTCCGCCGCTCTATGTCACGGCCGTGCGTGTCACCGCGACGGCCACCGCTACACAACCGACCACGCTCGATCCACGCAATCTGCGCGGTGAGTGGCTAAGCGCCACACCCCAGCACGGCCAGGTGGGGATGGCGGGCGACCAGGACGATACCACGGTCTGGTATCTGGTCTCGTCGCG
>CAMTXZ010000243.1:0-9821 GCA_947085765.1 uncultured Chromatiaceae bacterium | reverse complement strand
TCTGGACGATGTGGTGAAGGCAATTGAGCATACAGTGGAGCAGCGTACCAAGCTGCCTCCAGAGGTGGCGATTCTACTCGGCGAGCCGGAGACGTTGAGTTATGACGAGCTGCAGCATGCCTTTCAGCAACTGATTCACGGCGAGTCGTGGGAGACATTCGATGTCCCCGCGCCAATTGCCAAGGCGGGTGCATGGCTTCAGGATCAGGTTCCGGGCCAGGAGAGCTTCATCAAGCCGTGGATGATCGACCGGGCCAACGACCACTACGCCCTCGACATCACACGTGCCCGTACTTTGCTCGATTGGAGACCCCAGCACTTACTGCGTGAAACATTGCCAAAAATGGTGGCGGCATTAAAGGCCGATCCGCTCGGCTGGTACCGCGAACATGGTCTGGAACTGCCCGCTTCATTAATGAAAACGGCAGAGCTGGATGAGGCGGAAACAGCCGTGCAACCCGAACACACCTCCAGAAAAAAAACAGCGCCCTCTAAATCATCTCCCATCAAGGGAGGTGCGATGCATGCCTGCCCGATGCACCCGGAAGTCTGCCAATCTTCACCCGGCAACTGCCCGAGATGCGGCACAACCCTGGAACCTGCCGCGCTGCCGCAGGGAGCCGAATACATTTGTCCGATGCACCCCGAGGTGGTGGCCAGCGAGCCGGGCCGCTGTCCCAAATGCGGCATGACGCTGGAGCTGCATACCGCCTTGGTCAAAGAGAGTGGTGAGCCTACGCAACATGAAGAACATGCTGGGCATGGTGAGATGAAACACGCCGCGCAAGTGGTCGAGTACACCTGTCCGATGCACCCGGAAATCGTACGCAGCGAACCGGGTAGCTGCCCCAAGTGCGGGATGGTGCTGGTGCCGCGCGGTGAGTCGAAGCCGCGCGACGGCGGCGAACAGCTCGACATGATGGTCGAAAGCCATCGCAATATGCTCTGGCCCTATTATCTCAGCATGATGCTGGGCTTCTGGCTGCTGACCAGCCCGTTCACCCTCGGCTACATGAGCGACTTCGTGCCCGACGCCAATCAGTTGCGGGTCATGGCCGAGCGCAGGCTGCCGTCGTTCGAGCTGCGTAATTTGCTGATGACCTGGAGCGATGTCATCAGCGGCATTCTGGTGATCGTCTTCAGTGTGCTGTCGGCGGATACGTGGCGTCGCAATCCCTGGGCGCAGTGGGCCAACGCCTTCGTCGGGCTGTGGTTGATGTTCGCCCCGCTGGTGTTCTGGACACCGTTGCCGGAGGCCTATGCCAATGGGACGCTGGTCGGTGGGCTGGTGATCGCGCTGGCGGTGTTGATCCCGATGATGCCGGGCATGAGCATGGCCGGCATGATGGGCAAGCCGGATGTGCCGCCGGGCTGGGCCTATACGCCTGCAAGCTGGTTGCAGCGCATGCCGATTGCGGTGCTCGCGCTGATCGGGTTTTTGATCGCCCGCATCCTCGGCGCCTATCAACTCGGCCATATCGATACCGTCTGGGAACCTTTTTTCGCCGGCAGTGGCGACATGAAGGGCGTGATGAACGGCACCGAGACCATCATCACCTCGGACATGTCCAAGGCCTGGCCGATTGCCGATGGCGCCCTGGGCGGCATCGTCTATATGCTCGAACTGGTGATGGTCTGGATGGGGACAAAAACCCGCTGGCGCACCATGCCGTGGATGGTGCTTGCGCTGGCCATCCTGATCCTGCCGCTCGGTGTTGTCAGCATCTATTTTGTCATTATCCAGCCGATCGCAATCGGTACCTGGTGCACGCTGTGCCTGATCGCCGCGCTGGCGATGGCGGTGATGATCCCCTACGCACTGAACGAATTCGTGGCGATGGGCCAATTCCTGGTGTGGTCGCGCAAGCAGGGCAAACCGTTCTGGCGTACTTTCTGGGAGGGTGATGCGATGGACGGCGGCAGTGAAGATACCGCCAAAGGGCTGGCCGCTACTCCCCGCGAGCAGTGGGCCCAGGCCACGCGCGGCGTGACTTACCCCTGGACCTTGTTGCTCAGCATTGCGATTGGCGTCTGGCTTACCTTCACGCGACTCGCCTTCGATAGCTCCGGCGCCATGGCCAACAGCGATCATATGGTCGGCCTGCTGGTGCTGACGTTCACGATCATCGCCCTGGCCGAGGTGGGACGCGCCACACGTTTCATCAACATCCCGTTTGGCATTTGGCTGATCGCCGCACCCTGGCTGCTCGACGGCATCGCCTCGCCGTTGGCGATCTGGAATGGTGTGGTCTGCGGTATTCTGCTGATCGTGTTGGCTATCCCACGTGGGACTATCAGAAACTCCTATGCGGGTTGGGATCGGTATATTGTTTAGCAGGGTGGCGCAGTGATCTTGCTGTCTGGATCCTGCGTCATTGATATCACGGTTGTTAACTTCATGATAAATTGATTTTCCATCACAAGGTTTACACCATCGGTTTTAGCTGCGACAAAATGCTGCACGAAAGGAGTACCATTTAGTTATGATCACTGCAATTTGCGATGTCTTAAAAGAGTGTTATAGCCGGGGTTGGATTTCAACCCGGGATGGGAATGGATCAGTACGGCGAAAAAATGAAAACTGGATTTACATAACACCAAGCGGCACAAAGAAACAGCGTCTGGATGCTGAGAGTCTGGTCAAGTTGGAGTTTCAGGCAGACAAGTCCCTTGTAAAGGTCAACACTGAGGCGACCGGCAAACCTAGCGGTGAAATAGAACTGCATAGACGGCTTTTGTCGGAGCTTATTGATACCCGATCAGTTATCCATGTCCACCCAACTTATACAATTGCGGCTATGTATGCTGGGTATGATTTGCCATCACTTTCACTGGAATTCCCCGAGATTCATCGCTATACAAAAGTCGCTCCAAACGTCCCTTTTGTACCTGCCATTAGTAATGAGCTGGCTGAAGCAACCTGCCACGCGTTGGAGTTACAGCCAAACGGAGCTATCTCAGCAGACATTGTCGGCCTGGATCGTCATGGTGTAATTGCAGTGGCCAGGGACCCTTGGACGGCTTTCGAGCACATTGAAAGGCTTGAACATATCTGCCAAATCGTACTGGCCAGCGGTGTAGTAAAGGTGTAGTAAAGGTGTAATAAATAAGACACCTGCGGTGACGGCAAACCCACGGTCTGACAAGAGTGCAGGCACGTGGTGATCAACACCAAACACACCACCGGAACGTCCGCGTCCACTCTGGCGTACTGTCTGGACCGGCAATGTGATAGAAGGTGGTAGCGACGACACCCCTATAGGGCTGGTCGGCACATCTCATAAGCACAGCAATTCCTATGCGGGTTGAGCCCGATATGTTGTTTAACAGTTTCTCTGCGCGCCGCAGCGCGTCCACATAGTGTGAGTCCATGCCAGGCGCGACTCGCCGTGGTTGCGCTGCTGTTCGGCGCACAAACCCTGGTCAAGGGTCTGGTCACCACTACCGCATTGCCCCGGGCAGTTTCTATGGCTTCGATCTTGCGGTGTGGTTACCGAGTCATCTGCTGCGTACCTGGTATCTGCAACTCGCGATTCCCTGGATCGCCACCACGTATGTCGCCGGCGCCCTGTTTCTCGCCAGTGGGTTCGAAAAAGCCAAGTCAAAAAGTTTGTAACAACAAGAACTGTGTGGCATATGATTATCTACATCTGGGCAACACTATGACTATCAGTAAAAAATTATTTATAATTTTTAGCGCTACGATCGCCGTCTTTATAGCGCTAATGGCCCTAGGGTCAATTCAATATTATCGATACATAGATGACAGTAGTATAGTGCATGACCGATCAGTTAAAGCAATCACGTACGCTTTTGAAGCACAGGTACATTTCAATAAGCAAGTACAAGAGTGGAAAAATATATTGCTACGTGGGCAGGAACCATCGTCCTTCGATAAATATCTAAATAATTTTAACGATGAGGAGCGAGACACACAGGCGAGTATCAAGCAACTGCTACCCTTGAGAGGCTACCAACAAAGCAAAGGAATTTCTGAATGCGCATAGTGAGCTCGGTACAAAATACCGGGAAGGTCTGGTTGTTTATAAGGCGACCAGTGACAACCCACATCAAGCTACCGATAAGCATGTAAAAGGTATTGACCGGGCTCCTACCGATCTACTTGATGATACCGTCAAGGCAGTAGCAATGGGCGCAGATAATGAAATCTCACTGGTCAAAGAACAATTAAATTTCACTGAAAAAGAAATGGCGGTTCTGACCGTACTCTGTATTTCATTTTTAATTGGTGGTCTTATATGGGTGATCAGAAAGACTATTGATACTCCTCTACAGCGCATCATTGGCATGACACGGGATATTGCAGAAGGTGAAGGGGATTTAACACGGCGACTTGATGAATCCGGAAAAGACGAACTCGGAGAGCTTTCGCATTGGTTCAATGTGTTTATCAAAAAACTACAGGTTATGATTAGTGAAACAACGGGTTCTGCTGACCAACTCGCATCAGCATCTGAAGATGCTTTCAGCCATTAGTGTACAAACAGGCAATGGCATTCGTGCGCAACAGTCGGGTACCGATCAGGTTGCCACAGCGGTATGCGAAATGGTCGCCACAATAAAAGAAGTGGCTAGGAATACTGCTCAGGCCGCGGATGCTGCGCGTGAGGCCGACGCGCAAACAAAATCGGGGGATTTGGTAGTAAAACAAGCCATAGATGTGATTGAGGTGTTGGCCAAGGATGTGGATAGGGCCTCTCAGGTAATCTCGAAACTATCTGATGACAGCCAGAATATCGGTATGGTATTGAACGTGATTCGCGGCATAGCCGAACAGACGAATCTGTTAGCTTTAAATGCAGCGATCGAAGCGGCACGCGCCGGAGAGCAAGGCCGAGGCTTTGCTGTAGTAGCAGATGAAGTCCGCATGTTAGCGAGCCGCACCAATCAATCGACCCAAGAAATTCAGAAGATGATCGAGCAGTTACAGGCGGGCGCGAAAGAGGCTGTACAGGTAATGGAACGGGGTGGAACTCAGGCGCGCACCAGTGTACAAGAGGCAACCAAGGCTGGAACTTCCTTAAGCTCCATCGCCAACTCAGTTGCCAATATCACCGACATGAGCACACAAATTGCCGTTGCTATAGAGCAGCAAAGTATGGTGGCGGAAGAGATCAGCCGTAATATTATAACCATCAGCCAAATCAATACGCAGACCTCTGATGGCGCGGGACAAACGGAAGACGCAAGCGCGGAACTTGCACGCCTCGCAATACATCTTCAGAACGTTGTTAGCCAGTTCAAGGTGTAGGGTACCGCACCCTATCACTTTAAAATAAATCGTGTTATATAAAGGCACGCGTAGATCGACTAAGGACTCTTATGCGGGTTGGGATCGATATATTGTTTAGCACTCAGAGATTCATCATGAACAGACTCAGTGCGCCTGAGATTAATATTTCAATCTTTGGCTTTTTGCTCAACTTTGTCTGGGAAATCTGGCAGGCCCCATTGTTTAAAAGCATGGATAGCCTGACACATTTTCAGGCGACGCTTCACTGCACGCAGGCCGCGCTTGGCGATGTCGTTATTTTACTCATTGCGTTTTGGACTGTTGCATTGATTACGAAATCACGCCGCTGGATTGTCCAACCAAATACCCGTCAGGTGATCGGTTTCATACTCATTGGTGTTGTCATTACCGTGGCCATTGAGGAGATTGCGGTGCACCTTCTGCAACGCTGGCAATACGCCACAACCATGCCAACCCTGCCAATTCTCGGCACCGGAGTTGTACCAATTCTCCAATGGCTGTTTATTCCGCCCATTATCGTTGCCATGATGCAGCGCAAAGCCACGGACGTATGAGTGTGCGACTGCCATACGGCCACATGATGAACGGTTAAACTGTTTACTTGCTGCTGAAAAACAGATCGCCATACATGGCGGTGGTTGTGGCGTCGGTATTGTCGCTGTCTGTCATCACGGCAACGGCATGAATCTCTTTGATATCTTTTCCGAACACTCTTTTCAGGTCCTCCCTGACATTGCGTTTTTGGTTCACCCAGCTGCCTGTCTCTGCCGTACCTGAACGCACCGCGACCATTTTGGCACTGCGGGTAAAGGGGTTGTCCCACTCTGAATTAACGGCTTGCTGGTTGGACCAGACATAGTTGAGCGCCAGTGTCTTCCAGAAAAAGAGACCGCCGGAGACAATCACGTATACTCGCGCCGGGTAGTCGTCACCCTGTTTAGTGCGTTCATTATTGCCGTTTAATGTATTATCGATGCGCCATGACCAGTTAAGCCAGGGTGTTTTGGTGAGGTCGATAGTGATCTCTTTGAATAAGCCCGACGCTGCGCCATGGCTATTAGCCTGCAATACCTTGCCGTGCGCAGACGATATGATCTGGTACTGCGTATGACCAGCAAAAGATTTTTCCTGCCAGCCGTTTAGATCGCCTTGGCTGAACTGGCCAACCACTATCTCATCGGCATGACAGGGGGTAAGTGCTACTAAAAACAGCAGTGTGTATATGAGTGTTGGTTTTCGACGCATTGTGGTTACCATGATAAAGTGACTGATCAGTTACTGTCGCGATTTTAGCGACTCCCTTACCGCTTTATTTGAAAATATTACTCTCAATGGCCAAAGCAAAAACCCTCTATAGCTGTACCGAATGTGGCTCGCAGCAACCCAAGTGGGGCGGACAGTGCCCCGACTGCAACGCCTGGAATTCTATGATCGAAGTGGCGGCTGTCACGTCGACCGTCAAGAGCAATCCCCGTTTTGCCGGTTATGCAGGCG
Source organism: uncultured Chromatiaceae bacterium (assembly GCA_947085765.1). GTDB lineage: Bacteria > Pseudomonadota > Gammaproteobacteria > Tenderiales > Tenderiaceae > JAKFXL01. Next base: position 3,052 of record CAMTXZ010000243.1, on the reverse strand, counting down.
CGGCGGCGCGGGCCGCAGTGCAGAAACTCTCGGCCGTACAACCAGGTGATGTGGCGCGCACACCCACCGGGCAGCGCGAGCTTGATCGTGTGCTGGGCGGCGGGCTGGTACCCGGCTCGGTGATCTTGATTGGTGGTGATCCAGGGGTAGGTAAATCAACACTGTTATTGCAGACCGTGGCCCAGCTCAGTGAGCATCTTAAAACACTCTACGTCACCGGTGAGGAGTCATTGGAGCAGGTCAGCATGCACGCCCACCGTCTTAGCCTGATGGCCGATGAGGTGCGTCTGCTGGCCGAGACCAATGTCGAGGCGATCCTGGCCCATGCCCAACATGAACAGCCGCAGGTGATGGTGGTTGATTCGATCCAGACTATCTACACCGAACAATTACAGTCGGCCCCAGGTTCGGTCGCCCAGGTGCGGGAGAGCGCGGCGCAGCTGGTGCGTTACGCCAAACAGAGTGGTACCGCGCTGTTTCTGGTCGGCCATGTGACCAAAGAGGGGACATTGGCGGGACCGCGTGTACTCGAACACATGGTTGATACCGTGCTCTATTTTGAGGGCGATCCCAGCAGCCAGTTTCGTGTGGTGCGCGCCATCAAAAACCGTTTTGGTGCGGTGAATGAGCTGGGTGTGTTTGCGATGACCGAGAAGGGGCTGCGCGAGGTCACCAACCCCTCAGCCATCTTCCTGTCACGGCACGATCAAGAGGTACCGGGTAGCGCCATCATGGTGACTCGCGAGGGCAGTCGACCGTTGCTGGTGGAGGTGCAGGCGCTGGTGGCGGAGAGTCATCTAGGCAATCCACGTCGTGTCGCTGTGGGGCTTGATCAAAACCGTTTGGCGATGTTGCTGGCGGTGTTGCAGCGACATGGTGGTATCGCCACACATGATCAGGATGTCTTTATCAATGTGGTGGGCGGTGTGCGTGTCTCCGAGACCGCCGCCGATCTGCCGCTGCTGTTGGCGGTGCTCTCCAGTCTGCGTAACCGGGTCTTGCCCAAGGATACGGTGATCTTTGGTGAGGTGGGGCTGGCCGGCGAGATCAGGCCGGTGCAGGGAGGCATGGATCGCTTGAAAGAGGCGGCTAAACACGGCTTTAAACGCGCCATCGTTCCCCAAGCCAATCTGCCTAAAAAGATAAACGAGGATATTGAAATTATCGCCGTGCAGCGGCTGAGTGAGGCGATTGATGCCTTCTGAAAAAATGGTGTGAGCGCTGTGACCCTCGCAGTTGACCTCGCTTATACGAGGTTGATTTTCTGCTGGCATGACCGATAGAGCCTATGGAGTAGATTCATGATTAATAAAACAGTAACGCACCGTCGTTACAATAAAAAAACGGAAAATAGTGATATACCTCCTGTGAATGAAATAGATATTAAACAATCTGATTACTACATCAATCGCGAACTGAGTCTGATCGAATTCAACCGCCGGGTACTGGCACAGGCAAAGGACAGTACGGTCCCCCTGCTGGAACGGTTGCGTTATTTATCCATCTCCAGCTCTAATCTTGACGAATTTTTTGAGGTACGGGTCTCCGGACTGAAACAGAAGATCGCGCTCGGTTCAACACAGACCGGGCCGGACAATATGTCCTCTGTCGAAACACTACGTGACGTTAGCCTGCGCGCACATGAATTGGTGGCGGATCAGTATCGTGTCCTCAATGAGGTGCTACTGCCACAGTGTGAGGTTGAGAAGATACGTTTTATTCGCCGGACTGAATGGAGCGAATCACAGGCGGCCTGGTTGCGTAACTATTTCAAGTCTGAAGTTCAGCCGATGCTCAGCCCCATGGGGCTCGATCCGGCCCACCCCTTTCCGCGCATCATCAACAAAGGGCTCAACTTCATCATCTCCCTGACGGGCAAAGATGCCTTTGGTCGCAACAGCCGTCTGGCGGTGTTGCAGGCGCCACGCTCACTACCACGCCTGATCCAGCTGCCTGCGGATGAGACCAGCAGCGGTCCCAACGACTTTGTATTTCTCTCTTCCGTGATCCACGCCCACGCTGACGATATCTTTTATGGCATGGATGTTGATGGTTTTTATCAGTTCCGCGTCACTCGCAACAGCGAGCTGTTTGTCGATGATGAAGAGATTGTCGATCTCAAGCTGGCGATACAGGGCGAGCTGGTGACCCGTCATTTTGGCGATGTGGTGCGGCTAGAAGTGACCCACAACTGCCCAGCTGAACTGGTGGAGTATCTGAAGGGGCAGTTTCGTGTTGATAGTGACGATGTTTATCAGGTGAATGGTCCGGTCAACCTCAACCGAATCCAGGATGTTTGTGATTTGGTTAGTCGGCCGGAGTTGAAATTCCCGCTATTTACTCCTGGCATGCCAAAACAGGTAGTCAGCAAAAAGGATATCTTCGAAGCCATCGACAAGCAGGACATCTTGCTGCACCACCCTTATGAATCATTCCTGCCGGTTATCGACTTTGTACGCCAGGCGGCCGAAGATCCCAAGGTGCTGGCCATCCGGCAGACGCTCTACCGTACCGGTGCCGACTCCTCAGTGGTGGCGGCGTTGGTCAAGGCGGCGCAGTCAGGCAAAGAGGTGACCGTGGTCATTGAGCTGATGGCCCGTTTTGATGAGGAGGCCAACGTCCTGCTGGCGACCCATCTGCAAGAGGCGGGGGTTCACGTGGTCTATGGCGTGGTTGGTTACAAGACCCACGCCAAGATGATCCTGGTGGTTAGGCGCGATGGCAAGAAGATCAACTACTACACTCATCTGGGTACCGGCAATTATCATCCACGTACTTCACGTATTTATACCGACTATGGACTTTTCACTGCCGACAAGGTGATTGGCGCCGATGTGCATCTGGTCTTCAATCAACTCACCAGTCTGGGAAAGATTCCCAAACTCAACAAGATCCTCCACTCACCTTTTACGTTGCATAAGGCGATGCTGGAGAAGATTGAACGTGAGATTGTGAATGCCAAGGCAGACAAAAAGTCGACACGCATCATCCTTAAGATGAACTCCCTGACCGATCCGCTACTGATCCAGGCGCTCTATCGCGCCTCGATGGC
>CAMTXZ010000242.1:0-22924 GCA_947085765.1 uncultured Chromatiaceae bacterium | reverse complement strand
GTAGCCGGTCTGGGCGGCACCCCGTTGGTATTGCAAAACAACGGCACTGGCACACTCAGCGTCGGCCAAAACGGCAACTACGAATTCACCACCACCCTCACCGAAGGCACCGCCTACAACGTCACCATCCTCACCCAGCCCGACAAATACAGCTGTGACATCAGCAACGGCACCGGCGTGGTCGCCAAAGAAAACATCATCACCATCAACGTGACTTGCAGCCTCATCCCCACCTACACCATCGGCGGTAGCGTTACTGGATTGGGCAGCAACCCAGTGGTACTGCAAAACAACGGCAGCGAACAGCTCACCGTCAGCGCCAATGGCAGCTACCAATTTGCCACCGCCCAGGTTGAAGGCACCCCTTACAACGTCACCATCCTCACCCAGCCCAGCAACTACAACTGTACCCTTAACGGCAGCAACAGCGGCACCGTCGCCAGCCAAAACATCAGCACCGTCGCCATCAATTGCGGCGTTGTCGCCACCGGTTACTACAACACCGGCAGCGCCAACGTCAAAACTGATAACACCAACACCACCGCACTTGCCATCAGTGACCTGCGCGCCATGGTCAACGGCAATCGCATGATGCTCACGAGCCTTGGCCAACAGCTGCTCTACGACGCCACCATAACAGTCAGTGGCGACACCTACAGCGGTGAAGCCACCATCTACAAAAGCGGCGCACGCATCAGCACCACCCCGGTGGCCATCAGCGGCACCATCACCGGCAGCTCCGGCATCACCGGTACCCTGGCAGGTTCCGGGGTGGGTAACGGTACCTTTGAGTTGAGCTATGCCCCAGGCTTATTGAACAGCCAACCAGCGGCGTTGTCGCGGGTGGTGAACAGTGTTGAGAAAGTTATTGGGCGGTGGCTTTTTATCGAATAATCAGAACATCAAATTCAACCACCAGATTAAGAATTATTGATGGAGGGGGGCTTGAGCACTTTGATGAATCTATTACCGCATATTTCGCTGGATGTCGTACTGAAGGTGATGATATGAGGCCGGTTGTCAACAGTAGCCTTTATTCTTTCAATATTACTTTTAGTACTTGTTACGAGCCGCTCCGCCGCTCAAGTTACACCGGTCTGGCCACCAATCTATCACTTAGCACCACCCCTATGATAGGCGATTTGATGCTGGTGGCATTTTCCAATGGTGAGTCGGCAGGGTTTGCAGAATTTTTATATACGGAATATTAATTTCGCTGGTGGGGGTAGACGTAGTCACGTTGAAACAGTTGTAAAAAATGCAATACTGCAATAGATAAACAGCGGTACATAAAACCGTTTTAATCTTGAGTGCATCCCCAACAGGGGCGAAGAGAGCGAGCCGAAGAGCGACGCTGGTCAGTGAAAAAATAAAAAATTGAAGCGTGAAGGACAGGGTATGAAGATGGGTACAAAGAGAAACGTCGTGGTGGCCACACCGCGGCTAAAGCCGCTGGTTGTGTTGATTAAACAGGTAGCCAGGTAGGGTGGGCACGTTTTTTGTGCCCACGCGGAAATGATCGCATGGACCAATAAATCAAAACGAACGCTAAAACAAAAACATTGATGTAACGAATGGTGAGTGGTGGCGATGTTGCATCGCGGGGGGACAAAAAGAGTGCCCACCCTACCGGGTTTAACTTATGCTTGAGCTGTTATGTCGGCTTGATAAGGGGAGTGTCATGGTAAGTATCAAGCGTGTGTGTGCTGTTGTTTTGTTGATGGTGATGGCGCTATCAGTGACTGCATGTAAGGGTAAAGACAAAGGAGAGGGTATGTTGTTACAAGCTGAGAATGTCTGTGTCTTTTCTGCCATGGAGGGGACGATTACCTTTCAAGGCCAGCCGGCTGTGGGGGCTAAAATTGTACGTATTGTCAGATGGAAGGATGAGAAAGGAGAGTCTGATACAACAGTCACGAATGATATAGGCCATTTTTCATTACCGGTGATGAATCGGGTGCTTAGGCGGCTTTTTCCAATTGAGTTTTCTGCTCACCAAAGTATCTTTGTTCATTATCAAGGGCAGGAATACCACATTTGGGAAATGGGGAAATCAGACACATCTGAAAATGGCGAATTGGGTGGGGTTCCTATTAATTTTAGATGTGAACTGAATGGTGAATTGGAAAGAATTGAAACTAAGGGGGGTCTATTGGGCACCTCTTGTGTATGGGACTCAATTGATACGGAGAGTAATAAATGACCACTATTTCTCCTGGGGTAGCCGCTAAATTAGCGCAAGAAGTTTACGACGTTCGAAGCGAGTCACTTTTAAAGATTTTTTTAAAAGATCAATTTTTCACCGCTGACCCCAAGCGCAAAGCCATGTTCAAAGCAGAAGTCGGTTCACGCCTAATTAATACCAAAGACAGCTTTGCCGTATGCGCCCGTGGCGGCAAGGGGCATGAAAATGATCTCTTTCTAATCTTCAGAGGCACATCCAGAGCCGCCGATTTCATCAGTGATGCTCGCATTGGCGTGGAGCGTTCCGTCACCGGCATGGCTGTGCACCTGGGTTTTAACCAAGCCTTCACCAGTATGTTGACACAACTGCGTACTTTCTTAGCGGGCAACCTAATGGGGATCAACAGGATTCATTGCATAGGTCACAGCCTGGGTGGCGCGGTTGCCACGCTGGCGGCCGACTGGGTGAGAACACATACCTCGCTCACTGTTCACCTTTACACCTTTGGTTGCCCTCGGGTGGGGTTTGATTCTTTTTCAACCAACGTCACCACAAAACTGAAAGCGGCCAACATTTATCGCGTCTATCACGAGAGCGATCCCGTGCCGATGGCACCCGTGTATCCCTTCTCTCATGCGCCCACGCCCGGGCATGGTTACTATGTTCCTTCCTCTGAATCACTACTCACCGCAAAAGCCCATTTTATGGCGGCGTATATCAAATCCGTCGATGGTTACAGCTGGGAAACCCTCAAACGTCCAGCGCCACTCAGCAGCAATCAGCAGGCGATTCAACAGTGGCTGGCCTCCGATACCCCGGTGAGTCCGCTTAACCCCCAAACCTGGGCATTCATCAACGCCGGATTGCAGTGGGTATTGCAAGGCATCATGGCAGGCGCGGTTGTATCGATACAGATGGGATTCATGACCTTCTTCACACTCGCGGATAAAATTGCCTGGCTACTGCTCAAAGGCATCGACCTTGCCAAGCAAACCAGCATTTGGGTATTGCGTGTGATGCGCAAAATCATGCAGGTGTTAGGAATGAAAGTGGTGGAGTCAGTCGAGCAACTTACCCGTGCCTTCATGCGCAGCATCCTCGAACGGTTAATGCGTAAGATCACAGAAGAAGCCGCGCGCGCGGTGAGAGGCATTATTGGTTAATGGCTCGTGCACTATTTTAGTTGTGCAGATTATTGCGCAATTCAAAGAATGCAAAATCCGCCAACGACTTATCGGGCGTGTAGGGCGACAGAATAAAACAGGTTTGTCAATCGCCGCGTTTTTTGATGTAAAGGTGGCAAAGATTGCATTTATTGGAAATTTTGATCTTGACGAGTTGATCACCTCATGTTGCGGATTGTTGTGCCAAGCGGCAAAAGCGATAAAGGGTCGGCATCAGATGTATGAAATAGAATTTAAAAATATAATGGTGCGCTAGGATGATGCGGGCGAGCCTGTTATTGAGCCTGTTGTTTTTCGTGGGTTGCGCGGCTAGCCCCGTTGTTGAATATGATCTATATAAAAAGTACTCAGATTTATCCGCGTTGGTGGCGTCGGATAGTATTGTTAAAGAAAAAAACAACTATTTTACCGGTTCTTATTTAAATGAAGTGAATGATGAAGATGAAAAGTCGCTGTTTTTACTTGAAACCGCGAAAACATGTTGATTCCCATTATCAGAAAATTAATGGTGAGATAGGGTGCCTGATAATTAATGGATTTGAAAGCAATAGCGATCCGGTCTCTATTTATATTGAATACAAACATGAGTTTGGCCAGTGGCGGGTTAATTATATGTACGTTAATTTTTTGGAAAATAGAGATGGCTTTGTAAAATCGCCTATTTGTCCAGATGAGCTTGAGGAGTAACTCGGTAAGGCGTCAATAAGCGGTGCGCATTGCGCCGCATGAACTATCCGGTGAAATGTGGCTACCGCCTTATTTCATCCTGCCGGGTTTAACTCATGCTTGGGCCGTTATGTCGGCTTGATAAGGGGAGTGTCATGGTAAGTGTCAAGCGTGTGTGTGCTGTTGTTTTGTTGATGGTGATGGCGCTATCAGTGGCTGCATGTAAGGGTAAAGACAAAGGAGAGGATATGTTGTTTCAAGCTGAAAATTATTGCCTGTTTTCTGCCATGAAAGGGACGTTGACGTTTGAGGGAAAGCTCGCTGTCGGGGCTAAAGTGGTGAGAAAAATAGGTGTGATAGGAGTGAATAAACAAGAGGAACCCGATTTTGTAATCACCGATGAAGCAGGGCGTTTCTCGTTTGCCACCATTAATCGCAAGATTCGTCAGCAGTTTATGGAGGGATTTTTTATTAGCCAGGATGTCTTTGTTCTCTACCAAGGACAAGAGTATCAGATCTGGCATCTATCCAAAGGCGGTGGAAGAGAGTACGAAGAATTTGGTGGCAGGCATGTGAATGTCAGGTGTGAGATAAAGGATGAGTTGGTAGAAGTTGAAATTGAAAGCGGAATTTTATGGACATCCTGTGCCTGGGACTTTATTGATGAGAAAGTATTGAAATGAAATAATCACGCCAACGATATTGGCTGAATTGGCGGGATACGTGTACAGGGTACGAGATCCGATATGTTTTGGCAGATGCAGATGTTTATAAAGGGAAAGTTATGATCAATGCCCGCCGTAGCAGCGCACTCATGCTGTTAATCACACTGCTGTTAATCACACTGCTGTTATCACTGAACGGTTGCAAAGAAGAGGAAGAGACCATGTTGTTTCAAGCTGAAAATTATTGTCTATTTTCTGCCATGAAAGGGACGTTGACGTTTGAGGGTAAGCCTGCGGTAGGGGCTAAGGTGGTGAGGCACATAGAGGTGGATAAAAAAGAACCCCCTGATTTTGTGATAACTGATGAGGAGGGGCGATTCTCGTTTGACACCATTAACCGCAAGATTCGCCAGCCTTTTCTAACCGAATTTGTGGTTTCTCAGGACATCTTCGTTCACTACCAAGGGCAGGAGTACCATATTTGGCATTTGTCTAAAGTGGGTAAAATGAGCGAGTACGAAGAGTTTGGTGGCAAGCTTGTGAATTTAAGGTGTGAGATAACGGATGAGATGGTGGCGGTTGAGACTAGAGCGCTTTTGGGGACATCCTGCGTATGGGATGGGATGCCATTGACGACGGAATTTTGAAATGACAAAAATAAATCCAATGACAGCGGCTGAATTAGCCGAAGGGGTATATGGGGTTCGGAGTTTTATTGAGCTAAAAATTTTTCTAGCCAGAAAAATATTCACAGCCGATCAAAAAAGCAAAACCATGCTCAAGGCAGAAATAGGCGCACGACTCATCACTATTACAGATGGCTTTGCAGTCTGTGCCAGAGGCGGTAAGGGCTATGAAAATGATCTCTTCCTGATCTTCCGGGGTACTGCCCGCAGCGCTGACTGGATCAGCAATGCCCGGTTGGGATATGAGCGCTCCGTTACCGGCCTGCCGGTACACATCGGTTTTAACCACGCCTTTACCAGTATGTTGACACAGCTGCGCACGTTTATAGCAGGCAATCTGAAAGAGATTAACCGCATTCACTGTATTGGTCATAGCTTGGGTGGTGCTGTGGCCACGCTGACCGCCGACTGGGTGAGAACGCATACCGCGTTACGTGTACTGCTTTATCACAGTCCAACGTAATGCTATTAGCAGCGCCTACTGCAACATCCCCTTAAAAATAATGGCGGAGTTTGCCCGTCAGCCAGAGGTGAATCTAAAGATAGATCCGAAGCTGGAAAAGCGTGCGAATATTATTTTAGGTACCGATATCTATGGACTGCTGGCACCGTTAGAGGCAAAGATAAAAAACTACATTGCCTCCAACAAAAACTCAAAACCAGCGGATTGGTTAAATGATGCTACGTTGAAAGAGGTACGACACAAACATCTCCATTTTTCAGCCAAAACCGGCATCGGTTATTCGCCCCGTTTTGCGTGGGACAACAAGGCCAAACAGCATAGGCGTACACGGTATGAATATGATGCTTAAACTGATTTTGAAAATCAGCATAACCCCGCTCTTATTTTTTTTAACAGGTTGCAGCCACGCCATGAGTAAAAATGACACCACGTTTGATTGGGAAGCTACAGAGAGTGCGCCCAAACACTACCCGATGGAGATCATCACAGGCACGTTTATCTACAAAGATGAAATAGAGCGTGGCCTTTATATTCCGAGTGGAGGCACATTGACAAAAGGGTGGGGGGAATCCATTTCGTCTCATGTGGTGGGGCCGAAACTGAAACCGCTGCCAGACAGGTTGAAGATCACCTTCTACTCCTATACGGAGCGGCAGTTTTATAAAGGGGAGTTTGCCCTGCCTTATGACAAAATTCTGGCCCTCTTTAAAGAGGGGGTTGCTATTAGCAAAGCGGGTGATCCTGCTTATAAAGATTACCCTGTTTACAGTGTAATTATGGCTGGGATTGCCCCGGGCGGGGTGGTAGCGGTCTGGGTGGGTGGGCGTGGTAACTACATCGAGATCTTTTTTGGCCAGGCCGAAAAAATAAATCTGGATCCCAGTGCCGCCTTTGCACTCCCCTTTAAGGACAAGCAACAGAGTGATACCTATGTTAAGGAGGTGATGGAGGGTGTACTCACACCAGCAGAGCTTGAGTCCTTAAAAAGGGATGGTATTCCATTTGATCTCTGGTCCCGTTACCGCAACCGCTACGAGTGGCTGCCAACCTTTGGTGATGGTTATCAGGCAGAGTACGTCAATGTGATCTTTGTTAATGGTGAGAATGAACGCAGGTGGTTTCTGAATGATAAAGATGTTGTAAGTAAACCATATCCGGTGCCGAATCAACTCACATTTAAAACGCTTATTAACGGTAAAAAAGTGATGTTTGAGGTCAGGTTCGATGAGTTCGAAACCATGGCCGCCTTTGAAAGGCTAGGCGCCAATGGCCAAAAGGTCTACCTTAATTTTGAACCGCGTCTGCCTCGGTCGCAGATCAAGATACGGTTATACAATGATAAAGAGTCGATTGAACTGAAAAAATTTGAGAGTGCAGATTGGTAGGTTCTCTTTTTTAAGTGAAGTGTCAGATCAAGCCGCGACTACTACAACTAATATAACTGACGCGGTTTTTTTCACATTCAATGGATGTTTATTCATCAAATGAGCTGGCCAGTTCTACCCAATCAGTATAGTTAGACCATGTGGCTAATTTTCTAATTCCATCTATGTCGATGAGTGAGGCGCGAAGAATAAAATCCTCAGTCAATAGTTCCCCATCATTACCAGCAAATTCTTGGTCAACAAGTTTTCTATAGCTGTTCGGACTTTGCAGTTGTTCCGCTCTTTGTTGGATGCACTCAATAAATACAACTTTCTTTTTCACAAGCACACCCCTTTGATCTGGAAGGGGTATGTTCATATTTTTGTTTTTTTCTAAATCAAGCGGGTTTTTGCTGTGACTGTTTTCACAGTGTCGATGCCATACTCCAGCGAGGGCACCGGAAGAAATATTAATACTCTTGTTCGCAAGTTTTTCATAAAAAGAGTGGTCTTTCTCATTGATGCACAGCAGCGTCATCAGGAACAGGATGTCAATCTGCAATGACTTTTCTTTGGTGTGGTCTAGTATCGCAACTAGTCGGTCGACGATTCTATCAGTGGTGCGTAGGTCGAGTTCATAGCTCTCCATGGGGGCACAAATCTGTTCCAGTAAATCTGCCAGCTCTAGTTTGCAGGGCCAGAAACCCTCTTGATCGATGGTCAAGGTTTTTAATGATTCAAATTGCGGTAGGTTCTGCACGTAGTCGCGGATCGCGCCACACTTTAAGGTGATGCGACGATTGAAGAAACGACCGAGATAGGTGCTGGCATCAAACCCCGCGCCGTAGATGACCTTGATGGCGTGTTGGAGTTGCTGGGTGTCGGTGGCGACGACAAAGACGACCCCTTCCATATCAAACAGGTGTTTGATCACCTCTAGCATCTCTATGGCGTAGGTGGGGCGGCAGCGGTCTAGTTCGTCGATAAAGATGAAGACGGGCGGTTTACGTTTTGTTGTCTTTTCTATTTCTGCGGCCCACTTCTTGATGGCCTTTTTGAAACCATCAATGGCCATTTTTTTACTGGAGTGGTCTTTAAGCAGTCCATCCACAACCTTGCCAGCGACTTCTGAGGCGGCCATGTCAAAGGCACATTCCTTTTTTAGTTCGTCAGCCAGCTCATCAAATTCAATGCCGGAGACTTTTTTAACAACGGCTTTGGCAACGAATGGTGCGGCAATTTTAAATAGCCCCAGTAGTCCACGGGCAGCATTGTGAATGGTTACGTCGCCAGGGCTGCCGTGTTGGTCTTGTAATTGGCTGATGATGGAGGAGACAACGGTGAGTAGTGGGTCATCGGAGTAGTCTTGCTGCCATGCGTCGATGTAGACGACGGGGTGGCTGTTTTGGATGGAGTATTGCCAGCGTTTGAGGAAGTAGGTTTTCCCCGCGCCCCATTCGGCGTTGATGTTGAGGACGTAGTTTCTTTTTGTGCCTTCGGCTACGAGGTAGGTGGTGAGGAAGCTGGCAAGCCCGGATCGATCAAGACGATCTTCTGAAAAACTATTATCAATGTCTGCGCCCCATTCAAAATCCATCGCTTTAGCTGTTCCTCATGGTTGTGTTGCTGGATGGCTGAATTTAGGAGGTTTATTGTTTAAGTTACTTTGCAGGCTGGGCAACCCAAACAATGAGTTGCCCATTGGTGTTTGAGTTAATCAGTAGGCAGTTCGCCCTGTTGCCCCATCAGCTTGGCAATCGCCGGTGCACCAAAGAGGCGGAAGCCGCGCAGTGCTTCGGGCGGATGGCCTGCTACACAGACAATGGGTTTGCCGTTGGCTATCCCCATGATCAGCGGACGGCCTGATTTCATTGGTACGCCGTCTACTACCAGCTCACCCACTTCACGGATCAGGTCGGAGATGAAATCGCGGCCGCCGATGGCGGTGCCGCCGGCGATGATGAGCATGTCTGAGGTCTCTAATGCTTTTTTTACTGCGCTGACAAAGGTGTCGAAGTTGTCACCCATGATGCCGGCGCTTTGGGGCAAACCACCCGTGGCGGTGACGGCGGCGGTGAGCATGGGGGTGTTGCAGTCGCGGATCAGCCCGGGGCGAAATGCACCGGTGTGGGGGATCACTTCATCGCCGGAGGCAAATAGGGTGACTTGCGGTTGGCGGCCCACTTCTACGGTGTTGATGCCGAGGCTGGCGAGGGTGCCGATGTGGTGGGGTTGCAGAACGGTGCCGGCGGTGATGATCTCTGTCCCTTTTTTGATGTCGCAGCCTTGCTCTTCAATGAAGAAACGTGGTGGGAAGGGGCGGCTGATGGTGAAGCTGTCGCCGTTACGTTTGGCCTCCCACATCCGTACGATGGCAACAGGACCATCGGTGACGATGGCGCCGGTGCTGACCTCAACTGCTTCGCCGGGTGCAAAGCTGGGGCAGAGGGCGTCGCCGGGGCGGACGTTGCCGGTGATCTTGAAGCTGATGGGGTTCTCTTCTGATGCGCCTTGGGTGGCGGCGGCATGCACAACAAAACCTTCGACAATGGCGCGATGGTAAGCGGGGGCGTCCTCTTGTGCCTGGAGTGGTTGGGCGAGGGTGCGGCCGAGGGCTTGGGTCAATGAAACGTTTTCGCTGCCGCTGGCACCAGCGTTGATGGCATCAATGAATTTTTGTTGCGCGGCTAATAGTGGTGAGAGTTCGCTCATCTGCATCTTTTCCTGTTGATGGGGTTATTGGCATTCGCCTATCGAGCCGGAGCGGCAGCGGCGGCGGTCGTACCAGGTAGTGTAGTCCAGCTTGGCGCCGGTGATGATGATGTTGATGACCTCGGCATCGGCAAGGCTGGCACGGGTGAGGTTGGCGTTGCTGAAGTCGGTGCCATTCATGCGACTGCGTTCGAGTTTGGCGCTCTCCAGATTGGCTGCTTTAAAGAGTGTCTGTTCAAGTTTGGCACGTGTCAGGTTGGCGCGGCTCAGGTCGGCGTTGCTAAGATTGGTCTGGCTGAGGTCGGCCTGTTCAAGCCTGGTCTCGACCAATGTTGCGCCAGTTAAATCCGCCTGGTGCAGTTTGGCATCGTAAAGATTGGCCTGGCTAAGATTGGCCTGACGCAGATTGCTCTTTTCAAAACGCGCCCGCTCCAGGCTTGCCCCTTTGGCGTTTACGTTGCTGAGGTTGGCGCCGCTGAGATTGCTGGCAACCAGGTAGGTATCGATAAGGATGGCATGGCTGAGGTTGGCATTGCGCAGATCGGCCCCACCGATATAGGCATCGCGCAGGTTGGCCTTGCTGAGATTGGCGCCGTTGAAGTTGACCTTGTCGAGAATGGCGCCGCCGAGGTCGGCGCCAGTCAGATCCAGATTCTGTTTGTCACACCCCTTCCAGTTGACCTTTGGCGCTGCCGGGGAGTTGCAACCGGCATATGCGCTGTTGGTCAGCAACAGAAGAAGGGCGCTTATAGAGGTGAGCCAGAGGTTTGGGCGTGGTGTGGTTCGATTGGGATTTTGCATGGGGGTCAGTGTCGCCTCTTTGAGTATCAATATCAACATTGGATCTTATTTGGCCACCGCTGTTCCATTTAAATTGAAATGCTGTTGACGCGGCTGTGTTATCTGTTGCGGTCTATGTTTTTGAAGTTGGTTGAGAGGGTATACTGGCCAGCATTTTTGGCATTGTCTTTAATATGCGGTTTTTGAGGTGGAGTGGGCCTTGTTGTTGCCCTTGTCATTCTGGTTGGTTTTTTAGCGGGTTTATAAGTTGTGATACGTGTCAGTATTATTATTACGGCGGGAGTGGCAGCGTTGATGATTGCGCTGCTTGCGTTGCTTAATAGCCCTGAACCTGAGCCTGCCTGGCCAAATAAAATTAGTGGTTTTGCCTTCTCGCCAATGCGTGCGGATCAGGATGCCTCTCAGGATATTTACCCCTCAATTGCGCAGATCGATGAAGATTTGACGTTGTTGCAGGGCAAGGCGAAGGCGATCCGTTTTTATACTGTGGCCGATACCATGGCGGCGATTCCGGCGCTGGCCTCCAAACATGATCTCAAAGTGACGGTGGGGGCTTGGCTCGATGATCGTCTGGAGCGCAATGAACCAGAGTTTCAGCGCGCTATTGAAGTAGTGAACAATAACACCAACGTCACCCAGTTCCTGGTGGGCAACGAAGTATTGTTGCGCGCCAATCTCACCAAGGCTGATTTGATCGCTTATCTGGACCGGGCCAAGGCGTTGGTCAAGGTGCCGGTGAGTACGGCCGAGACCTGGGATGTTTGGCTGCGCCACCCGGAGCTGGCTGAACATGTCGATTTTATCACTGTGCATATGCTGCCTTATTGGGAAGGGATCAATATTGATCAGGCGGTGCCCCATGTGATCGACCGTCTTAACGTTATGCGTGAGACCTTCCCTGGCAAGCGCATTGTGATTGGCGAAGTGGGCTGGCCAAGTAATGGCCGGACTCGTCAACAGGCCTCAGCTAGTGAAGCCAATGAGGCGATTTTTCTGCGTCGTTTTCTCAGTTACGCCGAACGCCAGCACTATGATTACTTTGTGATGGAGGCGTTTGATCAGCCCTGGAAGCGGGTTTCGGAAGGGGCGGTGGGTGCCTATTGGGGCGTTTATGATGTGCAGCGCCAGCCCAAATTTGCCTTTGATACCCCGGTGGTGAATACGCCGGACTGGTGGATATTGGCGCTGATCTCGGTAGTGATGGCCAGTAGCATGCTGATCTTCATCTTTACCGACAGCCACAAACTCAACCACAGCGGTCGCAGCTTCCTGGCGATTGTGGCCTATGTGGCGGCCTCGGCGGCGGTCTGGATCACCTATGACTATACGCAGCAGTACCTCACCTTTGGCACGGTGGTGGTTGGTATCCTGCTGCTCATCGGCATGGTGGGTGTCATCGTGGTACTGCTGGCGGAGGCCCACGAATGGGCCGAGGCCCATTGGGTTGGTGGACACGCTCGCCTTGCCCGCCCGAGACAACTGCCTGATGATGAGTTGCCGTTTGTTTCGATCCACGTGCCTTGTTACAACGAGCCAGCGGAGATGGTGATCGAGACGCTTAATAGTCTGGCCAGTCTCAACTATCCCGACTTTGAAGTGATCGTTATCGACAACAATACCAAGGAGGCGGCGGTGTGGCAGCCGCTGCAGGCCCATTGTGAAAAGCTGGGTGAGCGTTTCCGTTTCTTCCATGTAGATCCGTTGGCCGGTTTTAAGGCGGGGGCGCTCAACTTTGCCTTGCAGCAGACCGATGAGGCGGCGGAGATTATTGCTGTTATCGATAGTGATTACATCGTTGAGCCTGATTGGCTGGCGGATCTGGTGCCGCAATTCCAACGTCCCAGCGTCGCTATTGTCCAGGCGCCGCAGGACTATCGCGATCAGCGCGACAACGCCTTCAAGGCGATGTGTTATGCGGAGTATCGTGGCTTTTTTTATATTGGCATGATCACCCGTAACGAGCGCAATGCCATTATCCAACACGGCACAATGACACTGGTACGGCGCAAGGTACTGGATGAGGTCAAGGGTTGGGGCGAGTGGTGTATTACTGAAGATGCTGATCTTGGTCTGCGCATCTTTGAACATGGCTATGAGGCGACCTATATCGCCAAGAGCTATGGCCGTGGTGTGATGCCGGATAATTTTGCCGACTTCAAAAAACAGCGTTTCCGTTGGGCGTATGGCGCGATGCAGATCTTGCGGCATCACACTGGCGAACTGCTGGGTAGCAAGAAGAGTCACCTGACGCAGGGGCAGCGCTATCACTTTGTCGCGGGCTGGCTGCCGTGGCTTGCCGACGGCATGAATCTGATATTCAACATTGCGGCGCTCTGTTGGTCGTTGGCGATGTTGCTAGCGCCCAATAAAATCGATCCGCCGCTGCTGGTCTTTTCGCTGCTGCCGCTGGCTTTTTTTACCTTCAAACTGGCCAAACTTATCTACCTCTACCGCTTGCGTGTGAATGCCAGCGTTGGTCAGACGATTGCGGCGGCGCTGGCAGGTTTGGCTTTGGCACATACCATCTCATTAGCAATACTGAGTGGCATGGTGACCAAAGGAAAACCCTTTATCCGCACCCCAAAACTGGCCAGCAGCCAGCGCCTGCTCAAGGCGCTGGCTGATTCACGTGATGAGGCTGTTCTGATGGTGGCAATGTGGCTATTAGCGGCGGGACTCTTTTGGCTGCATGGAACCGAAACGCTTGATATGTTGATGTGGATCATCGTGCTACTGGTGCAGTCGATCCCTTACTGTTGTGCGCTGATCGTCTCCACTGTCAGCGCCTTTCCGCAGCTACCTGCTAAGTGGGTGGGCAATGACAAATTTGGCATTGAATGTGATGCGGATAAACAGTTGTTAGAGAAGGAGTGACGGTGCCAGATAATCCTATTTTTCAGCTGGAGAATTTCCCTCCCTTTAAGAGCATGGCGATTAAGGTAGTCGCCTTTGATTCGCAGTGGCATGAGGTGCGGCTGTTGCTGCCCATGAATGACCACAACGTCAATCCCGGTGGCACCATATTTGGTGGTGCGATGGCGGCGTTGGCCGACCCCATTGCCGCACTGGCGTGTGCCAGCCATTTTCCTGAATATGAGATCTGGACCAAAAGTTTGATGCTTGATTTTGTCAGGCCCGGTAACGGTGATCTGCAACTGCTGTTTGAGTTTCCGTCGAGCGCGCTGGCGGGCATCACCACTGAGTTGCATGAGAGTGGGCGCACCGATCACACCTTCTGTTACGGGTTTCACCTTGACGACGGCGCGCTCTGTTGTCGGGTGACCTGTGTTGTGGCGCTACGTCAACCGGTGGCGGGGAGTCATCGTCTCGGCTTTCGCAATCGGGCGGAGTGAGGAGTGTCGCGGAAGCGCTAGCCCTATAACCGTTTCAGAACTTGTTTTGATGTTGACTGTCTACCAAGGGCTTATTGGAAGAGCATCTCTATCTACCGCCGCCCTAATTAGGAGAACAATAGTGAATGTAGCAAACAGAGTCGTTGGCACCGTTGCCGGTGTTGCGCTTATGCTGGTGACAGCTAGCGCCAGTGCCGCATGGAGCCTGAATAATGAAGCATCACATCTGAATTTTGTTTCGATCAAGAAGGATACGGTTGCCGAGGTTAACAGTTTCAGGGAGATGTCGGGTTCGATCAGTGATCAGGGGGCTGTCAATCTTGAAATAGCGCTGGCCAGTGTCGATACCGCCATTGCCATTCGTGATGAGCGGATGCGCACCATGCTGTTTGAGACAGGACTCTTCCCCAAGGCGCAGGTCTCTGCCAAGGTCGATATGGCCAGCTTCACAAAGCTCAAGGCCGGGCAGTCACATAGTGAGCAGATAGCGCTGACATTTGCCCTGCATGGTGAGAGCAAAACATTTAAAGCCAACGTCACGGTTGTAAAACTTGAGGGTGATCGCTTCATGGTGACAAGCACGGGACCGATTATTATCAATGCTGCCGATTTCGGTTTGGTGAAGGGGATAGAGGCGCTGAGAGAGATTGCCAACCTGCCGGCAATCAGCGCCGCAGTGCCAGTGACATTGAATCTTGTTTTTGACAAGCAGAAATAGCGGCCAAGCGTTCTATAAAGCGGTCAAGGTGTTGCCATCAACACCTTGACCTGAGCCGCTATCGTTGCGACATCTGTGGTGGTACCCACCATGGGCCACCGCGTACCAGTCTTATTGCACCTTGATGATCCTTGGCGGTTGCCACGGCCTCACCGCCGCCAAAGTCCAGCGTATAGGCGTAGTCAGTTGTGCCCATTTTCTCCATGCTGGACCAGAAGATTGCCGACGGTGCACCGGGGAAAACGGTGCTGTTCATACGTGGATTAAAACATTGCCGTTCCACAATGGAGGCCAGCTCCGGCACCATCGGCATGCGCCAGTCGTTGTGACCACCCACTCCCTTGGCATTGATCTGTTTGACGTGCGCCATCGCCTGCTGCCAGTCGAGCTTTTGTGGTTCGCCGTTACACATCTTTCCATCCCAGGCCTGGCCGACAGCGCAACGCATCCATGAGAGTTTGGTCTCCAGATCGGTGACACTCTCTGCCGTGTTGGAGAAACGGCTGGTGGGTGTTGATTCCACCAGCGTTTCGGTACGGCACTCCCCAGCCAAAGTGGTCAGGCTGAACAGTGCCATGGCCACAGTGGCCAGTATCTGTTTATGCATCATAAGGTTCCTTCCTCGGGTTGCCGTTTAGCGATTGCCGGTATTGGCATTGGGATAACCAGGACCGCTGGTCACCGGTACGGCGCCATGTTGCTCATCCTTGCCGGGGGCGATGGCGACACCACGATGGGTATAGGTTGCATAGGCCTCCATGGCGATCATCTCATCACTATCGAGCGCCAGCGGTTTGCCCGCCAACGGCACGGCGATGCACCAGTTGATCATGTCGCGCAGCGTACTGACCTTGCCCAGATTAGTCTGATATTTGGGCCAGGTGTGCGGGTTGCTGGCGGCGCCGTCCGGGTGGCAGTTGCCACACGCCAGCCCATTGCTGCCAAGTTTGGGGTTGTGCCACAGATCATCCCCCTGTTTTACCGCCGTCATCAGTCGCTCTTTTTGATCGGCTGTTTCGGCGGCGGTGAAGGGTGTTTTGGCATTGGCGTTGTTCATCATGATCAGTGGCAGCAGCAGTGATGCGGCCAGGGCCAGGTTTTTGGTGGTGGTAAATCGACGTAGATTGTTCATTGCCAGTTCTCCTGTGGTTTAAATTATGATGCCGCGTTTGACGTTGTCAGGCAGCAGATCAGAGAAGGCCCGATAGTTGAGGATGCCGTCGAAGTTTTGTGCGATTTCGATCCTGTGGCTGCCAAGGCCATCTTCGAAATCACCCGGATCAGCGCGGTTCATTTTTATATCAGGATAGGGCAGGTCAACGGGCGGATAGGGCCAGGGCCAGGAGGTGGAGAGTAGACCAGCGGAGCTAATATTGCCGATGGTGTTGTAGACCACTTGATGCACATGGCCATGGATCGCCATCACCTTTTCAAATTTACGCAGGATGTAGTGGATCTCGGGTGCATCCGAGGTCTGGAAGTTCCAACGGGGGTAGTAGTCCCACAGCGGTGAGTGGGTCATGAGGATGATGGGGGTGTCGGGCGAAAGTTTTTTAACATCCTTCTCCAGCCATTCCAGCTGCTTTGCTTGTACACCCCAGGCGCCGCACTGATTGCACTCCAGTTCTTCCATGTAGCCCATACGTTCCACGGGGGTTAAATTACGCAAGGTCCAGAAATCATCCACCAGAATCGAGTTCATGCCGATGATGTGTGCGCCTTTATGGTCGAAGGACCAGTACTCCTCACCAAACAGGCCACGCCACGCCTTGCCCATGTCGAGATAGTAGTCGTGCTCGCCGAGGATGATCTTGTAAGGCATCTTCAGTTTGTCGAGGATGCGTTTGCCTTTCACCAGCTCTGCTTCCTTGCCGGATTGCCCCAGATCGCCAGCATAGAGTACAAAGTCGGGTGGTGGCGAGATGCTGTTGACATCGGCCACCGCCTTTTCGAGGATGGCATCAAACTTGTGGCCAGGAATGTCGTAGAGATGCGCATCGGTCAATACGGCAAAGGTGAAGGGCGAAATCTTTTTTGTTGCTGCTTGGGCGATACCGCCAAATCCCATCAGGCTGGTTGCTGTAGGTGCAAACATGCCCGCGAACATCGTTGTTGCTCCCGCTTTTAATGACATCCCCAAAAATTTGCGTCTTGATAGCTTGCTCATGTATTCCTCCGGCTTATGTGTGGTTTTTTTTGTTGCTGGTTGAAATGTAACGGCAGGGTTTAGCCTAGCACCCTATCGGCTTTAATCAAGAAAACATGAGAGATAGTTGTTTATGCCGCCATTGTTACCGATGAACTATGTATTGTTAGGTGTAGGAGAACGGCCTGGGATATTTACTGTTTGGAGAGTGTGCTGCCTATTTAGATTAAAAACAGATTACTCGCGGTGTGACGTTGGCAGCAGTTACCGCTGTCCGGGCTGGATAAGATCAGGATCTGTGATGGTGAGTGAATTGAGTTTATAAATATCCGCGGCATATTTTTTGTGACCGAGGTGGCGTCGTGCGATTTTCCAGATCCAGTCACCTTTTTTAACCACATAGTATTGACCGATAAGGTTGTCGTTCTGGAGCGGGGTGCTGTTTTCATCTGCTGCAACGCTGACCACCTCTGCCCTATCCGCTACGGTTTGAATCTCTGTGGTTTTGGTCTTTGCCGTTTCTGTTTCTGTTTCTGTTTCTGTGGCGCTGAGCAGGATGTTTATGCCGTTGATAAAGTTACCGCTGTTGCCCACTTTGATAGGCACAGGGGCGGGGCTCTGTAATTTATATTTTTGCAGTTGTGCGGGGTTGATCCGCAGGGTGTAGTTGCCCGCCTGGATGGCTGAGATGATATAAAAGCCATCGTAGGCAGAGGTGACGTTTTGAACGATGCTGCCATCGGCAGCCACCAGTTCGACACTGACGTCGGCCAGCTCCTGTTGGTGACTCCCTTTTTGTAAGTAGACGGTGCCGTCGATTTCGCTAGTGATGGTGATCGGAAAATCGATGCGGGTGGTGTGGCCGGGACGCGGGACGAGACGGATGCCACGCAGCTGTGGTTTCCAGAGTGGATCTTCAAGGGTGTCGGTGGCGATGGCCAGATCGGTCTGCTGATAGATGGGCAAGTTGGTGAGAAAGGCGGTGCCGTTGGCATCGGTGCGTAGCGATGGGGTGCTGCCGTTGACGTTGAAGCCAATGCCGTCGAGCGGCTGCTCGTCGGGATCACGAATGCCGTTGAGATTGTTGTCGAGGAAGACGTTGAGTGACGAGATGCCACTGCGGGCCATCGGTTGTGCGGCGCTCAGCCATTGCGGTTGGCGTGGTTCGCGGCCAATACCCGCCGAGAGAGTGAGGTTAAACGTTAGCTCGTCTGCGGAGTTGTAGCTGAGGTTGGTGCCGACGGCAAAGCGGCCGACGCTGCGGTTGATGCCGAAGGTGTAGGTGTTGAGGTTGCTGGTGAAGGAGCGGATGAAGTCGCTGTTGAAGCGAAACTGTCCGGTTAGCGGACCGTTTAATGCAATGTTGAGGTTGGTCCAGCGGCTCTCGGGTTTGAGGGTGTAGAGCAGTGAGCTGCGCACCCCGAAGCGTTGCAGGCGGCTGCTTATCTGAAAATCACCATCGGTCGCATTGGCGGCGTTGCTGTAAAGGTTCCAACGTAGCTGGTTGGTCACGGAGAGACCAGAGAGCTGGCTGGAGAGGCGGTTAATCACCTGAGTACGATGCTCTCCCGAGTAGTAGCTGTCACGGTAGAACTGGAGCGAGGCGGGGATGCGTGGCAGCCAGCCGGGGGGGATGGCGCTGTCGAAGCGGACCTCGTCGCGACGCTGGATTGGATCGCTGCTGGGCAAAAATTCGGCGCTGACAAACGTTGGCGTTAATAAGGTGTGGTTCCAGATGAGACCAACGTCGCCAATTCGGGTCTGAAGGCCAACCTTGTGGGCGTTGCCGCCCGCCTGATCCTGGACGCTGTCGGTGTAGAGTGACAGGTCGCTGAAAAATGAGCGTATCCCGAAACGGCTGTAGTCGTGCTGGCCATCGCTGAGTGGCAGACTGGCAGACTGGCAATGCCGAAATTGAGACTGGCTTGACGATTCAGTCCGAGGTCAAAATCGGCTAGGCTGTGGCCTTTATTGTCACTGTCCTCGTTGTAATAGAGGCGGTAGTTGAACTGTCCCGGTGGGGTGAGGGACTGGCCGAGCATGAAGCGGTGCTCCTCTTGGCGGCGCTCACCGAAGGGGCCGTAAAAGATCAGCTTGAAATAGTTCATACCATAGAGCAGCGGTACGTCATCAAAGTTGTACTGGCCATCGGCGCGCGACTGCTGGAAGGCCAGCAGTGAGTCGTTGTGATAGAGCTCCACATCCCAGCCTGGCGGCAGATTGCCACGGAAGCTGTGGCTATCGAACTGGTTCTGTTGGCTGAGCGGGTGGTTGCTGATCAGAGCGCCCTTGCCGGGGGCCTGGGCCCTGTCGAGCAGGGTGATGCCGGGCAGGTTGATGTCGCCAAAGGCAAACTCGGTGGCTTGCAACGGTCCTAGCAGTTGGGCCTCCGGGTCTTTGCGTCCCAGCATCAGACGAAACTCATCCAGAGCGCCGGTGTCGCTACCGGCAAGATACCAGGCCGACTCCATGTAGAGCAGGTCGAGGGTGGCATAGGTAGTGTAGTGGAGCGCGGTGTCAACAGGGCCGGGCGGTGGAGGTTGGTAAATATTCTACTTATTGTGGGCGGGATTTCAGCCACAACAGCTCTGTTGCGATGCTAGTTGTAATTAACGATAACGTTGAAGCTGCCAGAGTAGTTGCCAGCGGCTTGGTTGGCGTTGGCGTTGAGTCGACCGCCGACATAAAGGGTGGCCGAACCGTTAACAGCAATGGAGCCGGAGGCGGGGCTGGTGGTGAAGTTATTTAGTGTCATGGTGTTGGCGCCGGCGGATAAAGTGACGCTGGAATCAGTGGTTACGATGTAATTGGTGCCGCTGTCCATGCCGCTGCCAGGGCAGGTGAGGTTGAAGCGGGCACGGTTTATGGTGCCGCCAAAATGGAACACTCCGCCGGTAAGGGTGACGCTGTCGGCACTGGTGCCGGTGGTCACGGTGCCGCCGCTGCCAGCGGCAAAGCTGCCAAAACGGAGTGGGTAGCTGCTGTTCCAGCCCAGGGTCAGGGTACAAGTGCTGCCGCCCATGGCGCCCATGGCGAGACTGGGCAAAGTCAGCACGGTGGCAAATAACAGATGTTTGAGATGTGCTTTTTTCAACATGTATGCACCGCTTCAGTTGTAATGCTGCTAATAGCACCGCAAATTATGAGCCAGTGACCGGATGGTTACAGTGTATTGATCGGCACTTTCCCGGTTTGGATGAAGTAGGTAATGAAGGGCGTAACAGTCGAGACAACCCTGTTTGCCACTACGGGGGATAGACTCAGTGGTATCAGTTAATCGTTGTTGCTGAATGTTGTCTCTGCCAGCAACAGACTCTCCAGGCGCTGTTCTGTGATTCCGTAAAACGCTTTGAGTGCCTTGATCTGCGCCAGTGTCTCTGGTTTGGCGCTGGCATTGCTGCGTTTGACGGCGAGAATCATCTTGTTCTTGCTGGTGTGTTCGAGGGAGACAAACTCCAGTATCTGGGTTTCGTAACCGGAGGCCTCCAGCAGCAGTGCTCGCAGGGTGTCGGTGACCATCTCCGCCTCCTGTCCCTTATGAACACCGTATTGCAGCAGTGGTTGCAGTATCACCGGGTTGTGCATCTGTGGTCGGACTTCTTTGTGGCAACAGGGCGCGCACATGATGATGGCGGCGTTAGAGCGAATGCCCATGTGGATGGCGTAGTCGGTGGCGATGTCGCAGGCGTGCAGGGCAATCATCACGTCGATGGTTTCAGGTGCATAACTTCTGACATCGCCATGATGAAAGTGCAGACCATCAAGATGGAGTTTGGCGGTGGCACTGTTGCAGAGCTGCACCATCTCTTCACGTAGCTCCACCCCGGTCACCTGAGCTTTGATGTTGCGGCTGTTGTTGATGAAGTCGTGAATGGCGAAGGTGAGATACCCTTTGCCGGAGCCGAAGTCGAGCACCTGCACCGACTCTTTCTCTTTCTCTTTCAGTGATGATGAGTCAAAGGAGCGCTGAAACAGTTCGATAAATTTGTTGATCTGTTTCCACTTGCGCGACATCGATGGGATCAGTTGGTGCTGTGTGTTGGTGACGCCAAGCTCCACTAAAAAGGGTCTGTCGAGTTCGAGATAACGTTGTTTCTCGCGGTTGTGTTCGTGTGAGGGGGCGGCGCTCTCTGTACTTTTGTTGCGGTGCAACATCGGCTTGCCCTTCTTGCTGAAGTTAATCTGTAGCTCTTCATCGGTGGTGAACAGGTTGGCATTTTTGAATGAGTTGCCTAACAGTTTGGTGATGAGTCCGGTCCCTTCACTCAGCGCGAAGTTTTTGGTGATGTCGCGGGTTTTGTAGCTGTAGACAAATGAGAGCTGGGGTTGGTTTTTGATCATCACCTGCCGGATCACGATACGCAGCAGATCGGGTTCTGCACCATTGGGTTTGCTGAGTATCAGTTTGCTGAGGCTGTTTTTGGCAATACTCTCTTTGAGTGCGATCAGGAACTGTTGATGTTGGTCGGGGGTAGTTGGCATGGTGTGGCGCTCTGCTGTGTGAGGGAGGATCTATCATCTGAACGTTGATGATAGATTGTGAGCTTATCTCCCTCCTTCACGGAGGGGCACTGCTATTTGATCAGTTCACACCACAAATCATGCTCGCCCGATTCCATCACCTTGGCGCGGACGATATCGCCCTGCTTCAGATCGGTTACCCCTTCAAGATAGGCGCGGCCATCGATTTCGGGGGCATCTGCTTTGGTACGGCCGATGGCCCCTTCGTCATCCACCTCATCAATGAGTATCTCCACTTCGCGGCCAATTTTGTGTTGCAGTTTGGCGGTGCTGATCTCGGCCTGTAGCTCCATGAAGCGGCCGAGGCGTTCCTGTTGTAGCTCTGGTGACACATGGTCGGCAAGGGCGTTGGCGCTGGCCCCTTCGACAGGTGAGTAAGCAAAGGCGCCAACACGATCGAGCTGTGCTTCGTCGATGAATTCAAGCAGCTGTTCAAAATCAGCTTCAGTCTCGCCGGGGAAGCCGACGATGAAGGTGCTGCGCAGGGTGATGTCAGGGCAGATCTCGCGCCACTTTTTGATGCGTGTCATGGTTCCCTCGATATTGCCGGGACGTTTCATCGCCTTGAGGATCTTAGGGCTGGCGTGCTGTAGCGGTACGTCGAGATAAGGCAGGATCTTGCCTTCGGCCATCAGCGGGATGATCTCGTCGACGTGCGGGTAGGGGTAGACGTAGTGCATGCGCACCCAGATGCCCATCTCACCTAGCGCCTGCGCCAGTTCGGTCATGCGTGTCTTCACTGGGCGACCATTCCAGAAACCGGTGCGGTACTTCACATCAACACCCTAGGCGCTGGTGTCCTGCGAGATTACCAGCAGCTCTTTGACGCCGGCCTTGACCAGATTTTCCGCCTCTTGCAATACATCGCCGATTGGGCGACTGACCAGATCGCCACGCATGGAGGGGATGATGCAGAAGGTGCAGCGGTGGTTGCACCCTTCGGAAATTTTCAGGTAGGCGTAGTGGTTGGGCGTCAGTTTTATCCCCTGTGGCGGGATCAGGCTGATGTAGGGGTCATGTTGCGGCGGCAGATGTTTGCGCACTGCCAGCATCACCTCATCCTTGGCGTGTGGACCAGTGACGGCCAGCACCTGCGGATGGTTCTCCAATCCCACATTGCCCTTGGCGTCGCGGCCGTGACAGACCGAGCAATTGTCGCCGAACAGCGCGCGACCGGCTTGGCGAACCGTGGCGAGGAGCTTGGGGTCGGCTTCGACCTCGGCGAAGCTCTTGCTGGCGACCTGGTCGGCCCACGCCGATCGGTCGAGCTTGGCCCGCGCCACCGCCTCGCTGACGGCGGTTCGATCGTCGGCTCCCAGCAGCCCCTTGGTGTAGGTCGACCACAGCGGAAACGCCGGCATCAGCAGCCAGTATCCGATGGAGAACAGCGCGGTCACGATCAGGACGGCATAAACCAGCCGCGGGACCGGGGTGTTGAGCTCCTTGATGCCGTTCCACTC
>CAMTXZ010000241.1:0-4435 GCA_947085765.1 uncultured Chromatiaceae bacterium | reverse complement strand
TATCAATGTTTTTTACAAAGTGCTGCGCCACTTGCGGCCACATACGCACCTGCGGCCAGCCAGGATAAACCTTCCAACCATCTACTGATTTGTGTATGGCCATCATGTCATCTGTCATCATCGCCATGCCACGCGTGGCAAGTGCTGCCGTTAGTGTTGTCTTACCTGTTTGACTCGGCGCGATTACACCGATCACTCCCCTGTCTGTTGCGATTGCGTTGGCATGGATACATAACACACCACGCATTTCAAGCCACAGGCTTAGGCCAACTGTCTGCAGATAATGCTCAAACCCAGTTCCTTCACTTTGCCAGACGATACCAATGTTATCTTTCTGGTACTGAAAAACACCTTTGCCTTCACACTCGATCTGCAGCAACTTACTTGTTGGCCCATCAAATAATTCAATTGTGCTTGTGTAACGTTCACCCTGATCAGCTAATCGCCAAAGTGATTTTGTTTCGACTGGGGCAAGGTGCTGCGGAAAAATAAGTTTTACGGTTTCAAGATAATCACCGTCACACTCTAATTGGCCCACCGGATCGTCTCGGAGCAGCCGTACACCGTGAAGAGGTGTTTTAAAAACCCAGTCGGGCACTTTGACATCTGGCACTTGAATGTCTTTATGTCAAAGGACCCGACTGGTTATACATTAACCCTGGAACGGATTACGCTTGGTTTGTCCACCTTGCTCATCAGGCACGCTGCCTGCAAAGCCTTGTGTCAATTCGGCCAAGCTGCCCACTTTTTTGAACTGGGGCTTACTGTATGTTTTCTTCACCATAGAACTACTATCAATTGTATTTTTAGTCGCCATTGTCTTAAGCCTCACTATTGATGGTAGATAAGCGTTTTTTAGCACGCACACCGGCAAGGCCAAGTAGACCCGCGCCAAACAGCAGAAGCGTAGCTGGCTCTGGAACCATTTCTGTGTCGGCCATAAACCGGAAAGTGCTACCTGAAGCAAGACCAATCTGTCCCCAATCAAGTGTCAGCGAACCATACAGGTCAGGAGCACTAAACAGGTCGCTATAGACAGCTGAAGTAGGCGCATTTGTTACGTCTGGTGTAAATGGACGTCCTGGACCAGATCCCGGGGTGCCTTCAACTGTGAACAAATTATCAAACACTATATTTGCCATTAACGCATCAATCGCCAGGCTCAAAAGCGGAACGCCAGAATTATTGGTAAATGTCCAAACACCTAGCAAGTCAGTGCCCGTAATGTCGCCAAATGTGTCGCCCTGCTGTGTTAACGACCAACCCGTACCAAATGCACCACCAGCATAACCTTCATTATTTGCTATTAAGGGGTCAGTGCTGGTCGTTACCCAGTTCACCGTTTCAGATCCACCACCATCAAAGGTTATAGTTACAGCAATGCCAGCCATATCAGCACCCGTGACATTTGACATGATGATCATCGAATGAGCGGGGTTAACCCAAATCATCAAGGACAACACAAACATTAGTTTCTTCATTTTTTCACCCTTTTATATTGGTCATCGAATTACTGACAATAACATCACTGGGATCAAGGCAGGTTTCATGCCATGACAATAATCCATTTTAAAAACATGTCTTTATAAAAGCAGAGCCGCACATAAGGCGTACAACCAGCCGCAATATGTAAAGAAATTCGACAACGATTAACGGCTTAATTCTACAACAACGAAAATTCAAATTACAACCCATCACTATCACCGAGAAGCGATGTTTATAGTGCTGAGGATTTTATATAGCACCCTGAAGGGCACCATTAGGAGAGCTGATTATTTATGGAGGCTGAGGCCGGAATCGAACCGGCATTCACGGCTTTGCAGGCCGCTGCATAGCCATTCTGCCACCCAGCCAGCGAAACATCAGAAGTGTAGTTGTTTGGCTTTCATCATGAAATTCACCACCGATGACCGCCATTACTACTTTAAAACGATCTCGACTAAGTCAGCCGAGATTTATTGAATTTGGAGCGGGAAACGAGATTCGAACTCGCGACCCCAACCTTGGCAAGGTTGTGCTCTACCACTGAGCTATTCCCGCGTACCTTGTTAAGTGGCCGTCATTATATAGCCTTTTTTATTCTCGTCAACACCCACTTATATGTTTTTTCTAACCCTCTTCTTTGCGCAACACCGGCCATGCTGCTTTCAGATAAATGACCATGGACCAAAGAGTTAGAATGACCGCAATGTAAAGGAAGATCATGCCTAACATGTACATTGAAACACCCAGGAGCGGCTCGTTATAGAGCAACATAAAAAGCGCTACCATCTGCGCTGTGGTCTTCCATTTACCCACGTTGGAGACGGCCACCTGAGCACTCTCACCAATCTCTGCCATCCATTCACGCAGTGCCGAGATTGCGATCTCTCGGCCGATAATGACCACTGTGGCAATCGTTATCCAGGGGTTGGGGTGTGCCTGTACCAATAATATCAATGCCGCGCCGACGATCAGTTTATCTGCTACGGGATCGAGAAACGCACCAAAACGGGACATCTGATTCAGTTTGCGCGCCAGATAACCATCTAGCCAATCCGTAATAGCCGCTATACCAAAGATAATGGTGGTGACCTCGTTAACCCAACCAAAGGGCAGGAAGAAGATCACCACAAAGACCGGAATCAGAAGGATGCGCAGATAAGTGAGAAGTGTTGGGATGCTGGTCATTTCGTTTTAATTCTCTGGATGCAGGGCGTCGTAAATCTTTTGGGCCAAGTCGCGACTGATGCCTTTGACTTTGAGCAGGTCATCGACCCCTGCCCGCGCTACCTCTTGCCAACCGCCAAACTGTTTCAACAGATCACGGCGGCGCTTTGGCCCCACACCAGGAATCCCTTCCAATACCGAGGTGCTGCGAGTTTTGGCGCGGCGCTGACGATGGCCGGTAATGGCAAAACGGTGGGCCTCATCACGAATCTGCTGGATCAGATGCAGGGCGGGCGAATCGGTGGGCAGTATAATCGGCTGCTCATGACCATACAAGAACAGCGTTTCCAGCCCCGCCTTGCGTTCCGGTCCTTTGGCCACCCCCACTAGCACCACATCACTGACCTGCAACTCCTCCAGCACTTTCTGCGCCTCAGCCAACTGCCCTTTACCACCATCTATAAAGAGTATGTCGGGCAGTTTGCCCTCCCCCTCCTTTAAACGGGTGTAGCGGCGGGTCAGCGCTTGATGCATGGCGGCATAATCATCACCGGGTGTGATGCCCTCGATATTGAAGCGGCGATAATCACTTTTCAGTGGCCCTTCATCATTAAAGACCACACATGACGCAACGGTCGCCTCGCCCATGGTATGGCTGATATCAAAACATTCGAGCCGCTGCGGCGTACTGTCGAGTTCCAGTGCATCCTGCAGCGCCTCATAACGTTGGCGCATGCCGCTCTTGCTGGCGAGGTGTCGTCGTAGCGCATCGTCGACATTGATCACCGCCATCTGCACCCAGCGGGCACGATCACCCCGCAGATTATGACTGATGCTGACCTTGCGTCCCGCCTGCTCGCTCAACACCTCTTCGAGTAGCTGTTGATCTTCCATCGGCTGGTTGACCAAAATCTCTGTTGGCACCTGTTTGCCGAGATAGTACTGCGGCAGGAACGCAGCCAGAATCTCTGCCACGTCGGTATCCTGAGTATGGCCAGGGAAAAAGGTTTTATTGCCGAGCTGATGACCGCCACGAATAAAAACAACCTGCACACAGCCGACGCCTTTTTCGTAGGCACTGACAATCACATCCAGGTCACCGCCGGTGCCGCTCACATATTGTCGCTCCTGCACCCGGCGCAGATTGGCGATCTGATCGCGGTACTGCGCCGCCCGCTCGAATTCGAGCTTGGCACTGGCGACCTCCATCTGCCGCACCAGCTCATCGATCACTTGACTATCCTTGCCCTCAAGAAACAGCGTTGCAAGGCGTACATCATCGGCATACTCCGCCGCACTCACATAATCAACACAGGGTGCGGTGCAACGTTTGATCTGATATTGCAGGCAAGGGCGAGAGCGGTTGCTATAAAAGGTATCTTCGCACTGTCGTACACGGAACAGCTTCTGCAACAGGTTAAGTGTCTCGCGTACTGCACCGGCGCTGGGATAGGGACCAAAATAACGGCCATGGGCGCGTTTTGCACCACGATGATAGGCAAGACGGGGAAACTGATCTGCCGAAAGAAAAATATAGGGGTAGCTCTTATCATCACGCAACAGCACGTTGTAACGGGGGCGCAGCTCCTTGATCAGATTATTTTCAAGAATCAGCGCCTCGTTTTCGGTGTGGGTTACCGTCACTTCGATGTTGACGATCTGGCTCACCAGGGCGCGGGTTTTAGCTGTGGTGGCGCTGCGGCTAAAGTAACTGCTAACACGCTTGACCAGGTTGCGCGCCTTGCCGACGTAGATCACCTCACCCGCCGCATTCAACATACGATAG
>CAMTXZ010000240.1:0-17875 GCA_947085765.1 uncultured Chromatiaceae bacterium | reverse complement strand
CGGCAATGCCAAATTTTTCCTCGGCACCGACAGCGCCCCACACACCAAATCGGCCAAAGAGTCCGACTGCGGCTGCGCCGGCATGTACACCGCCTTTGGCGCCATCGAACTCTACGCCGAGGCCTTCTACAATGCTGGCGCACTGGGCCAGCTGGACGGTTTTGCCAGCCGCCACGGCCCCCGTTTCTACGGCCTGCCGGTCAACAAAGAGACCGTCACCTTGGCACGCCAGGAGTGGGCCGTGCCCAAGTCTTACCCGCTGGGCGACGAAACTGTCATCCCTCTGCGCGCCGGTGGCAACCTCACCTGGCAGCTGCTGCATACCAACAATAAAGGATAATCACCGCCCCATGTCAGATTCTACCTACCGCATTGCCGACCGTTTTCGTGGCTTTCTACCCGTTGTCATCGATGTTGAAACCGCTGGATTCAATGCCGAGACCGACGCCCTGCTGGAGATCGCTGCCGTTGTGCTGCGCATGGATGAGCACGGAATGCTCTACCGCTACCAGACCCACGACTGCCATGTCGCCCCTTTCCCCGGCGCCCATCTCAGCGAAGCATCCCTCGCCTTCACCGGCATCGACCCACACCACCCGTTCCGCGACGCCATGCAAGAGGCCGAAGCGCTGGAGAAGATCTTTGAGCCGATCCGCCAGGAGGTCAAAGAGAGCGGTTGCAGTCGCGCCATTCTGGTAGGCCACAACCCCTTTTTCGACCTGGGGTTTCTCAACGCCGCCGTCAAACGCACCAAGGTCAAATGCCCGTTTCACGCCTTCAGCAGCTTTGATACCGCCACCCTCGCCGGCCTCGCCTACGGTCAGACCGTGCTCGCCAAGGCCGTGCAGGCCGCCGGATTCAAATGGGATAATGAAGCCGCCCACTCCGCCATCTACGACACCGAAAAGACCGCCGATCTCTTCTGCAACATTGTAAATAGCTGGCAGGAGATGCACCAGCAGAGTGGCCTGGTGGATTGAACAGCTCGTCTCTTGGTCCCCACGGAACCCGGTGGAAATCAATATCTCAGCCAATACTGATATTCAGATTCATGCCCATGCTCCCGCGCACGAATGAGATAACCGCTAGCAGGCGATTGCTGCGGCCAGGGGCGTGATCAAGATGAATAGCGTGTGACTCCGTCCGACAGGACTGAGCATTTCGGAGGCTCAACGCCCAAGCCCCCTGGCAAATCTGGATCACAGCGGAAAACTTGTCCGAATAGACATGCGCGAGCCTAACAGCTACACCGCCAAGCTTGCCCCATGTTTTCGCAGCCACTCCTTCCGCTCGCGATAATCTGGCATCACCTTGTCCACCTCATTCCAGAAAGCATCGGAGTGATTACGGTGGCGAAAGTGGCACAACTCATGTGCAACTATATAGTCGATGATGCGCGGTGGCGCCATCATGCACTTCCAGTGAAAATTCAGAATGCCGCTTTTGCCACAACTGGCCCAGCGGTAACCCATCTCTTTCACTTTAATACCGGCAATATTAACGCCCACTTTCGGCGCAAAATAGGCAACCCGCTCGCGGAGGCGCTGCATACCCTTGTCACTAAAGTAAGATTCGAATGCCCGTTTGGCTGCATCACTACCACCCTGCTCGATCACTGCACGGCTCAGACAAAAACGCCCCTCTTTCAGCTGCACAGTACACGCTTGATCAGATACCAATGACAACCGATAGGCGCGCCCCAGATAGATAAACGTCTCGCCATTGACCCATTCACGCGCCACAGCACTGGCATTCAGCTCTTTCCATTCGGCCAGATTGCGATAGATCCACATACGCTTGCTCTCCACCACCGCATCCACCTGCTCCGGGGTGAAGTCGACAGGTGGGCGAACCGACACCACTCCGTTGCGTTCAATCACAATATCAGTGGTCTTGCGTGGGCTACCAGACAGCAGTTGATATTCAATATCTCTTACACGCCGTGCACTCATTTATTGTCACCTCCCGCTGCGCCTTTCAACAACTCATCATGGCGATTCTTGGCAAGTTTCATAATCTCGATGGCAATGCGTTCGCGCTTGGCCTTCAATTCGGCAATACCGGTCAAGGTCAGCGCGGTCTTAATCTCGCTGCGGGTTTTCT
Source organism: uncultured Chromatiaceae bacterium (assembly GCA_947085765.1). GTDB lineage: Bacteria > Pseudomonadota > Gammaproteobacteria > Tenderiales > Tenderiaceae > JAKFXL01. Next base: position 15,772 of record CAMTXZ010000240.1, on the reverse strand, counting down.
TCTGTTTGTCACTGTTATTCCAGAAGTCGATGCTGGCGATGCTCTCCTGCAACACATCAACAATAGCTTCCATCAGCGCCTTCATCTTTGGCTTTGCTGCGGGCGGCACCTCACCATTCTCAAAGGCTTCATTGGCGATGTGGTCGAAGAAAGTAGACGCCTCACGGCTCATGCCCTCCTCCCCCTGCTTGCGGCCTTCGATGGCTACATAGCGTAGCTTTTCCAGCTCCTCGGCCAGTTTCTCCCACTGATCCTGATACTGGTCGATCAGGTTCTCGACCTTTTGCGACAGACTCTTATAGAACGCCGGATCTTCGTCATGGTGCACGGTGCAGTGTTTGCGAATGGCGTGTTCCATCTCGCTAGCTTTAGCCTCAGCGTTACCCGCAGAATGTTTATTGAGCTGGTTGATAAAATCTTCAGACAACAGCTCCACTGGCGGCACCTTGGGGTTTATTCCCAAACTGATCAGATGTTCGTTGATAAGGTCACGCACCTTCTGCCCGGCATCGCCCAGATTCAAACTCTCATCCTTGTAGCGCTCTTTAGCCACACGCAAGATATACCCCAAGCGCTTAGCGGGTACTCGGTAAGCATGGGCGGCCTGATGCGGCAAAATAATGTCCATACTCATCAGGAATTTTTTCAGGTAGACATCAAAATCCGCACGGATTTTTTCGTCTTTTAGAAGTTTGACCGCCTCATGCACCACCGCCGCATCGGCTTCAACATTTGGCAATACACCCTCGACAAACTCACGCAGCTGCCTCACCTTGTGCTCGGCGAATAACTGCAACAGCCGCTGATAACGCTCTTCCAGTACCGGCACTTCAGAGGAGATATTTTTCAACCCCTGCGCCAGCTCCTGCTGTTCATCCGCAGCGGCATAAAGCGTCAGCGCATCGGTCAGGTTATGGGTCAGGCCGATGTAATCGACAACATAGCCACGCTGTTTGCCCTTCTTCACCCGATTGGTGCGGGCAATCGCCTGTAGCAAGGTGTGCTCTTTGATCTTTTTATCGATATACATCACCTGCTCGATGGGCGCGTCAAAGCCGGTCAGCAGCATGTCGCATACCACCAGAAAGGCGATGCCGGTGTAAACCTTATCCGGGTCATCAAAATCAAACGACTTACAGAAATTATCCACCGCATTCCATGCCTTGGCCTGCTTGCGCGCCTCAGTGATATAGGCCGCCTCGTTGGTGCCATCACCGGAGATCACCACCGCTGCCTTTAATAAACCCACTTTTCTGATCAGCTCACGATCCGGTACCGTGGCCGATTCCAGCTCCGCCACCACCGCAACAAGCGCCTGCTCAATCGCCTGCTGATAACGCACCGCCGCCAGTTTTGAATGGCACACCACCTGTGCCTTAAAACCGTTGGGGAAGATATGTTGCAGATAGTGCTGCACCATATCTTTGGCGATGGCGGCGATGCGTTGTTCGGCCTCCAGCAGGTCGCCAGTGGCACCGTATTTTTTCTTGATGGCCAGCAGCTCTTCTTCGCTGCGGTCCTTGAACAGGTTTTCAAACTGGGTTTCAAAACCGTGTTTGTCGTTCAGCGCGGTATCGGCGGTGCGTCCTTCATACAAAATCTGCAAGGTGGTGCCATCCTCCACCGCATCCATCAGCCGGTAGGTATCGATGTAATCGCCAAAGCGTTTATAGGTTTTCTTTTCACCATGGCGCTCGGTGATCAGCGGGGTACCGGTAAAGGCGATGCGTGCGGCATTGGGAAAGGCTTCAAAAATATTATCGCCCAGGTCCGAACCTTGGGTGCGGTGCGCCTCGTCGATCATCAGCACAATGCGTGCGGAGTCATTCACCACACCAAAGGTCTGGCTGGTAGGAATCGCCTGATAGGTACCCAGCGCCTCAGCCACTTTTAACGGCAGGCTTTGGTCGCGCAGCTGAAACTTATGCACCATCACCATATTGATATCAGAGCTATCCGTCGCCAGCTGCTGACGCAGCTCTTTACGGCTCTCGATGCTGTGCACCCGACCACCAATCAGCGTAGCGGTTGCGGCCAGCTGATCCTCCAAATCCACCCGGTCATTAATCAACAGGATCTTGTAATCGTTCAGATCGCGGGAGACGCGCAACATACGCGCTACAAACACCATGGTCAGGCTTTTGCCCGAGCCTTGCGTGTGCCAAACCACACCGCTGCGCTCCTCGGCAGTTTTACCACTACGCAGTCGCTCGATGATTTTATTGGCCGCACGAAACTGCTGGTAACGACACACCACCTTAATGCGCGGGCCGCCGTCGGCATCCATAAACACCGACGAGGTACGCAACATACTCAGCAGATTGGCCTTGTTGAGCATGCCGTTAATCAACTGCTGTTGCTGATTCATCCCCTCGGCCACGCTGTCGTCTTGGGGCCATTGGGTTTTCCAAGGATAGAAATGTTCGTCACCAGAGGTAAGGGTACCGTAGTCCGCCTCCACACCACTGCTGCGGATCAACAGCATGTTGCAATGGAATAGACGCGGCTCCCCCTCTTTCAAACCCTGCTGCTGGGTCGCCTTGCGCTGATGGCTATAGCGCTGCAACTGCTCAAAGGCCTCGTTCATCGGGTTAGCGCAGGTCGGCCCGCCCTTCTTGCACTCCACTACGATCAACGGGATGCCATTCACAAACAGCACAATGTCGGGAATGATGAACTGCTTCACACAACCCGGCGTATCGATGCGGAACTGGTTGATGGCGAGAAAGTGGTTATTCTCCGGGTTGGCAAAGTCAATCAACCTCACCACCGGGTCCTGCTCGCCAGTGGTTTCATTCACATCCACCTGCGCCTTAAACAGCAGCTTTTGAATCGCCTCATTCGCCTCCAACAGAGTACGGTTGGGCTGGCGCAAAATCTGATCCTGCAAATCCTGTAGCTGTTTAGCACTGAGCCAGCGATTGCCATCACTCGTGGTATTAAGTGCGGCCACCGCCTTGGCAAACAGCTCCGGCAACAACCACTGGCGGAAATTCAGCCGCTGGCTTTTACCGGGATCGGAGGGAATCTCCTGCCCCTGATCGATAACATCCCAGCCCAGCGATGCCAGTTGTTGCAGAAAAGGCTGTTCGACCTCCGTATATTCAGACATATCAGTTACTGACTTGTTGTAAACGCTCCAGGGCAATACCAATGGCACGTCGATCAAACAACTTGGCTTTTCGGTTTGCCCAACGCTGTCCTGCAGGCCAATGTTTAATACCCTCTTCGATCGCTTCTACAGATGGGTCACAACCTTCTTTAGTAATTAACCAATCTACGGTTGACAATAATTCCATACCGAATGGTGATTCAAAGCCATCAATAATTTGAGAGGTTAATTCAAGTGCAGGTAAATATTCCTTTGCTTCTGAATGCAAAAAGGTATTTACGCGGTCACGTTTCTTATCATCGAACCAAATCACATCCAAAGGATCAGAATCAGAAATGCGTTTCTCACTCTTCAGATAACTTCCATCCAATGCATCCAGCACATGCCTTAGCCTATCGGCATACGGCCCATAATTGTTCGACTTAAAGTTCAGATTTAAAGGATTATCAATATTCTGTTTTTCAATCACCCGTTCCAGGAACCAGGCCAGTTTTTGGATCTCCAGCAAACTGCACTCCATACCCAGCACCCAATAGCGACGAACCAGCTCAGCAATTAACGCACGTGCGGCAGTGAGTTTTTCAACCCCTTTCTTTTTGGCTACATTTTGGTACTGACGGGTAGGCTCATAGATCAGGATCTCGACATCCGTCAAATCTGCCAAAACCTGTTCAATCTGCACACGCACCACAGACCAATCTAGCCCACCATTTCCGGCACCAAGAGGGGGAATGGCAATCGAGTGAACATGATTATCAAGAATAAACGCCTTTAAGTCCTTCAAGCCATCGGTAATCCATTCTAATTTCGAAGGACTGCGCCAATGCTGCTTGGTGGGGAAATTGATAATCCACTTAGGGCCCATCATCTCACCGGTTTCGGTAACGAACATCTTGCCGGTGTGTACTTGTTTAGCCTTACAGGCTTTAGAGTACTCATCCATATTTCTGGCAAAGCGCTCTTTAAACATCAGAGCGATACCTTTACCCATTACACCCACTGTATTGACGGTATTAACCAATGCTTCTGCATCGGCCTCCAATAGATTGCCTTGTGTGTATTTAATCATTAGAAGTACCACCCAGTTTTCGCATAAACATCAAGTTTGAGTTCGCGCTCAGCAAGCTGCCGTTCTATTTGCACTTTTAATGGATCTGTATAACAGACTATACCTAATAAGCCGGTTATCGGGCAATGCTGGTGTATTAGCGCTTCGGCCTGATATCTCTCAAATTTAGCCGGGTCATCCAGATCTCGCTTAAAATCGCGCTGTTGTAGGAGCTGCCAATCAATCTTATTCAAATCAGCGAGATCTGTATAAAAATTGGCCCACTGATAATAAGCATGGCTGTCAGTAAAAACGAAAGGTAAGCCCTGTTCTTGAATATGGGGAAGGCTTGAAACCAATATAACAATTTCTTCATTGGGTCGCTGCTGCACACCACCCCAACCCGTATGAATATTTCTCATCATGACTGAAAAAGGTGTGAAATAAAAAGGAACGTAATCATTCAACACTCCACCAAGTCCTACGGGTACAGGGTGAGTTGCTCGCTTGGTAATCAGTTCATCATTACCGATACTGATCCATGCAGGCGATCGGTTCACACCATTGCCACAATGCAATCCATTATCTAAAATCCATGGCAAATTATCGCGATGCACAATTCGCCATATGAGTGCCTTTTCTGGATTGAGGCTCTGGTAGTTATACGGCATGGGCCGCCTCGGCTTGGTCGACATTGACAGGAACTTTGCCGGTGAGTAGGTCGTGCATTAGGCCGGATTTTTGTTTATTCAACTTAATCAGTTCTGATTGAAGCGTAGTAATTCTAGCTTCAGTCAACTCAACCTTGCCTGCAATTGCGCTTTGCTCCTCCTTGCTCATGTAAGGAAATATGAGCTTTCCCATAATTTCATTATTTAGGCTTGGCATAGTTGAACCAACAGCAAGCCCAGCAACTTGCCGTTGAACCATTGCATAGCGATACATATGCGAGAAAAATCGTGCATCTAGATTGCTCCCGCCAAGTCTCAACAGAAAGCAACCCGTGCCACAAACCCAGTCCCGCTCTAAATCCTCTATTGCTGCGGCTCTACTCAACTCACCTCGTCTCGCAATAATGATGTCATCAACCTTAAGTCTATGCTTAAGGAGGCTCTGCGCACGATGTTCAGTTATTCGTGCAATAGAAATTGCATCAACCTTTCCATCATTAATGTCCTGCGGCATTACTACTGGAACACCTTCATACGTGTATTCATGAGCGTGAAGCTGGCTGCCAAATGGTCCTGTTTGTAGATACCCGCCGGAGTCTTTCAAAATATCTTTAAGTTTTAGTGGATGCCACTCCTTCGGAATCCACCCAATTGGGGTTTGCTGATACAGCTCTGGCGCTTGTTCGCGGGGTGGGCGCAGTTTGCCGTCGGCGCCGATGCCACGGGTAAAGAGGTCGTGCATCAGCCCCGCTTTGATCTGCTGGTATTTTTCAATCAGGGCTTCGGTTTTTTCGATGGCTTGGTCGACCCCCTGAAGAATCATCCCAATTTTTCGCTTTTGCTCTTTGTCTGGATTGAAGAACCGAATTTTATTTAGCCAATCGCGGCTTATGCTTGGCACTCCAGTGGCCTCATTTAATTTCGTCAGGTCAAAATTAAGAAGACTGTAATAAAGCCAACGTACATCGACACCCTTTTCAGGGACTACTGCATAAGTCGTATCAACTGGCCAAAAGGGCTCTAACAACAACTGAGGATTTCCAAGCGATCCCTTTCTGGGTACAACAACCGATGGAACATTAAACATAGCCTTATTGGCTTGACCATACTTACCGCCGGTACCAATTATTGGAAATGGCCCATCCTCTGCAACCACCTCATTTGGAGATTTCCCATAGTAAATCGTAGCCAGTTTGACCAGTTGCTCACTCGCGTCGCTCACGGCTTCCTGCCTCCCGCGACACTAGCACTTCCCTGTGCGTCGTACCCCAACTCCACCAAAAACGCCTTTAACTGCTGCGATGCCGCATCCCGCTCGGCTTCGATGGTCTTGGCGGTGACGGCGTATTTGCTCCACAGGTTTTCAATCGCCTTGATGCAGGCGCGCTGGTCGGCACGTAGGTAGGCTTGATAGGTGTTCATTAGTAACTGGCGCAGCCGTTCGATGATGACGATGCGGGCTTCGTCGGTGGTGATTTTGGCGCGGGCGCTTTGCACCAGGTCGTCGCGTTTGCCTTCGATGCCTTTGATGGTGGCGCGCAGGGTTTTGACTTCATCTTCCAACACTTTGTGGCGTTGCAGTTGCGCCTCTATCTGCTGCGCTTCGCGCTGGAACTGTTCGGCATCGCCCATATTGGGGTCGCGTTTGCAGAGTTTGGCCATGCCTTTGGCCTCTTTCAGGCGGGCCTTTAACGCTTTGACCTGATCTGAATTCATCACGCCGCTGTCGTCTGTATCTTCAAACTCCTCTTCATTGGCGGCGGCGAACAGGGCTTGCAACTCAGCCAGTCGTGCCTGAGCCTGTTCCTGCTCTTCCAGTATCTCGGGGAACTGGCTTTGCAGAATATCTTCGTCGGGTATCAGCTCCGGCCCCCAGCCGCTGGCGGCGATGGATTTGAAGTCGGCCTTGAGTATGTCTACATAGTTGGCAAAGGCGCCGCGCACTTGGAACGGGGTGAGCAGGTTTTGTTCAGTTAAGGCTTGTTCGATGCTGGCCAGCAGACTGCTGCGCATCACGTAGACGTTGCGCGGGCGGGCCTGTTGATTTTGGGCATCGGGGGCCAGTGCTTCCACAATCGGCAGGTTGGTCTGCCACCAACTCTCCAATGTATCCATAAATTGTTGGTGACGGGTGGTGACGCTTTGATGGGTGGTGACAAAATCGGCGATGTCGCGCTTGCTGCTGAGTACCGGGGCGAAGTCGAGATAGGTTTCGTCCTTTGGAATAAACGTATCCCCTTGCAGCTGCGGATAGTTTTGCCAGTAGTGGGCCAGACTTGCCACTTCGACTTTGGGCACGCCGCCGTGCAGATGGGCGCGCACGTCGTGGGGTTCTGCGGGTGGTGCGTTATCGACATAACGGCGGATGTTGCAGTTGTACTCTTCGGCGACGATTTCGGCTTTAGGCACCGGGCGGGCATAAGCGGGCAGTGCTTCCCCTTTACGGTATGCATAGATAATTTTGTCGATATCTTCCGGGCGCAGGTGGTTTTGCGCCTTGCCTTCGCGGTATTCACGGTCGGCGTTGATAAACAGCACATGGTCACGCTGGGCGGCACCTTTTTTGTTCATCACCAAAATACAGGCGGGAATGCCGGTGCCGTAGAAGAGGTTGCTGGGCAGGCCGATGATCGCCTCCAGATAGCCGTGCTCAATAAAGTGTTTGCGCGCTTGGCGCTCTTCACCGCCACGGAACAACACGCCGTGGGGCATCACTGAGGCGAGACGGCCATCGTGTTTGAGCACGGCAAGCATGTGCTGGACAAACATCAGGTCGGCCTTTTTGCCCTTCTCGGGCATCATCACCGGGAAGCGGCCGGGGAATTTTAGATCTTTTTTAATGTAGTTCTGGCTGAAGGGCGGATTGGCGACGACACGGTCGAAGCGTTTGAGTTCGTTGTTGTCGTCCATGTGCTGTGGTTCGCGCAGGGTATCTTCCTGACGGATGTCGGCGTGGGAGATGCCGTGCAGCAGCATGTTCATTTTGCAGATGGACCAGGTGGTGCCCATCTTCTCCTGACCGTAGAGCGCCAGCTCGTTGGCATCACCACCCTTTTCACGCAGGTAGTCGCGCATCTGGATCAACATGCCGCCGGAACCAACCGTTGGATCGTAGATGCTCATGCCTTCGTCGGGGTTGCAGATTTCAACGCAGATGCGCACCACTTCGGCCGGGGTGTAAAACTCACCGGCCTTTTTACCGGCGGAGTCGGCAAAGTATTTAATCAGCCATTCGTAGGCGGCACCGAGCAGGTCGGGGAATTCAAAATCGCTATCCTTGAGCGGGATCTTTTCGAAGTTCTGCACAAAGTCGGCCAGGGTATCGTCATCCAGGGTGCGCTGGCCGATCTTGCGATTGAAGTTGATGCCTTTGAGTACATCTTGCAGGGCGTCGGGGTTGGCATCTTCGATCGCCTCCAGTGCCTTGTTCAAGGTGGTGCCGACGTTTTCTTTGACGTGTTTCAATGCCGGGCGTTGAATGCGTTTTTTCTCGCCATCCACGACCACCTCCTCCACCCAACCCTGACTCCAGCGGGCGCGCGGCGGCACAAAGAAGTATTTACCGGAGTAGTGGTCTGAATCCTTCAGCGCTTCTTCAACATCGGCGGGGGGCATGCCTTGGGTGGCGAATTGCTTGCGTAGCTCTTGCTGGCGCTGGTCAAACAGATCGCTGGCCCGCTTGAGGAATAACATACCAAAGATGTATTCCTTATATTCACTGGCATCCATGCTGCCGCGCAGGTCGTCGCAGGCGGTGAGCAGCAGGTTTTCGAGACGGGATAACGTCAGTTTCATTAATATGTCCTGGTCTTTTTATCTATTACCGTGCCTGTTGCGCGGCAGTGGGTATTGGGTGGGACATATAAACGTGGGGTAGAGAGAAAGATTAAATATGGTGCAAACCAGACCCTACCCCTTCGCCCCCAACGCCTTGGCACGCTGTTGCCGAAGCTCTGCCTCACGATTGACATGAGAAACATTCCAGTCGACCTCCAGCTCCGGCCACCCCTGCATGTGGCGCATGGCCAACTCGGCCATCGCCTCCATGTAGTCAGGGCGATCATTCAGGGCCGGGATGTAGTCGTAGCTCTCGCCGCCTGCTTTAATAAAACGATCCCGGTTTTCAACAGCGATCTCTTCCAGGGTTTCAAGGCAGTCGGCGCTGAACGCAGGGCAAACGATGGCGATCTTTTTAATCCCATCCTTGGGCAGCTGCTCTAACACGTGGTCGGTATAGGGTTTGAGCCACTCTTCCCGACCGACACGTGACTGAAAACTCACTTGCCACTGATCATCACTCAACCCCAACTGGGCCACAGTAAGGCGGGCCACTTTGTGGCACTGGCAAAAGTAGGGGTCGCCATTGAGCAGGTAACGTTTGGGGATACCATGAAAGGAGAAGATCAAACGCTGCGGCTGACCATTAAGCTCGAACTGTTCCCGGATGCTGTTCACAAGTGAATCGATGTAGCGTTCGTCATCATGAAAGTGGTTGATGAGGCGCAACTCGGGCATGCGGCGCCAGGTTTTCAGCTCATCAAACACCGCATCAAAGATAGAGGCGGTGGTGGTCCCTGAATATTGGGGATACATCGGCAGCACCAATATGCGTTGGGCATTGGCCTGACGCAGCCGCTCCAACGCATCAGGAATCGAAGGGTTGCCATAGCGCATCGCCAGCTCGACCTTGATCGGCCCGGCCATGCGTGTTTCCAGCAGCTGTTGCAGGGCAGCAGCCTGGAGTTTTGAAATGTTGATCAGCGGTGAACCCTCTTCGGTCCAAACCGTTTGATAGGCGTGGGCCGAACGTTTGGGGCGGATGCGCAGGATGACGCCATGCAGGATCAGCCACCAGAGCGGCCGCGACATTTCGATGACACGTGGATCCCAGAGAAAATCAGCCAGATAGCGGCGCACCGCATCGGTCGTTGGCGCGTCAGGGGAACCCAGGTTGCAGAGCAACAGGCCGGTGCACTCCATGGAGTTGTGGCTAAAATCGGGGGTGTTTTTGTAACTGCTCATAATGGGCATCTTGATTGGCTGTTTAAACAGGCGCCCAGTATACCCAACTGATTAATATCGTGAACCATGAATGGTGCTAGAGGATGGAGATACCGCCCATTTTTACAACCACTTAACCTGGACTATTTAACCTGGACTAGGCCGATCAGCGCCTGCCTCAGGGGTGAGGCCCGGTGTAGTGGCCGCCAAGCCCATGGCCTGAAATAAAATCTTTTTCTCAAACGGCTTTGCCAGACATATCTCGGCACCCGCCTGGCGGATATTTGAGTCGTTTTCGGAGGTAAAATAACCCGTCATGGCGATGACACGAATGTGCTGAGTGGTTACGTCACCCTTGATCTGCTGGCAGACGGCAAAACCATCCAGCCCCGGCATTTTCAGGTCGAGCAGCACAATATCGGGAGTAAATAGTTGCATCTTGCGGCCAGCATCAAAGCCGTCGTGGGCAACATCAACAACAAGAGGGTTGGAAAGAGTAGTCAGAAGTTCGGCCAGGTAACTGGCAAAGGAGCGGTTATCATCAACTATCAAAACACGCTGAGGAGCAGTAGTGACCAACTGCATGCCCCGCGCTCTAGCAAACGCAGCAACATCTTCTGCCAGAAAGCGGCGGTGACCACCAGCAGTAGTGACTGCCTTTAATCCACCTTTTTGAGCCCACTGTCTAACAGTAACAGGAGAGACCATCAACAACTCAGCCACCTCGTTGGGGGTCATGTAGGCACGAAGGTGACTGCGTCGTCTCATGATCTCTCCTGTTGCGGCCAGTCTATACCAAACACGATAATCGTTTCAATCGTTTTTAGCGTTTTAATCGATTTTAGTGGCGTGATCATTTTTAACAACGGGCGCACTTGATTTAACCTCATCAATACAGATCATTCATGGCCTTAAAATCATCCCAGATGGAGCCGGGGGAACTGTTGCCCCAAGCGCAAACGTCCGTAGTCTGCGACTATTTTGTCATGATCAAACGCCAGCGGTTGCGGCAACTCATCCAGCGTGCAGATCACAAAATCCTTTGCATCATCCTGCGCCCGCGGCTGCCCTTGTGCCTCAGCCACATAGACCAGACTCACGGTATGGCCACGGGCGTCACGGTCGGGGCGAGAATAACATCCGAGCAACGCCTTCAGGGTGACATTCAACCCTGTCTCTTCGTATGCCTCACGGATCGCCGCCGCCTCCACTGTCTCGCCGACATCAACAAAACCGCCGGGAATCGCCCAGCCATGCGGCGGATTGAGCCGCTCGATCAAAGCGATGGGGCGACCGGGGCGATCGGTCAGCTCGATGATGATATCCGCCGCCACGGAGGGGGTTACAGGTCTGGCCATCGATTATTCCTGATCACGGATAAAACGGATGATGTTGCGCCGCTCATGTTTGCTGGGGCGGCGGTCAGGCAGTGAGACACCTGCCGATTGCAGGCGGCGCTGTTCGGCGTTCTGTTCACGCGCGGCACGACTCACCTCGGTCTCGGCATAGAGTGTCTGCGCGACAGCGGCGGGGCCGCGTTTATCGGAGAGTACCTGCACCATCACAATCATCTGCTCATGACCGCGCTGGATGCGCAACTCATCACCGATGGCCACTGCCCGTGAAGTTTTTATACGACTGCCGTTGAGATGCACGTGACCGCCATTAATGGCGTCACTGGCGAGGCTGCGGGTTTTGAAAAAGCGCGCAGCCCAGAGCCATTTATCGATGCGAATTTTGCTGGATTCTGATTCGGACATAGAGATGGAATTTAGCACAAAAACAAAGGGCCGACGTCTTCACGTCAGCCCTTTTAACCGCAAACAAGCGGTGTTGTTACTTGCCGTTTGCCACCGACAGCAGCAGATCATTCAACCGCGCAACAAAGCTGGCTGGATCTTCCAGCTGACCGCCTTCGCTCAGCAGTGCCTGATCAAACAGCACATGGCTCCAGTCGCCAAAACGCGCCTCATCACTCTCGCTCTGCAACCGTACCACTAACGGATGATCGGTATTGATCTCCAGAATCGGCTCCACATTTGGCACGGCATGGCCCGCCTGTTTGAGGATCTTTTGCAGACTGACGGCCATATCCTGCTCTTCCACCACTAGGCATGAAGGTGACTTGGTGAGACGGTGGCTGACACGCACCTCTTTGACCTTGCCTTCAAGTGCCTTCTGCATGCGCTCAACCAGCTCCTTATACTGATCGGCGGCCTTCTTGACCTCCTCCTGCTCTGCTTCATCTTCAAGCGTGCCGAGATCAAGATCACCCTTGGCGACTGACTGGAGCTGCTTACCATCAAACTCGTTGAGGTAAGACATCATCCACTCATCCACACGCTCGCTCATCAACAGCACTTCGATACCCTTCTTCTCAAACACTTCGAGATGCGGGCTGTTCTTGGCGGCAGCAAAGGTATCGGCGGTGATGTAGTAGATCTTCTCCTGCCCTTCCTTCATGCGACTGATATAGGCATCCAACGAAACACTCTGCTCACCGCTCTTGTCGTGGGTAGAGCTAAAGCGCAGCAGCTTGGCGATGCGCTCCTTGTTGGTGCTGTCTTCGGCTGGACCTTCCTTCATCACCTTGCCAAATTCACTCCAGAAGGTTTTGTACTTGTCGGCATCGTTCTTGGACAGATTCTCCAGCAGACCCAGTACCCGTTTGATAGAGGCGGCACGAATGGTGTCGATCTGTTTGTTGCGCTGCAAAATCTCGCGCGAGACGTTGAGTGGCAGATCATCGGTATCAACAATACCGCGCACAAAACGCAGATAGGTCGGCATCAGCTGCTCGGCATCATCCATGATGAAAACACGACGCACATAGAGCTTAACGCCATGGGCACGGTCACGCTCCCACAGGTCAAACGGTGCGCGCTTGGGAATGTAAAAAAGAGTGGTGTAGTTGGTATTACCTTCAACCTTGTTGTGGCTGTAGGCCAGCGGATCTTCATAGTCGTGGCCAACGTGTTTATAAAACTCGTTGTACTCCTCTGCGCTGATCTCGTTTTTAGAACGGGCCCAGAGTGCCGAGGCGCTGTTGACCACTTCGTATTCATCTTTTTTATCTTCAGCCAGTTCCTTCATCTGGATCGGCAGATTGATATGGTCAGAATATTTTTTGATCAAATTACGCAGGCGGTAGGCTTCGAGGAAATCATCCTCACCCTCGCGCAGGTGCAGCACAATCTCAGTACCACGGCTCGCCTTCTCGGCGGTCTCGATGGTGTATTCACCTTCGCCTGCTGACTCCCAACGCACCCCGTGGCCAGTGCCGACACCGGCACGGCGAGTGGTCAGAGTCACCTTGTCGGCAACGATAAAGGCGGAGTAGAAACCCACACCAAACTGGCCGATCAGCTGCGAATCCTTGGCCTGATCACCGCTTAGCTTGTCGAAAAACGAACGGGTGCCGGACTTGGCGATGGTACCGATGTTTTCCATCACCTCTTCGCGGTTCATGCCGATGCCATTGTCGCTCAGGGTGATGGTCCGCTGCTCTTTATCCACATCGATGCGGATCTTTAACTCACCATCATCTTCAAACAAGGCGTTATCGGTCAGCGCCTCAAAACGCAGTTTGTCGCAGGCGTCTGAACCATTTGAGATCAATTCACGCATGAATATCTCTTTATTAGAGTAGAGCGAATGGATCATCAACTTGAGCAGCTGGCGCACTTCGGTCTGAAAACCAAGCGTCTCTTTATGGGCTTCTACGGACATTACTTTATTCTCCCTTTGTGGTCGTTGCGGAATGGGAGAATAATGGGGGCAATTAATTTGATTTCAAGCCGCAGGGAGCACACACCATGAAGATCAATACCGTCGCCACCACCCCCTTCAATGACCAGAAGCCCGGCACCTCGGGGCTACGCAAGCGTGTCACAACATTCCAGGCAGCCCACTATCTCGAAAACTTTGTGCAATCGATCTTCGACAGCCTGGAAGGGTTCCAGGGCAAAACCCTGGTGGTGGGCGGCGATGGCCGCTACGGCAACAAGACCGCGGTGCAGACCATCATCAAGATGGCCGCGGCCAACGGTTTTGGCCGGGTATTGGTGGGGCAGAACGGCCTGCTCTCCACCCCCGCCGCCTCCTGTATCATCCGCAAATATGAGGCCTTTGGCGGCATCATCCTCTCCGCCAGCCACAACCCAGGCGGGTCCGATGGTGACTTCGGCATCAAATACAACGCGGGCAACGGCGGCCCCGCCCCAGAGAAGATGACCGAGGCGATGTACAGCCACAGCAAAGAGATCAACCGTTACCTGATCGCCGAGCTGCCTGATGTTGATCTGAACACCATTGGCACCACTGCGCTGGACGGCATTAAGGTCGAGGTGATCGACCCGGTCAGCGACTACGCCGAGCTGATGGGCGAACTCTTCGACTTCAACGCCATCCGCGCCCTCTTCAAATCGGGCTTCCGTATCTGCTTTGACGGCATGCACGCCATCACCGGCCCCTACGCCAAGACCATCATCGAAGATACACTTGGCGCGCCCAAGGGCAGTGTCATCAACGGCGTACCGCTGGAAGATTTCGGCCAGGGCCACCCCGATCCAAACCTCACCTACGCCCACGAGCTGGTCGAGATCGTCTACGGCGACAACGCCCCCGACTTCGGTGCCGCTTCCGACGGCGACGGTGACCGCAACATGGTGCTCGGCAAAGGGTTCTTTGTGACGCCTAGCGACAGCCTCGCCGTGCTCACCGCCAACGCCACGCTGGTTCCCGGTTACAAAAAAGGTTTGGCCGGCGTCGCCCGCTCCATGCCCACCAGCGCCGCCGTTGACCGCGTCGCCGCCAAACTTGGCATCGACTGTTACGAAACACCGACCGGCTGGAAATTCTTTGGCAACCTGATGGACGCCGGCAAAGTGACTCTATGCGGTGAAGAGAGCTTCGGCACCGGTTCGAGTCATGTGCGCGAAAAAGATGGCCTCTGGGCGGTACTCTTCTGGCTCAACATCCTCGCCGTACGCAAGGAGTCAGTCGAAGAGATCAGCCGCCAACACTGGCAGGAGTATGGCCGCAACTTCTACAGCCGCCACGACTACGAAGGGGTGGAGAGCGCCGGCGCCAACGAACTGATCAGCCAGCTGCGCAGCCGCTTCGACTCACTGCCCGGCACCCAGTTCGGCGCCCAGAAGATCGCCTTCGCCGACGACTTCAGCTACACCGATCCGATTGATGGTTCTGTTTCAAAAGCACAAGGCATCCGCATCGGTTTTGCCGACGGCAGCCGCATCGTCTTCCGCCTTTCCGGTACCGGCACTGAAGGGGCTACACTGCGTGTATATCTGGAACGTTTTGAAGCCGACACTAGCAAACACGGGCAGGAGACACAGGCAGCATTGGCGGATCTGATCGCCATTGCAGATGAGCTGGCGGGGATCAAACGTTATACCGGACGCGAAACACCAACAGTAATTACCTGATTAATAGAGGCTCAACCAGCCTCGTTTTCGAGGCAGGGACAAGATCGTTAAAAGCAGGAGACCAATTCAGAGCAACGCTCACAGAAGCTGCAACTATGCAGATGATTCAGGGGAAATAAAAAAATAGACCCGTCAATAAACGTTACGCGGTTAACAGCCCCCGGGAACAGAACATGGAAAGTGACTCGTGCCCGATTTATTACCCATATTAAAATTTAAAAACAGGCTCACCGACACCCGCTGAACCAATTGAAATTACAGACAGTCTGTTAGAGGTCATCTCTCGGTACCTCACGAAAATAGCGACCACAGTTCGTCTATCTATTGTGAGCTGCGCAACATCATCATCATAGACATACTAATAAGTCGGTAATAAACAATACCAAAGGTTGTTGAAGTGCGATAATGCATCCATGAAATATGATGCAAGACAATTACCGACACAAGAACAGGCACTGCTGCGTCGTCTGGCAGTTCAAAGAGTGCTTGATGG
>CAMTXZ010000239.1:0-7810 GCA_947085765.1 uncultured Chromatiaceae bacterium | reverse complement strand
GCCGAATCCTTAAGTGCCTTTGTCGCCAACATACCCGATGTCCAGCAGGCATTTGCCGAGGGTGACCGGGATGCCCTGGCCAGAATGCTGACACCCACATTCAAGCTGATGCAAGAGCGCTACAACGTTGAACAGTTCCAGTTTCATACCCCGCCAGCGACCTCATTTCTCCGTCTCCATAAACCAGAGAAGTTTGGTGATGATCTCTCCGCCTTCCGCGCCACCGTGGTTGAGACCAACAAAAAACGCCAGCCAATCAGCGGCATTGAGGCAGGTGTTGCCGGGCTTGGGGTGCGCGGGATTGTGCCCGTTTTTTACCAACAGCAGCATATCGGCTCGGTGGAGTTTGGCCTCTCTTTTGGCCAGCCGTTTTTTGACCAGATCAAAGAAAAGTACGGCATCGATGTGGCGTTGCATCTCACAGAGGGTGACGGCTTCAAAACCTTCGCCTCCACCTTGGGTAAAGAGGCGCTGACCTCAAATGATGAGCTAAAAGCTGGTTTGAACAGCAACGGTACAATCAAACAACTGATCCACAACAACATCCCCCTGGCGGTGCTCACCAAGGTTGTTAATGACTTCTCCGGCAAGCCAATTGGTGTGCTGGAAGTAGCCATTGATCGCACCCGCTTTGTTAAACAGCTGGCAATCGTCAGAAATACCGCGATCATTATCGGCCTGATCGTACTTGCCATCGGTCTGGGCATTGCAATGTTGATCACCTACAGCATCGTCTCTCCATTAAAAATAGCCGTTGCCGCCATGACCGACATAGCCGAAGGTGAGGGTGATCTGACACGCCGCCTGGACATTCCCGGCAAACACGAAATTGCCGACCTTGCCAACGCCTTCAACCGTTTTTCCGAAAAGCTCCGGGGGATTGTCATCAACGTCTCCGGCTCTACCGATCAACTCTCTAGCGCAGCAAACGAGATGGTGAAGTTTACCCACGCCTCGAATGACAATGTCGCACACCAACGGACTGAGATCGAGATGCTCGCCACCGCCATGAACGAGATGTCCTCGACAGTCCAGGAGGTTGCCCGCAACGCCGCCGAAGCGGCCAGCAGCGCCCAGGATACCGATACCGAGGCTAACGCCGGTCGCCAGGTCGTTGCAAACACCGTCACCTCCATCAACGCCCTGGCAAAAGAGGTGGAGAACGCCGCCGCCGTCATCCACAACTTAGAGAGGGCCAGCGAGAATATTGGCTCCGTTCTGGATGTGATCCGCGGCATTGCCGAGCAGACTAACTTGCTAGCACTCAACGCCGCCATCGAAGCAGCACGTGCCGGTGAACAGGGGCGCGGCTTTGCGGTAGTGGCCGACGAGGTCCGCACGCTCGCCTCCAGAACTCAAAAATCGACTGAAGAGATCCAGAAGATGATCGAGCAGCTTCAGGCTGACGCGAGCAATGCCGTCTCTGTCATGGATAAGGGAAAAACCCAGGCCTCACACAGCGTAGAACAGGCAAATCAAGCAGGGACCTCACTGAAGCAGATCACCCAGATGATCGCCAGCATCAGCGACATGAACACTCAAATTGCCAGCGCTGCCGAAGAGCAGTCGGCCGTCACCGAAGAGATCAACAAGAACATCGTTGCCATCTCTGATATGGCAGAACATACCGCAGATGAAGCCAGAGAAGCCGCCAACTCCGGTGAACAGATGAAGCGCCTGGCGGCAGATTTACGCAATGTAGTCAGCCAGTTCAAAGTATAAAGTCAACAGATAGCTGCCACGCCATGGGCAATCCTGCGACCCGGCTTGGATAAATTTTGTGCCAACAGAAAACGGACAGGGGAATGAGATAAGATTCAGCTTCATGTTCCCGAAAAGAGATGTAACAGCAAGATGATCAACAGCTACTTCATCACCGGCACCGATACCGATGTGGGCAAGACAATCATCGCCCTCGGACTGATTGAAAAACTACAACAGCAGGGTTATCGGGTAGGCGCGATGAAGCCGCTCGCCGCCGGCTGTGAAGAGTCCAGTGCAGGTTTGCGCAACAGCGATGCTGTGCAGTTACAACGGCAGGCCGACAGCAAACTTCCCTATGAGGTGATCAACCCTTACGCCTTTGCGCCCGCCATTGCGCCACACATCGCGGCGGCGGCTGAGGGTGTTCGTATCGACATTGAGACGATCTATCAACACTACCAGACCATTGCAGCAGAGAGTGATTGTGTGATTGTGGAGGGGGCTGGTGGCTGGCAGGTACCGCTCAACGATTTTCAGACCATCGCCGATCTCGCCAAACGGTTACAGCTGCCGGTAATTTTGGTGGTTGGCATGCGGCTCGGCTGCATCAGCCATGCACTGCTGAGTGTTGAATCCATCTATGCCGCAAAACTGCCACTGGCAGGCTGGGTTGCCAATCAGATAGATCCGGAAATGAACTGTCTGGAAGAGAACATCACCACACTACAACAGCGCATCGAAGCACCGCTGCTGGGACGCATACCCTATCTAAAAAACAGTGAGGTTACGGCGATGATTCAACCAATCGCCCAGCTACTGTCACTACCACCACAACACCATAGCCTGCGGCCTGACTGGGCAATCTAACCGTGACGCTCAACCGATTAATTCAGTTACAGGAAACTGCCACCGTAATAGAGTGAGGACACAACCAGCACCATCAACCATATCTTCAGCATCCGATACTTCTCACACTCCCGACGCTCTGCCTAGGATTCAGGTGCATGAGGGATAACGCCTCTTCCCCCACAGCAGCTGTGTTATCAAAAGCTGACAAAATATCCGCTCCGATCAACTCCCACAGGTCGCTCCGGGTACGCCTAACATTTTCTAAATTGCCAGCGGTGATAAAGGCGGGCACCCGCAAGCCACGATAATCAACTGCCTCACCCACGGTCGTAAACTGAATGCCAAAACGGTTAAGGAAACGCAGCAGCGTTGGCTCCATCACCGCATAACAGTAGTGAATGCCATGCTTGGCGCACATACGGATAAAGGCGGCGATCAAGCCCATCGTAATATGTGGCAAGAGGCGACGATCAAAACCTGGATTTACGCCATACCCATCGCGACTGACGCCATAGATCAACCCCTCTTCAGCGATGCGACGACGGTAGATCTTTGAGACAGAGAAGCGCGAAATCTCACCAATCGCCTCACGGGGCAACGCCGCCAACTGAGGATGTGTCTTAGCTAAATTGAGGCGACAGTGGCGTTCTAATGGTAGCGGTGCTTGCAGTTCGCTGCACTCTGGCAGCACCAGCCGCACTACACCAACATAGATACCGCTGTCACGATGACGAATCAAGCTATGTACCGAGCGCTGATCATACTCATCGTGCTCCCGACCATCGGGATAAGCGGTGGCATCTTCATACCCTTTCTCTTCACAATAGACCTGGTAACGTAGCTTGTGAGCCTCGTCAACCAACGCCGGTGTATCTGCACTGATAATCTCAAAATTCTGCAAAAAGGGACCATTGATATTTGTTTCTGAAGAGTATGTACCAACGTTCATAGCGCCCATTTTTTGCATACGATTACCTTCTCTATTTTGGATTCGTGTTTTGAACACAATGGCACTGCCATTCCATGCTGTACCGACCAACGCTAATCGTGAAACCTTCTGCTACGCCTGAGCGGCAGTAGCTGCATTTCAGGTGTGGAGACAAATTCACGTGCCGCACCACAGAAGAGGTGGACTACGAAGAGTGCGCCGATGAACCAGAGTGCCAATACGAAAAAAATCAGTGCCATGACTACAAATCCTCCCCCTGTGAACTGGTCATCTGAAACAGGACCATCAACTCCATCATTCTTAACAAGCCCTGCCAAATTCATATGATGCTGCACACTGCCATTTGCCGGCGCATGCAGCTTTAAATTATGTGAAAGGGCCAGTTACCTGCAATGAGATATCCAATCACCAGCCATCCTACACACGCCACAGCCTTTAGCAATTTTGATGCCAATAATTTTTTATGTTTATTATCAATGAATTAACAGGGTTCAAAAAAATTAAGTTCAAACAAAAGCGGGGGAAATGAAAGATTGTGTCACCAAGCAGCGACACTATTATTGCTGAAAAAACATAACTAGCTGAAAAACAAAAAGTTATTACAGTCTCCAAACGGAGACACTCTTACTGCTTGAAGAGTGCTGGAGCCAGGTGATGGCGGTTCAATAGCTTGTAAAACTCAGTCCGGTTGCGATGCGCCAAGCGCGCCGCCTGAGTGACATTACCGTTGGTAATACGCAATATCTGAGTCAGATAATCATGTTCAAACTGCTGTCGCGCCTCAGCAAAGGGGATGATCATCGGCACCTTGCTTTTCAAGCCGCGCTGCACCAGCTGTGCCGGGATGATAGAACTGGTGGCCAGCACCAGGGTCTGTTCCACCACATTGAAGAGTTGGCGCACATTACCGGGCCACGAGGCGGAGAGCAGCAGCTCCATTGCATCGGCGGCAAAACCCTTGACGGTTTTTTTACCACCGCGCTGAAGCTTCTCCAGAAAGTGGCTGGCCAGCAATGGGATATCCTCACGATGCTGGGCCAGCGTCGGCATCTCCAACGCTACAACGTTGAGGCGATAATAAAGATCCTCACGGAACTCCCCCTCTTTGACCGCCTCTTCGAGATTACGATGGGTAGCCGAGATTACCCGCACATCGATCGCAATCGACTCCACCGAGCCTACCGGACGGACCTGGCGCTCTTGCAATACCCGCAGCAGTTTTGACTGGAATGCTGCGGGCATGTCGCCCACCTCATCCAGAAACAGTGTGCCGCCCTGCGCCGCCTGAAACAGCCCTTTGTGATCATGCATCGCCCCGGTGAAAGCCCCCTTGCGATGGCCAAACAGCTCCGACTCTAACAGCGGCTCGGGAATGGCACTGCAATTGACGGCGACAAACGGCCCCTTGCAGCGTCGACTGGCATTATGAATAGCACGCGCCAGCAGCTCCTTGCCTGTGCCGCTATCGCCATGAATAAAAACACTGGCACCACTGGCGGCCACTAGCCGCGCCTGACTCAACAACTCCTCCATGACCGGACTGCGGGTGACAATCTCACGCCGCCACTCGCCACTCTCGCCTGGCTCATTGGCAGCAGGCACACCACTCAATGCCACCGCCTGTGCCACCAGCGCCAACAGCTCTTTGCTATCAAACGGTTTGGTGAGAAAACCGAACACCCCCTGACTAGTGGCCGCCACCGCATCGGGGATCGTGCCATGGGCCGTCAGCATGATCACTGGCAGGGCTGGATGGCGTTGCTGAATTGCGCCAAACAGTGCCAGACCATCCATGCCGCCCATCCGCAGATCTGTCACCACCACCTGGGGACGTGAAGCGGGCAGTTGCGCCAGCGCCTCCTCTGCACTGGAGGCGCAAACAGCCTTGTAGCCAGCCGCGTCCAGACGCATAGAGAGCAGCCGCAGCAGGCCAGGGTCATCATCAACAACCATTATCTTGGGCAGAGTCATCATTCTATCTCGTTAAAATATTGATTCAGATATGGGGGATTTAATACTGACTGGAGAGCGCCTCCACTCTCAACAGATCAGCGCTTTTGGAGACTTTTTTCAATGGACATCAGCGCTCCAAGCTTTTTCTCCAGCGCATTAGCACGATCACGCTCACCCTCCAGCTGTTTGCTAAGCACACCAACCTTGGCTTCGGCGGCGGTAAGCTTACTCTCGGCACTGTTAAGCTTACTCTCGACGCTGTTAATCTTCGCCTCTGCCTGAACAGTAGATTTAAGAACCGTGCTCAACACTTCAGCAAATAACACCTGTTCCGCATCGTGTTCATTCGCTGTTCTAATAGTCTCATCAAAAAGCCGCAACGCGCGTTTGAGATTCACCGCCTTGCCCGTGCCAAAGCCCAGTGCCAACGCCAACTGCAAGCGGGTCTCCACCGTGGGGGACTTAAGATAGATTTGCTCACGCTTGCGCACACCGGCCTCGGTCTGTGCCGCAGACCAACTGCTCACCTGTTTGTACTCTTGCAATAAGAGCGTCGCAGATGAGTTCTGCAGCTTCATATTGGCACATCCCGCCAACAGCACCAAAACCATCATCGCCAGTAGACGTAAAAACCGGCCCTGCATACCTACTTCAACTCCTGTTGTAATGGTAGGGTCACCCGCATATGAGCCCCAAGGGCGGCATCGTCAACCACAACGATAGTACCACCGTGTGCATGTACATACTCGCTGGCTATTGAGAGCCCCAAACCGCTCCCCTTCACATGACCGGTGGATGGAGCGGTGCCTTGATAAAAAGGTTCAAAGATCCGGCTGCGCTGCGCCGCTGCAATGCCAGGCCCCTGATCAGAGACATCAAGCTGCGCCTGTTTGTCATTTATTGCCAGGGTAATGTGAATGTATCCATCCTGCGGCGAAAACTTGATGGCGTTGGAGAGCAGATTATCCACCACCATCCGTATCTTGTCGCCGTCCGCTATGATGTTTACCAGCGCCAGCTCTGACTCAAACCGGATATGACGCGCCATCACCACCACCCGGTACTCCTCCAGCAGTGTCGTCACCACCTCGTGCAGCTTCACCACGTCCAGATTGAGCACCAGGCTGCCACGCTGAATGATGCTGTTGAATTTTAATAGATCCTCGATCAGTCGCTGCAACTGCACGCCATTCAGACACAACAACTCGACGATCTCACGCTGTTGCGGCGTGAGCCGCCCCGCAATCTCCTCCCGCAGCAGTTCAGAACCTTCACGCAGAGTGGTCAGAGGGGTTTTTAACTCATGGGAAAGGTGCCGCAGAAAGCGTAGCTTCTCCTCATCCACCTCTAACAAACGGTTGCGCATCCAGTCGAGACGCTCCCCTAACTGCTGCAAATCACGCGACCCCCTGAGTGTCACAGGATGGGCAAAATCCCCTGCACCGAGACGGCGGATCGCATCATCCAGTCGTTGCAACGGGCGGGTGATCAGCACCACAAAAAAGATCAGCACCAACAGCGCCAGAGGGATCAGTGCCGAGGCCTGTATCAGCAGGTTGTGCTGTGTCTGCTGCGCCGCATCGCGATTCCTCTCAACCTCAGCGTCGATCAGCATCTGACTCTGCTCCAGCACCAGTTGCGCCTTCGCCGCCAACGATGAGAAAAGATCCTGTGCCAGCTGCTGCGGCACATTGAGCTCTGCCCCGGCGTGCAGATAACCGTAAAAATTTGCCTCTTCCACCATCAACTGGCGCAGCAGCTGCCGCAGTGAATCAGGCAGCGGCAACTCGTCCAACCACTTCAGCGTCGTCACATACTGCTTGCGATTCTCCTCGTAGGCCTGAAAGAGTACCTTGTCTCCCAGCACCTGATATTGGCGCACATTGCGCTCCATCAGGGTGATCTGCTCTATCAACGCACGGCTACCCTGGGTTGCCTTTACTGCGTGACTCACCACTCTCTCGCTCTGCTCCGCCAGCCGATCCACGGACACCACCGCATACAGCAGCGCCACTACCAGCGGCAGTACCGCCAGGGTAAAGCCGATCAGAATCAGCTGCACAATAGAGTTGGGACGAAACGGTTTCACGGCGTAAATCGGGTAACTCTCGATAGTAGGCGGGATCGCCACAGAGTGCGCTATTGGGCCACAACCCCCTAGGCCCTGCAAATATTTGTCAGAACTGCCGTGCGGCACAAAAACTTGGACTGCTGAAAAGAGCGTTTTAGCGTAAAATCCCCCACCTTCTTATTATTCCAGGCCATCACCATGAAGAACTCCATCCCCAAGGTTGGTTTTGTCAGCCTCGGCTGCCCCAAGGCGCTTGTTGACTCCGAACAGATCATCACCCAGCT
>CAMTXZ010000238.1:0-25613 GCA_947085765.1 uncultured Chromatiaceae bacterium | reverse complement strand
GATGGTGATGCCAGGCGATAACATCGCCATGACAGTCAGTCTGATCGCACCGATTGCGATGGAAAGTGGATTGCGTTTTGCGATTCGTGAAGGTGGCCGCACCGTCGGCGCCGGTGTCGTTTCTAAAGTTATAGAGTAAGGGTGATATGGCTACGAATCAAAGAATCCGAATTCGCTTGAAGGCATTTGATCATCGTCTGATCGATCAGTCAGCCCGTGAAATTGTTGAAACAGCAAAGCGTACTGGCGCTCAGGTTAAGGGTCCTATCCCTTTGCCGACTAAAAAAGAGCGCTTTACTGTCCTGATTTCTCCGCATGTTAATAAGGACGCGCGTGACCAGTACGAGATTCGTACTCACAAACGTATTATGGATATCGTTGATCCTACTGATAAGACGGTTGATGCGTTGATGAAATTGGATCTCGCTGCAGGCGTTGATGTTCAGATCAAATTAACTTAAACGTGGCTGTGTGTGCAGCATAATGTGCTGCCCTGGTTAGCTGAAAGGCTAGGAGTTTAGAAATGACAATTGGTGTTGTTGGTCGTAAAGCGGGCATGACTCGAGTCTTTACGGAGGCTGGAGACTCTATTCCAGTGACTGTAATTGAGGTCGACCCAAACCGTGTTACGCAGGTGCGTGATACTGATCGTGATGGTTATCGTGCTTATCAAGTAACCGTGGGCGAGCGCCGCGCCAACCGCGTCAATAAGCCTGCTGCCGGCCAGTTTGCCAAGGCTGGTGTAGTTGCTGGTCGTGGTATGTGGGAATTCCGTCTGGAAGATGGTGAAGGCAGTGATATTGCCATTGGCGGCGAAGTCAAAGTTGACATATTTGTGGTTGGCCAGAAGATTGATGTGGTCGGTCGCAGTATTGGTAAAGGTTATGCGGGTGCCGTCAAGCGTCACAATTTCCGTACGCAGGATGCTACTCATGGTAACTCTGTCTCGCATCGTGCTCCAGGGTCGATCGGTCAGAATCAAACGCCTGGCCGTGTATTTAAAGGTAAGCGTATGTCTGGCCATCTGGGTGATGTGCGTTGCACCATTCAGAACCTTGAGGTTGTGCGTGTTGATACCGAACGTAATCTCCTGTTGGTTAAAGGTGCGGTTCCTGGTGCGAAGGGAGGCGATGTAATTATTCGCCCTTCAGTCAAGGCGCGCGGGTAAGGAGTAAGGGTAATGGAACTGAAAATGGTAACAAGTTCAGGTGAGTCATCGGTCAAGAGTGTTGAACTCTCCGAGGCCACCTTTGGCAAAGAGTTTAATGAAGCTCTGGTGCATCAGGTAGTGACTGCTTACATGTCTGCCGGTCGTGCGGGGACGCGTGCTCACAAAAGCCGCTCCGATGTGCGTGGCGGCGGTATAAAACCTTGGAGACAAAAGGGGACAGGACGCGCAAGAGCTGGTACAATTCGCAGCCCTTTGTGGCGTACCGGGGGTAAAACGTTTGCCGCGGTGCCTCAGGATCACTCTCAGAAGGTGAATAAAAAGATGTATCGCGGTGCGATGCGTTCAATCTTGTCTGAGTTGTTGCGTCAAGAGCGTTTGATTGTAGCGGAAGAGTTTTGCGTTGCTGCTCCGAAGACCAAGGAGTTGACGGGTAAGTTGGCTGCAATGGGTTTGAGTAATGTTTTGTTGGTTACAGATGCTTTGGATTCGAGTTTGAGCCTGGCTGCACGCAACATTCCTTATGTTGAGGTTATTGAGGCCCGTCATCTTGATCCTGTTAGGCTGGTTAAGTACGACAGTGTATTGATGACGTCTGCTGCGCTAAAGCAGGTTGAGGAGATGTTTGCATGAGCCAAGAACGTTTGATGAAGGTCCTGCTGGGCCCGCATATTTCTGAAAAGGCGACGACAGTTGCTGATGCGAACAATCAGTTTGTCTTCAAGGTTTTGCCAGATGCGAACAAAAGTGAGATCAAGCAAGCCGTTGAGATGATGCTGGATGTTAAAGTGGATTCTGTTCAGGTGGCTAATGTCAAAGGTAAGCGCAAGCGCTTTGGTCAGATTGCCGGTCGTCGTGGCAGCTGGAAAAAGGCTTATGTGAAACTGCAGGCTGGCCAGGATCTCGATTTCATGGGCCCGCAGTAAGTATTTTTACTGGGTAAGCAAAGGATTTAAGAGTCATGGCATTAGTAAAAACAAAACCAACTTCACCGGGCCGCCGGTTTGTAGTTAAGGTTGTGACGCCGGGCCTGCATAAAGGCGAGCCGTATGCGCCGCTGCTGGAAAAGAAGATTAGATCTTCTGGCCGCAACAACAATGGTCGCATTACCGTGCGTCGTCGTGGTGGTGGTCATAAGCAGCACTACCGTGTTGTTGATTTTAAGCGTTTCGATAAGGATGGCATTCTCGGTCGTGTAGAGCGTCTGGAATATGATCCAAATCGTAGTGCACATATTGCACTTGTGCTATATGCAGATGGCGAGCGCAGGTATATAATTGCGCCCAAGGGAATTTCGGCTGGTAGTGATGTTATCTCTGGTCCGGATGCCCCAATCAAGCCGGGCAGTTGTATGCCGCTGCGTAATGTTCCTCTCGGTTCAACTATTCACTGTGTTGAAATGCGTCCTGGCAAAGGTGCTCAGATTGCCCGTAGCGCTGGTACTGCCGTTCAGCTGATTGCCAAAGAGGGTGCGCATGCAACATTGCGTTTGCGCTCTGGTGAGATGCGTAAAGTTCTGGCAGATTGCCGTGCAACTATTGGTGAAGTCTGTAATTCAGAGCACGCATTGCGCGTTCTGGGTAAAGCTGGTGCTAACCGTTGGCGTGGTATTCGACCGACTGTTCGTGGTGTTGCCATGAACCCGGTTGATCATCCGCATGGCGGTGGTGAAGGTCGTACATCGGCTGGTCGTCATCCTGTTTCACCATGGGGCGTGCCTACCAAAGGTTACAAGACCAGGAATAACAAGCGGACTGACAATATGATTGTCCGTCGTCGTAAGTAATTAACTTAAGAAAGCTAGAGGACTAGAAACGTGCCACGTTCAGTCAAAAAAGGTCCATTTATCGATGCCCACCTCTTAAAGAAGGTGGAAGATGCGGCGGATAAGAATGATCGTCGTCCGATCAAAACTTGGTCGCGCCGTTCAATGGTGATGCCTCAGATGATCGGTCTGACTATCGCCGTACATAACGGCCGCCAGCATGTGCCCGTACTGATCAATGAAAATATGGTCGGTCATAAGTTGGGTGAGTTCGCTGCAACCCGTACTTATAGGGGTCATGTTGCGGATAAGAAATCAAAGTAACGGAGTCTGAGCGATGGGAACCACAGCATCATTAAGATATGCCCGGATTTCGCCCCAAAAGGCGCGCCTGGTTGCGGACCAGATTCGTGGTATGAAGGTCGAGCCTGCCCTGCAGCTACTGCAATTCAGTAGCAAAAAGGGTGCAGCCATCATCAAGAAAGTGTTGGAATCTGCAATTGCCAACGCTGAACACAATGACGGCGCTGATATCGATGAATTAAAGGTATCAACAATTTGTGTTGATGAGGGACCGACCCAAAAGCGCATTCAAGCGCGTGCTAAGGGTCGTGCAAACAGAATTCTGAAGCGCACCAGCCACATTGTTGTGGCCGTGGCTGAGAAGTAAGAGAGGCAAAGATGGGTCAGAAAGTTCATCCAACAGGGATACGTCTTGGAATCGTCAAAGATTGGACCTCCAAGTGGTATGCAGGGAATAAAGAGTTTAGTGCTTTTCTCTACGCGGACTTAAAGGTGCGTGAATTCCTGCAGAAAGAATTGGCTCAGGCTTCGATCAGCAGAATTCAGATTGAGCGTCCGGCGAGAAATGCTCGGATTACAATCCATACTGCTCGCCCAGGTATTGTGATTGGCAAAAAGGGTGAGGATATTGAAAAACTTCGCCAGAAGATTGCCAAAATCATGCTCTTGCCAGTTGCATCGGTGCACGTCAGTGTTGAAGAGATCCGCAAGCCCGAGCTTGATGCAACCTTGGTTGCACAGAGTGTGGCGCAGCAGCTTGAACGACGGATTATGTTCCGTCGCGCAATGAAGCGAGCGGTGACCAATGCCATGCGGTTGGGTGGCGAAGGGATTAAAATTCAGGTTTCAGGCCGTTTGAATGGCGCTGAAATTGCACGTACCGAGTGGTATCGTGAAGGTCGCGTTCCGCTCCATACTCTGCGTGCGGACATTGATTATGGCACTGCTGAAGCACATACACCCTCTGGCGTAATCGGAGTCAAGGTTTGGCTCTGTAAGGGTGAGGTTATCGGTGGTATGGAAGCCGTTGTAGCTCAAGAAAAAGCCGCTGCAAAGTAATAGGAATAGAGTAAAATGCTGCAACCTAAGAAAACGAAATTCCGCAAGATGCATAAAGGTCGTAATCGTGGCCTGGCGTTGCGTGGTAATACGGTCAGCTTCGGTGAATATGGTTTGAAAGCTACGACCCGTGGCCGTCTGACTGCACGTCAGATTGAAGCTGCACGTCGCGCGATGACCCGTCATATTAAGCGTGGTGGACGTATCTGGATTCGCGTTTTTCCCGATAAGCCAATTACCAGCAAACCTCTTGAGGTGCGCATGGGTAAAGGTAAGGGTAATGTCGAGTTCTGGGTGGCCGAAGTCCAGCCCGGCCGGATGCTGTATGAAATGGAAGGTGTGACAGAAGAGGTTGCTCGTGAGGCATTTACTCTTGCCGCTGCCAAGTTGCCTGTTAGAACTACATTTGTATCGCGGATGGTGATGTAATGAATGCGAGTGAATTAAAAGCTAAGAGTGTAGACGAGCTGAATGGTGAACTTACCAGCCTGCTGCGTGAGGGGTTTAACCTACGTATGCAAAAGGCTACAGGTCAGTTGACTCAGCCACATCAGATCCGGTTAAATCGCCGCAACATTGCGCGAATCAAGACCATTATGAGCCAGAAAGCGGGTAATTAATCATGAGTGAACAGAGCAGTGTAGCGCGCGAAATTACTGGCCGCGTTATCAGCAGCAAGATGGATAAAACCATTACTGTGCTGGTTGAGCGTCGCGTTCAGCATCCGGTATACAATAAATTCATTAAACGTTCAACCAAGTTCCATGCTCATGATGCGAATAATGAGTGTAATGAAGGTGATCTGGTTACGATTGCACAGTGTCGACCCTTGTCCAAAAGCAAATCATGGCGGCTGGTTCGTGTTGATGAACACAGCACTACTGTTTAAGTTATAAATATAAACGCTTAAAGATTTAGCGGAGACATAACATGATTCAAATGCAGTCTAATTTGGATGTGGCTGATAATAGTGGCGCTCGACGTATTCAGTGCATAAAAGTGCTGGGTGGTTCTCATCGTCGCTATGCAGGAATTGGTGACATCATTAAAGTAAGCATCAAAGAAGCGATCCCTCGTGGCAAGGTCAAGAAGGGTGAAGTGTACAATGCTGTTGTGGTACGTACCCGTAAGGGTGTTCGTCGCTCCGATGGTTCACTGATTCGTTTTGATGGCAATGCTGCGGTGCTCCTGAATAATAAGCTGGAGCCGATTGGGACACGTATTTTTGGGCCGGTGACCCGTGAACTGCGTAGTGGGCAGTTCATGAAAATTGTTTCACTGGCACCTGAAGTGCTGTAAAGAATTAATGCGGATTAAGGTTAGGGTTTAGAAAAATGCGTAAGATCAAAAAAGGCGATGATGTCATCGTCATCGCGGGTAGGGATAAGGGCAAGCGCGGCACTGTTCTGCGTGTGAGCTCTGATGACCGCGTGGTCGTTGAGAACGTTAACATCGTTAAACGGCACACCAAACCTAATCCGCAGCGCGGTGTTGCTGGGGGGATCGTTGAGAAAGAGAGTGCGATAGATGTTTCTAATATCGCAATTTTTAATACAGCGACCAAGAAAGCGGATCGCGTTGGCTTTCGTGTTCTTGAAGATGGCCGCAAAGTGCGCTTCTTCAAATCAAACAACGAAGTTGTTGATATTTAATATTTAAGGTTTGGCAGCTATGGTTAGATTGGCAGATTATTATAAAGACACTGTGGTTAAGCAGCTGGTAGAGCAGTTTAATTATGGCAGCATTATGGAAGTACCGAAAATTACCAAAATAACCCTGAATATGGGGCTTGGTGAAGCGGTTGCGGATAAGAAAATTGTTCAGTTTGCTGTGGGTGATATGGAAAAGATCGCTGGTCAGAAACCAGTCGTAACGCTTTCCCGTAAATCGATTGCAGGTTTCAAGATCCGTGATGGTTGGCCGGTTGGCTGCATGGTCACTTTGCGACGTGCGCATATGTATGAGTTTCTTGATCGCTTGATCAATATTGCGATTCCGCGTATTCGCGATTTTCGTGGTATCAGTGGCAAGTCTTTTGACGGCCGCGGAAATTACAGTATGGGTGTACAAGAGCAGATAATGTTCCCTGAAATTGAATACGACAAGGTCGATGCGTTGCGTGGTATGGATATTACTATTACTACTAGCGCCAAGACTGATAAAGAAGCACGCGCATTATTGGCTGCTTTTAACTTCCCATTTAAGAATTAAGGTCAAAGACTATGGCAAAAAAGTGCATGGTAAACCGGGAAATTAAGCGTCTTCAGATGGTTAAGAAATTCGCAAGTAAACGTGCGGATCTGAAAAGCAAGATGATGGATCAACGGCTGAGCATGGAAGATCGTGATGACGCTCAGCGTAAATTCCATGCGCTGCCCCGTGATGCCAGCCCTTGTCGTATCAGGAATCGTTGCAGTCTTACCGGTCGTCCGCATGGTGTGTACCGCAAGTTTGGCTTAGGCCGTAATAAGCTGCGTGAAGCAGCAATGCGGGGCGACATACCAGGTTTGGTTAAAGCAAGCTGGTGATAATAGGTTCGATGCGGCCTGGTGCGGTGACGCCTGGGTTTAAATGAAAAAAGAATTAGTTGGAGTAAATCGTAAATGAGCATGACCGATCCAATTGCTGACATGTTGACGCGTATTCGCAACGGTCAGTCAGCTGATAAAACACATGTATCAATGCCGTCATCTAAGCTCAAGATTGCTATAGCTGACGTGTTGAAAGCAGAAGGTTATATCACCGGTTACAATATTGAAGCGAATGATGGCAAGCCTAGCTTGATTGTTGAGCTGAAGTATTATGAAGGCAAGCCTGTTATTCTGCGCATTAAGCGCGCTAGTCGTCCGGGTTTACGGATGTACAAGCAGAAAGATGAACTGCCTAAA
Organism: uncultured Chromatiaceae bacterium; assembly: GCA_947085765.1. GTDB lineage: Bacteria > Pseudomonadota > Gammaproteobacteria > Tenderiales > Tenderiaceae > JAKFXL01. Next base: position 18,430 of record CAMTXZ010000238.1, on the reverse strand, counting down.
GTGGATGCCGGTTTGGGGATAGCAATTATATCTACACCTGCTGGTATTATGACCGATCGTGCTGCCCGTTCAGCAGGCGTCGGTGGCGAAGTAATTTGTTACGTTTCTTAAGTGGTGGTAAGCAATGTCTAGAGTTGCCAAAAAACCTATTTCAATACCTGCTGGCGTAGAAGTCAAAGTAGACGGCCAGCTGGTGACTGTTAAAGGCTCAAAAGGCCAAATGCAGCATAATGTTCATCACTTTGTTGAGATCGCTTGCGATGACGGCAAAGAAGTTATTGTTGGTGTTCGTAATGATGAGAGATTGGCTTGGGCGCATGCAGGTACTGCACGCGCTGTAGTTAATAACTTGATCAAAGGCGTTTACCAGGGATTTGAAAAGAAATTGCAATTGATCGGTGTTGGGTATCGTGCACAAGCTCAGGGTAAGATACTTAACCTGACCTTGGGGTTTTCTCACCCTGTCAATTATGAAATGCCTGAAGGGATTACCATTGAGACTCCAACCCAGACTGAAATTGTAATTAAGGGTGCGGACAAACAAAAGGTAGGCCAGGTGGCTGCGGAGATTCGGGCATATCGCCCACCAGAGCCTTACAAAGGTAAAGGTGTTCGTTATTCTGATGAAGTTGTGGTCCGTAAAGAGGCCAAGAAGAAATAATTTTATTGGATATGGCTATGGATAAGAAAACAAATCGTTTACGTCGTGCTCGCCGGGCCCGCGCCAAGATTCGTGAGTTAGGTGCATATCGCTTGGCAGTGCATCGTACCCCGAAGCATATCTACGCACAGGTTATTAGCCCTAGCGGGGATGTGATCTTGGCTAGTGCGTCAACGCTTGATGCTGATGTTAAGAAAGAAGTGAGTAATGGCGGCAATTCTGATGCGGCTAAAATTGTAGGCCGTGTTGTTTCGGATCGCGCCAAGATAGCGGGCATTACTAAGGTCGCTTTTGATCGTTCTGGTTTTAGATATCATGGTCGTATTAAGGTTTTGGCCGATGCGGCACGTGAAAATGGTCTTGAATTCTAAAGGAAGTTGCAATGGCAAATTTTGAAGCAGCAGCGACCAACGGTGATGGCCTGCAAGAGAAGCTGGTCTCTGTACGGCGTGTCGCCAAGGTAGTTAAGGGTGGCCGTATTTTTGGTTTTTCTGCATTGACGGTTGTTGGTGATGGAAATGGCAGAGTAGGATTTGGTCGTGGCAAGGCTCGTGAAGTGCCGGCTGCTATTCAAAAGGCCATGGATAATGCCAGAAAGAACATGATTAAAGTTGATTTGAAACAAGGTACGTTACAGCATCCTGTTACGGCTGAGCATGGCGCCGCCAAGATATACATGCAGCCCGCTTCTGAAGGTACAGGAATTATCGCTGGCGGTGCTATGCGCGCAGTGTTTGATGTTGTTGGCGTTCATAATGTTACCGCTAAGTGTATAGGCTCTAGCAATCCTATTAACGTGGTTCGCGCCACGATTAGGGGGTTAGGCGCTATGGCTAGCCCGGAGACGGTTGCTGCTAAGCGTGGTAAAAAAGTTGAAGAGATTCTGGGTTAAACCATGTCAGCAAATAAAAAATTGAAAGTAACTTTAGTGCGCAGCTCTAATGGCCGGTTGGCCAAGCATAAGGCGTGTGTTAGCGGGTTAGGATTGCGCCGTATGCACCAGACTGTTGAAGTTGAAGATACAGTGTGTGTACGAGGCATGATTAACAAAGTTAGTTACATGGTTAAGGTAGAGGAAGTTTAAAGATGCGTTTAAATACACTTAAACCTGCTTCAGGTGCCAAGTTTGTTGGGAAACGTGTCGGCCGCGGCATTGGTTCTGGCTTAGGCAAGACCTGTGGGCGTGGACATAAAGGTCAATCTTCGCGTTCTGGTGGGTTCCATCGGATTGGGTTTGAGGGTGGCCAGATGCCTCTGCATCGCCGTCTTCCTAAGATTGGTTTTACTTCACGTATTGGTCGTAAAACGGCAGAAATTCGTCTGAGTGAAATCAGCAAGGTCGAAGGTGATGTGATTGATCTGCTATCACTGAAGGCTGCTAATGTTGTAGGCGAGAACATTCTACGAGTTAAGTTGATTATGTCAGGTGCGATCGGTCGCCCGGTTACGTTGCGAGGTATCGGCGTTACTAAGGGTGCACGTGCCGCAATTGAAGCTGCTGGTGGAAAGGTCGAACTCTAAGTGGCCGTTTCCAAGGTTGGACAAATCGGCAGCCTGGCTGCAGCTGGGCGTTTTGCAGAGCTAAAACGCCGTCTCTTTTTTGTTCTAGGCGCATTGATCGTTTTTCGCATTGGTGCGCATATCCCTGTTCCTGGAGTTGATCCAGTTGCGTTAGCGGAGCTGTTTAATCAGCAACGCGGCACCATTATAGATATGTTTAACATGTTTTCAGGTGGTGCTTTGTCGCGGTTTACAGTTTTTGCGATTGGGATAATGCCTTACATCTCTGCATCAATCATAGTGCAGTTGTTGACCTCTGTAGTGCCTCAATTGGAACAGCTTAAAAAAGAGGGTGAGTCTGGTCGACGTAAAATAAGTCAATATACTCGGTATGGCACGGTTCTATTGGCAACCGTACAGGCTGGCGGTGTTGCGTATGCTTTGCAAAATCAGCAATTTGGTGGGCTGCCTGTAGTTATTGAGCCGGGATTTGGTTTTGTATTTACAGCGATGGCGACCTTGGTTGCTGGCACTATGTTCCTTATGTGGCTGGGTGAGCAGGTCACTGAGCGAGGCATTGGTAATGGCATTTCAGTTATTATTTTTGCCGGGATAGTTGCTGGATTGCCTAGTGCTATCGGCGGTACTCTCGAGCTGGGCAGTACGGGCGAACTAAGTGTATTTACGATACTTTTTTTCTTGGTGCTTGCAGTTGCAGTTACTTGGTTTGTTATTTTTGTAGAACGTGGCCAAAGACGTATTACGGTCAACTACGCCAAGCGTCAGCAGGGACGTAAAGTTTATGGTGGGCAGACAAGCCATCTGCCTCTTAAGGTTAATATGGCAGGTGTCATACCTCCAATATTTGCTTCCAGTATTATACTTTTCCCGGCAACTGTGGCGGGAATGTTTGGATCTGGGAGTGAGAGCTTGTCATGGCTTCAAGATGTTGCGGCAGTTTTGTCGCCTGGGCAGCCTATATATGTGATGCTGTACGCCCTGGCCATAGTCTTTTTCTGCTTCTTCTACACGGCTCTGCAGTTTAATCCGAAGGATACCGCTGATAACTTAAAAAAATCCGGTGCGTTTATTCCTGGCATCCGACCGGGTGATCAGACGGCAAAATACATTGATACTGTGATGACGCGGTTAACTGTTGTTGGTGCGATTTATATTACTGCGGTTTGTCTATTACCAGAGTTTTTGATTGTATATTGGAATGTACCATTTTATTTTGGAGGTACATCTCTATTGATAATCGTTATTGTGGTGATGGACTTTATGGCCCAGTTGCAGGCCCATTTGATGTCTCACCAATATGAAGGCTTGATGAAAAAATCAAACCTGAAAGGTAGTGGTGGCAGCCTCACACATTAGCTTTTATTTACGCTGAGACGTAATTAGGCTTTTGATTTTTCATAAGCTAGAGTATAATCCGCAACACTTTTAATGGGGCGGGTTACTCCCTACATAATTAGATTTGGAGATTTAGGCAATGAAGGTCCGTGCTTCTGTCAAAAAAATATGCCGTAATTGCAAGATAGTACGGCGCGATGGCGTGGTTCGAGTCATCTGTGTGGATGGTCGTCATAAACAACGTCAAGGTTAAATGAGCGAGGGTTCTTGTTTTGGTCAAAACTCAAAAGGTTGATTTTTTGATCATTCAAGGCTAAAATGCCTCGTTTTCCGATACGGCTTCGGCCAGATTAAAGGAGTTTGCCTGAGATGGCTCGTATTGCTGGTATTAACATTCCGGTGAATAAACACGCCGAGATCGCATTGACTGCGGTTTTTGGTATTGGTCGTTCCCGCGCGCGCAATATTCTTGCCGCTGCAGGCATTCAGCCAACCGTTAAAATTAAAGATTTGCAAGAGTCTGAGGTTGAAACGTTGCGCGGTGAAGTGGCTAAATTCATTGTTGAAGGTGATCTGCGTCGTGAGATATCGATGAACATTAAACGGTTGATGGACCTCGGATGCTATCGCGGTCTGCGTCATCGTCGCGGCCTGCCATTGCGTGGCCAGCGGACCCGTACAAATGCCCGGACCCGCAAAGGTCCGCGTAAGCCGATTAAGAAATAATCTACTGGTGTAATTATGGCAAAGGCAGCACAACGTACTGCGCGTAAGCGTGTTAAGAAAAATGTTGTAGATGGTGTGGCTCATATTCACGCCTCGTTCAACAATACTATTATCACTATCACTGATCGTCAAGGCAACGCTTTGGCGTGGGCTACCTCTGGTGGCTCCGGCTTCCGTGGTTCTCGCAAGAGTACCCCGTTTGCAGCTCAGGTTGCTGCTGAGCGTGCCGGTAATGTGGTCAAAGAGTATGGTATGAAGAACATGGATGTCATGGTTAAAGGGCCTGGCCCTGGACGTGAATCTGCTGTTCGTGCATTAAATGCCAATGGCTTTAAGATCAACAGCATCACGGATGTGACACCCGTTCCTCATAACGGATGCCGTCCTCCCAAAAAACGTAGAGTTTAGTTCTGGAGAACTATTGTGGCTAGGTATATTGGCTCAAAGTGTCGCTTGTGTCGTCGGGAAGGCGTGAAGCTGTTTCTGAAGGGCGAAAAATGTTACACCTCAAAGTGCGCAATTGAAAAGCGTAGTTTTGCACCTGGACAGCACGGGCAGCGTCGTACCCGTTTGACGGACTATGCGATCCAGTTACGTGAGAAGCAGAAGCTTCGTCGTATATACGGAATCCTAGAGCGTCAGTTCCGTAGTTATTACGAAGAGGCTGATCGTCGTAAAGGTTCAACCGGTGAAAATCTGTTGAAACTATTAGAAGGTCGTCTGGATAATGTTGTCTATCGTATGGGCTTTTCTGCATCACGCACAGAGGCGCGGCAGTTAGTTCGTCATAATGGTATTAGCGTCAATGGCAGCAAGGTTAATATACCTAGTTACCAGCTGAAACCAAACGATGTTGTGGCGGTATCTACCAAGGCTAACTCTCAGTTACGTGTAAAGGCAGCTCTTGAGTTTGCCCAGCAGCGCGGATTGGTTTCTTGGATTGACGTCGACACCAATAAGATGGAAGGCAAGTTCAAGGCCATTCCGGAGCGTAGTGATCTGCCAGCGGAGATCAACGAAAATCTGGTGGTTGAGTTGTATTCGAAGTAATCACCGTAACGGTTTACTTGATATTTGGTTCCAGACTTAAAGAGGACATTATATGCAGGGCTCAGTAACTGAGTTTTTGAAGCCTCGTGTGGTGGATATTCAGGAGATCAGCAGTACTCATGCTAAGGTCGTTTTGGAGCCACTTGAACGCGGTTTTGGTCACACGCTTGGTAACGCATTGCGTCGGATTCTTCTCTCTTCCATGCCGGGTGCTGCTGTTGTTGAAGCTGAAATTGAAGGCGTTTTACACGAGTACACGACTATTGAAGGTGTGCATGAGGATGTTATTGAAATTCTCTTGAACCTGAAAGAGCTTGCGATTCGTATGCACGAGGGTAGTCAGGCTATATTGACGATCAGTAAGAGTGGTCCTGGCGTGGTGTTGGCAAGTGATATTCAACTGCCTCATAACGTCGAGATCGTGAATCCTAATCATGTGATTGCAAACCTGACTAGTGCCGGAAAGCTTAATGCAACTTTAAAGGTTGTCATGGGCCGTGGATATGAGGCTGCAAACACCCGTGAGATAGGCGACGAAAGCCGCGCTATTGGAAGCCTTCAGCTTGATGCTACATTTAGTCCAATCCGTCGGGTGGGCTATTCGGTCGAGCGTGCTCGTGTTGAGAAGCGTACTGATTTGGATAAGCTCATCATTGATCTCGAAACAAATGGTTCGATTGATCCGGAAGAGGCTATTCGTCGTGCAGCAAATATTTTGCGTGATCAGCTGTCGGTATTTGTGAATCTTGAAAGTACTGAGGTTCCTGTATCTGCGCCCCAGGAAGCTGAGGTCGATCCCATCCTGCTGCGCCCTGTTGATGATTTGGAACTGACCGTTCGCTCTGCAAATTGTCTTAAGGCTGAAAATATTTACTACATTGGTGATCTTATTCAGAGGACTGAGGTTGAGCTTTTGAAAACCCCAAATCTTGGTAAAAAATCGTTAACTGAGATTAAGGATATTCTGGCTATTCACGGTTTGTCTCTGGGCATGCGTCTGGAAAATTGGCCACCGACAAGTTTGAAGCTGGGCGAAAAAGCCTCTGCTTAAGCAGGCTCGTTCAGAGTTATCTGTAAAATTATCATAAGGAATTAAGCAATGCGTCACCGCACAAGTGGTCGCCAGTTAGGCCGTAACAGCAGTCACCGCAAGGCGATGTTCAAGAATATGACTGTTTCACTTTTTGAGCATGAAGTCATTAGAACAACATTGCCAAAAGCGAAAGAGCTTCGTCGTCATGCTGAACCATTGATCACCCTGGCTAAGGAAGACAATGTCTCTAAGCGTCGCTTGGCATTTGATCGCCTGCGTAGTAAAGAGATAGTTGGTAAGCTTTTCAACGAACTCGGACCCCGTTACAAAGCTCGTCCGGGTGGTTATTTGCGTATTCTGAAGTGTGGCTTTCGCCCTGGTGACAACGCGCCCATGGCAATTGTTGAACTGGTTGATCGTCCGCAGCAATCATCTGCCGAGTAAGCTTTAAAGATCTAAAAAGTATCAAAGAACCGGGCATTGCCCGGTTTTGTTGTTTTAGTGGCGCTTGCCTGTTTAGTCGAATGTTCATGTTTTACAATCAGGCGTGTAAAACTGCATGGTTATGAGCTGTTACAAATATGGAGTTTGCTTGTGTGGGCGCGACTCGTGTCGACTTAGTGAGTCCTTTCTCTCATGTTGTGGGATGTCACTTGGATGTTAGTTTAAACAGGGAGCCGGAATGAGTGCTGAATATAAGCAACTGCAAGCTCTTTTAAACGATCTCTCTGATGTAGATAGGATGGCAGTGATTGCATTTGCTGAATATCTGCACCATCGCCAGCAGTCTACTGACTTAAATTGTGAAGTTAGAGTTCTTAATCCAATGGCTCGCCCGGTAGATGAGCGTGTGCCAGCTGCCTTGAGACGCTTGCGTCTGATGTATCCGATGCTTGATGCGTCTGATCTGTTGGCGGAGGCGTCTGACCTGCTTTCGCAGCATCTGATGCTCGGGCGCTCTGCCAGTGAGGTGATCGATGATATGGAGTTGTTGTTCCTGCGTCACTATCAACTCTATCAATTAGATGTAGGAAGGCGCTAAGAGTTATTTCCCGGGAACCGACCCGCCGGCCATTTTTGGGCCACTCGCATTTCCCTTCTATCTGTAATCCAGTCTGCTTTTTGGCCTGCGATAATTTCCGCTCATACATGGCGTCATGCTGATGCCGTTCCTGACAAGCTGGTAGATTGTATTCAGTGTCGTTGCTAAGGTCTGTTGCATAATCTGCGGCGATCCCCCTGGGGATCGCCGCTATTGTCTTCCGCTTTGTTTAACAGCATGGACATTCCAGTGTTATGCCCGAGTTCTGATTGGCTGGTCTGGCCGTTTAGAGGTGGTTGGCGGCAAAGTCCGCCAGTCGTGAACGCTCACCACTGAGCAGGGTAATGTGGCCGCTGTTGCTCCAGTGTTTGAAGCGGTCGACGGCGAACGTCAATCCCGAAGTGGTCTCTGTCAGGTACGGTGTGTCGATCTGGGCGACATTGCCGAGACAGACCACTTTGGTCCCTGGCCCTGCGCGTGTGATGAGTGCCTTCATCTGTTTGGAGGTGAGATTCTGGGCCTCATCGATGATGACAAATTTTTTCAGGAAGGTACGGCCACGCATAAAGTTGAGTGAGTGGATCTTGATGCGGTTGCGTAGCAGATCGTTGGTGGCGGCGCGTCCCCAATCGCCACCCTCACCGCCGGCGAGCACTTCCAGGTTATCCATCAATGCCCCCATCCACGGCACCATCTTCTCCTCTTCGGTGCCGGGCAGGAAGCCGATATCTTCCCCCATCGGTACCGTAGCGCGAGTGACGATGATCTCGTGATAACGATGTTCGTCGAGCACTTGGGCCAGACCAGCTGCCAGCGTCAGCAGGGTTTTGCCGGTGCCGGCATTGCCCAGCAAAGTAACAAAATCGACCTCCGGGTCCATCAATAGATTGAGGGCAAAATTTTGTTCGCGGTTACGGGCATTAATGCCCCAGACAGCATGGTGGGAGCGGCGATAGTTGTTGCTCATCTCGAGGATGGCGCTGCCATCTTTTACCTCACGGACGATCGCTTCAAAGCCATTTTCCACATTTTCATAAACCAACTGATAGGGATGCCAGGCGTCGAGGTCGTTACCATTAATCTTGTAAAAGGTGCGGCCCTCCTTTTTCCATGAAGTGAGTTCCTTGGCATGGCTCTCCCAGAAGTCGGGTTTGATTTCACTCTTGCCGGTGTAGAGCAGGTTGAGATCGTCCAGCACCTGGTCATCCTGATAATCCTCCGCCAGAATACCGAGGGCTGCCGCCTTGATGCGCAGGTTGATATCCTTGGAGACGATGATCACCTTGGAGTCCATACGTGACTTCTGTAATGCCAGCGCCGTGCCCAGGATATTGTTGTCGGGGATGCTGCCAGGCAGACTGGCGGGAAGTTCGTAGGTCAGGTGACGTGTCTGAAAGAAGATGTGGCCACTAACAAAACTGCTGTTAACGGGTTGCGGAAGTTTGATGCCTTTTTCGATATCCTTCTTGCCAGCTCCGCTGATCAGCTCTTCCATGAAACGGCTGGCTTGGCGGGCGTTACGTGAGACCTCGGAGTGGCCGCGTTTATTTTTGTCCAGCTCCTCCAGGACAATCATGGGCAGGAATATATCGTGTTCCTGAAAGCGGTAGAGGCAGGCTGGATCGTGCATCAGCACATTGGTATCCAGGACAAAGAGTCGTTTGGGGCTGTTGTCACGTTTTGCTGGCATCGCTACTTCTCCTTTGCAACTAACTACTTGATAGCGGCCTATTGGTTGAGAGCTTCGGCAGCCGTGAGCACCTCGTCAACATGACCATCCACTTTTACCTTGCGCCATTGCTGGCGTAACACACCGTTTACATCGATAAGAAAAGTACTGCGCTCAATGCCGCGCACCTGTTTGCCGTACATGTTTTTAAGTTTGATCACATCAAATAGGGTGCAAAGTATCTCCTCCTTGTCGGAAATCAGTTCGAAGGGAAACGCCTGTTTGGTCTTGAAGTTTTCATGAGATTTCAGGCTGTCGCGGGAGACGCCAAAAATCACGGTATTGGCACGGATAAATTTGGAATGGGTGTCGCGGAAGTTTTGTCCCTCAAGGGTGCAGCCAGGTGTGCTGTCCTTGGGGTAGAAGTAAATCACGATATTTTTGCCTTTGAGATTGGCAAGTTTGATCGTTTGATCTGTTGTGGCAGGTACTTCAAAGTCAGGCACCTCACTACCAAGTTCCACTATCATTGTTGTCGTCCTTTCAGGGGATTACATTAGGCGGAGGGTTAGCCGCGAACCGGTTCCATCATGCCATCGATATTCACCGCATCACAGAAATCGAGAAACTGTTCGCGCAGTTGAGCGATGGAGTGGTTGGCAGGGATGTTGACTGTCATGGTCAGGGCAAACATGGGTGTGCCGGTGTGGGCGGCGTTGTAGGTATCGCTGTTGAGGCTTTCGATATTGACATTGCGACTGGAGAAAAACTCAGACACCTGATGAACGATGCCAGGCTGATCGATGGCCAGTGCATCAACATGGTAGCTGAGCAGATTGGTCTGTTTGATGCGCGACTCTGTGCGTTTGCAGGTCAGACTGAGGCCGAGCTGTTCCGCCATACGTGGCAGGCTATCTTCCGCCTTGGCAATGGCATTCCAGTTGCCCGCCAGTAGCAGAATGATGGCAAATTCGCCACCGAGGATGGTCATGCGACTATCCTGAATATTGCAGCCGCTCTCAAGGATCTGTTTGGTGAGTTCGTTGACAATGCCGGGCCTGTCGTTGCCGACGGCGGTAATGACCAGATGATTCGACATACTAGACTTTCTACTCTTGATAGATGGAAGGTGATGAGTTTTGTAAATGAAATTCATCATACGCCACTTCCCATCGCCCCGGAAAGGGGACGTTTAGAGGCTTGGCTACTGCTCAACTGGTGCTTGTCTTCCGCCCATGCCATCAGTACCATGGGCGTTTTTCTGCGGTACGGAGAGTAAAAAGCTATGTTTCACGGCAGCATGGTGGCCCTGGTAACCCCGATGCAGGCGGATGGCAGCCTCGATTATGAGGGGCTGGAGCGCCTGGTAGCGTTTCATCTTGATAATGGCACTGATGCCATTGTTGCGGTGGGCACGACGGGTGAGTCGCCAACACTCGACGATAGCGAACATTGCGCCGTCATCCGCAGGACTGTTGAGCTGGTGCGTGGCCGTGTCCCGGTGATCGCCGGGACTGGCTCCAACTGCACCCGTGAGGCGATCAGTCTGAGTCGCAGCGCCATGGAGTCCGGTGCGGATGGCTGCCTGTTGGTGACCCCTTACTACAACAAACCGACGCAGGAGGGGCTCTACCTACACTACAAGGCGATTGCTGAAGCAGTGGCCATTCCTCATATCCTTTATAACGTTCCCGGTCGTACCAGCTGTGACCTCAAACCTGCCACTGTTGAGCGGCTGGCCAAGATCGCCAACATCGTCGGCCTCAAGGAGGCGACCGGTGATTTGCAGCGGGCGCAGGAGATCCTCGATGGCTGCGGTGATGCGATTGATCTTTATGGCGGTGATGACGCCACCTGCCGCGAGCTGATCCTGATGGGTGGTAAAGGGGTGATCTCGGTCACCGCCAATGTTGCACCCAAGGCGATGCATGAGATGTGCGCCGCTGCACTGGCCGGTGATCAAACCAAGGCTGAGGCGCTGGATGCGCCGTTGGCGGGATTGCACGAACACCTGTTTGTTGAGGCCAATCCGATCCCGGTGAAGTGGGCACTGGCCGAGATGGGGCTGATTGGTCTGGGCATCCGTCTGCCGCTCACGGTATTCTCCTCGCAGTACCATGAGATTCTGCGCCAGGCTATGCGCCAGGCAGGCGTGCTTTGATTCGCGCCGGACTGCTGTTATTGGCGGTTGCCTTGGTTGCCAGTGGCTGTGGTGTGGCGGAGCAGAAGCGCCAGGCCTATCTCACCAGCCAGAGCATCGCTCCGCTACAACTGCCTGACTCATTAACGCCGCCTGTCAGCGATGATGCACTGATGTTGCCAGAGTTGTCGCCAGCAACAAGCGCTGCTGCGCCCTTCGATAGCAGCCCACCTGAACCTGCCAACTTTCCTGTTGAGGCCAAACCCGAGATTAACTCTGAGACCAGGGAGTAACGTCGATGCGCTTTGCCTCTCTGGGCAGCGGCAGCCGTGGCAATGGCACGCTGATCGAGGCTGACAATACACTGGTGCTGCTCGATTGTGGCTTTGCCACCGTTCATGTTGTGGCACGTATGGCCCGGCTGGGCAAACACCCCTCCGACCTGACGGCCATTGTGGTCACCCATGAACATGGTGATCACATTAATGGCGTTGGCCCGTTAGCGCGGCGCTATAATATTCCGGTCTGGATGACCCCCGGCACGGCGCGCCACCCGCGTTTGGGGGTGTTGCCACAGCAGCAGTTGTTTAACAGTCACGCCACTTTTGCCATTGATGCCCTCGAGCTGGCCCCCTATCCGGTGCCCCATGACGCACGGGAGCCGGTCCAGTTTGTCTTTGGTGATGGTCAGCGACGGTTGGGTATTCTGACCGATGTCGGCTGCTGGACACCGCATATCGAGAGTCAGCTCAGTGGTTGTGATGCCTTGTTATTGGAGTGCAACCACGATAGCGACATGTTGCACGGAGGCGGGTATCCAGCGTCGCTCAAGCAGCGTGTTGGTGGTCGCCATGGTCATCTAAGCAATGTTCAGTCTGCCAAACTGCTGAGTACGCTGGACCGGTCCAGATTGCAGCATCTGGTGGCCGCCCATTTGAGTGCCGAGAATAATCGTCCCGCCTTGGCGCAGCAGGCGCTGGCTGAGGTGATGAATTGCAGTCTCGACTGGATCGGTGTGGCTGATCAGGACGAAGGGCTGATGTGGCGCGAGATTGCTTAATAGCCCCGTCATTGGTTAACGAATTTTAGAAACGTAACTCTAGTGTGAGGATGGTAATGATGGAAAAGAGAGCGGAGCTGTATGCGGGCAAGGCAAAGTCGGTCTACACCACCGATGATCCGGATAAATTGATCCTCCATTTTCGTGATGATACCTCCGCCTTTGATGGTCAGCGTATCGAGCAGCTGGCGCGCAAGGGCATGGTCAATAACCGCTTTAATGCCTTTATCATGGCCAAGTTGCAAGCGGCCGGCATCCCCACCCACTTCGAACGGCTCATCTCTGATAACGAGGTGCTGGTCAAAAAGATGGATATGATCCCGGTCGAGTGTGTGGTGCGCAACATCGCCGCCGGCAGCCTCTGTCGTCGTCTCGGGGTTCAAGAGGGGCTGGATCTCAATCCGCCGACCTTTGAATTTTTCCTCAAGAACGATGCGCTGCATGATCCGATGGTCAACGAATCTCACATCGAAACCTTTGGCTGGGCGATTCCAGCGGAGGTTACCAAGATGAAGGCGCTGACCTTTAAGGTGAACACGGTGCTGAAGCAGCTCTTCCTGGAGGGTGGCATGCTGCTGGTGGATTACAAACTTGAGTTTGGCCGCTTCCATGGCGAGGTGATTCTGGGTGATGAGTTTAGTCCCGACGGTTGCCGTCTCTGGGATCTGAACAGCCGTGAAAAGCTCGATAAAGATCGTTTCCGTCAGGGGCTGGGTGGTGTGGTCGAGGCCTATGAAGAGGTGGCGCGGCGGCTGGGCATTGAGTTGCCAAAATAGATCGTCGTTAGTCAGATTGCAGTTATAAAAGAGCCACCCCGGCCCGCATCCGGAGGTGGTTTTTTTATGCTTCCAGAACGGCAGGTTTTGGGATGGGGGCAGCGTGCCGATACCAGACCGTATCCATAATTTGAGGAGAGGTGTGATGCGCAGTTGGGTCGGTTTTATGATGGTAATTCCATTTTGTCTGTTACTGACAGCATGTGGCAACGAGTCTGATGGGCAGAAGGCCGTGCCAGAGACTCATGTATGGCAGGGACAGGTAGATGCCCTGGAGCAGGCAAAAGGGGTTGAAGCGACAATGCAGACCGCAGCCGATCAGCAGCGCCAGCTGTTGGAACAGCAAGGGCAGTGATCGCAGTCCGTGCCGTTTTCGACAGGACCGCGTGGTTGACTGTTAAAGATCAAAGGTGACCACAAATGGCGCGTGGTCCGACTCTGGGTATTTGACGTCTGTGGCAAAAGCGATGGACTCATCGTGCAGAATTTCGTTGTGGATCTCGGCAGAACGGTAGTAAGCCAGCAACGAACGCGACATCAGCATGTGGTCGAGCAGGTTGCCTTTCCCCTCATGGATAAGTGTGTAACGTGACTCCATAGGGATAGAGTTGCTACACGAAATCATCTGCTTGAATTTTAGTGCGGCATTGCCGGTGTTTTCGATACGGCCTGCAATAGCCTCAACCGGAACCTCTCCTGGTTCGGAGTTGAAGTCGCCGCAGACAATGATCTTGGCGTGTGGCGTCAGATCCAGAATCTCGTCGATCATCAAACGTACTTCCAATGCCTGGCCGACACGTTTCATGGAAGAGATAAAGTAACCCTCGGCCCATCCGGCCACGCTCTTGAAACCAAAGCCTTCACGTTGCCCCGGAATGGCGCTGGGGATGCGTGATTTCAGATGGATGTTGATTACATCGATCGGACCATTGGGGTGATCCAGTCTGACATGCAGAATAGGCCGTTCCCAGCCTAGCTCTTTTGCCTCCGCTTCGTGAGGCAGGGCGGTGATGCGGCGGTAGAAGAGATCACCTACGTACTCATTTCTCACCTGCCGCGAGGTCAGTATCGGGTAGCGGGAGAGGATTACCAGATTGCGCAGGTTGTAGACTTCGTTGTTGCTGGTTTCGGTCGCTGTCATAAAATAGTCGGCGTAGGGTGTACCGGCAATCAGTGCCTTTAGCGCCAGCAGTTGTCGCTTCTCTCCTGCTCGCTCCTGGCCGTTAACTTCCTGCAGGCAGAGGATGTCGGCGTTAATCCGCAGTAGCTGCGGTCTCAAAATCTCGATCCGTTCATCCAGAGATGGGTTGTTGGTATCGTCCAGGTTTTCAATGTTGAAGGTTGCAACTCTCATGTGACCGCTCCTTGGAATAAACGATTAGTGCCAAGCATAGCTGCGGCTGCGTATTTGTCCTACCGCTATAAAAACATTATTTTTAAAGATGAAATTGTTCTTGAGAGAGAATGGAACGGTCTGTTGTCGAAAAAATTGACATGATTGGCTAGCGGCCACGTTCCTATTCCTGTTTCGGTCGCCAGTTGTTTTTTTAACATAATGAATTAATACACGTTCTGTCTGATTTGATAGCCAGAGGTGGTTAGGGCATAGTTGTTGCTCAGGGTAATAGACAGGTTGTCGGCGTGAGTGTAATGTCATCAACTTGGTTGCGATCACTACGTCAGATAACAAACTAGAGAAATAACGATGGAAAAAAGGTGGACAATTCGGACGCCCGCTCGACTGAACGTAGATCTGCATTATAAAGATCTGGAAGTTGTGAATTGCCGTACACGAGACATAAGCCTGAGCGGGGTGTATGTGGAGCTGGCGGAGTTACTGCCTGGTCTGGACGTGCCCGTTGAGCTGGTATTCAAGTTTGGTGCGGTGGGTGACTACACCAAATACCGCGTACCGGCCAAGATTGTTCGGGCTGATAGTGCGGGGGTTGGCATTATGTTTAAGGATATCGATGCCTCTTCGTTCCGTTCACTGCGTGAAGTCCTTAAACATAAGGATGTAGGGTTCGACGTCTAAGCGTGTAACCGTCGCCCAATCAGCTCTCCCATCTGCACCGCCTGTTCGCTGTGCAGATGTTTTTCCCACTCCATCTGCCGGTTGGCAAATAGCAGAATCACCGTCGAACCCATGTTGAAGCGCCCCATCTCGGCCCCTTTTTCCAGGCTGATGGGGGGCAGGGTGCTGTCATTGGCGTAGTCCCAATGTTGGAAGCGGCGGAACGTCTGTTCGCCAAAGTTCTCTGTCCAGACCGTCTCAATGCCCGCAACAAAAATCGCGCCCACCAGGATCACGGCCATCGGGCCGAACTCCGTCTCAAACACGGTGACCAACCGTTCGTTGCGGGCAAACAGTCCAGGGATGGCGCGGGTGATGGCGGGGCTGACACTGAAGAGTCGGCCGGGAATGTAGAGCATCTCCTTGAGCTTGCCCGTGAGCGGCATGTGAATGCGGTGGTAGTCACGCGGCGACAGGTAGATGGTGGTGAACTGGCCGTCGACAAACAGGTCGTGCAGCTGCTGTTGTCCGCCCAGCAGTGTCAGCAGGCTGTAGTCATGGCCCTTGGCCTGGAAGATGCGACCGTCCTGGATGGGCCCTATCTGGCTGACGGTGCCATCGACCGGTGAGGCGATGTTGTCAGCGCCACTGACAATGGGCCGCACCTCTTGACGCAGTGCCCGGGTAAAAAAACTGTTGAAGTGCGGGTAGGCATCCAGGTTCTGCTCTTGTGCCAGGCTGATGTCGATAGCGAAACGTTTGCTGATCAGCCGGATCATGGCATTTTTGAACGGGCGCCACTCGATGCGCATGATGTGATACATCAGGCGTGAGAGCAGATGGTGTGGCAGTGGATACTGAATCAGGGCTTGAATACGGTCGCGCAGTGACAAAGACATAGGCTTTCTGGATGGCTCGTTGTTGGGCTGGCGTATGCTACCGTAAATTTAATGTGAATCCATAATGAAGATTCAGGGAGGGCGTTGATGGAGTTAATAAAACTGGCGCAATCGGTCGGCAGCGCCCTGCAGCAGCGGGGCCTGATGTTGACAACGGCGGAGTCCTGTACCGGCGGTTGGGTGGCGCAGGTGATGACAGCGGTGCCCGGCAGTTCGCAGTGGTTTGAACGCGGTTTTGTCACCTACAGCAACGCCGCCAAGTGCGAGATGCTGGGGGTCAGTGCCGCAACACTGGCGCAATCTGGTGCGGTCAGTGAAGAGGTGGTGGCGCAGATGGTGGCGGGGGCATTGCGTCATAGCCACGCCCAGGTGGCGCTGGCGATCAGTGGTATAGCCGGCCCTGATGGTGGCTCGGTGGAGAAACCGGTCGGCACACTCTGCCTGGCCTGGGGCATGCAAGATCATGCGGTCATCACGCGCCGTGTGCAGCAGCCGGGCGAGCGTGAGGCGGTGCGGCAAGCGGCGGTGGTGTTAGCGCTGAATGGAGTGCTGGAGTTGCTGCAGCAGGTATGACGGGATACCCGTTGGTCTTCTCATTCAGGGCGGGAGAAGGGCTAGGCCCGCCATAACTATCTATGTGATAATGCCCGCCAGTTGATTTGGCCTGTGGCTGGATCGGACGTTTCAAACCAGTTAACAGGGGAATTCCAATGGATGACAACAAGCGTAAGGCGTTGAGTGCAGCGCTGACCCAGATTGAGCGCCAGTTTGGCAAAGGCTCCATCATGCGCATGGGCGATGAGGGGGCGATCCGTGATATTGATGTGATATCCACTGGCTCCCTGGGGCTTGATATTGCGCTTGGCATCGGCGGTCTGCCACGTGGCCGTATTGTTGAAATCTATGGTCCTGAGTCGTCTGGTAAAACCACGCTGACACTGCAAGTGATTGCCGAGGCCCAGAAGCTGGGCGGCACCGCCGCGTTTGTCGATGCCGAACATGCGCTGGACCCGACCTACGCCGCTAAGCTGGGCATCAACATTGATGACCTGCTGGTGTCGCAGCCCGATACCGGTGAACAGGCGCTGGAGATCACCGACATGCTGGTGCGCTCGGGCGCCGTTGACGTGGTGGTGATTGACTCCGTCGCCGCGCTAACGCCCAAGGCTGAAATCGAAGGTGACATGGGCGACTCCCACATGGGGTTGCAGGCGCGCCTGATGTCGCAGGCGCTGCGTAAGCTCACGGCCAACATCAAACGTTCCAATACCCTGGTGATCTTCATCAACCAGATCCGCATGAAGATTGGTGTGATGTTTGGTAGCCCAGAGACCACCACTGGTGGTAACGCCCTTAAGTTTTACTCCTCCGTCCGCCTCGATATCCGCCGCATCGGCGCGATCAAAAAGGGTGATGAGGTGGTTGGCAGCGAGACCCGCGTTAAGGTCGTCAAGAACAAGGTGGCGCCACCCTCTAAGCAGGCCGAGTTCGACATCCTTTATGGCGAAGGTGTTTCGCGTGAAGGTGAGGTGATCGACCTGGGTGTCAAAGAAGGCATCGTCGACAAGTCTGGCGCCTGGTATAGCTATAGCGGTACCCGGATCGGTCAGGGTAAGGATAACGTGCGTATCTATCTGAAAGAAAACCCCGCGATGGCCAAAGAGATCGAAGCCAAAATTCGTGAAAAGTTGCTGGCCGTTGTTGTTGCTTCGGGTGCCCCGGTTGCGGATGAGGTTGAGGTTGAAGAGGCCTGATCTATCTGAATGGGCGAGCGCGGGCTAAAACAGTGTCGGGCAACAGCAATGAACCTGTTGGCCCGGCGCGAGCACTCCAGTCACGAGCTGCGCCGCAAGTTACTCTCCCGTGATTATGAAGCGGCGGTGGTCGATGTTGCGTTAGCGGCGTTGATCGCAGAGCGGTTGCTCTCTGACGAACGTTTCGTTGAGAGTTTTGTGCGTTACAAAATCAACAGTGGCCTTGGGCCGCTGCGGTTGCGCCAAGCGTTACGTGATCACGGCATTGCTAATGATGCAATTGAAGAGTCACTGCTGGATCAGTCATGGCGGCAGCTGGCGGTAGAGGTGCGGCAAAAGCGTTTTGGTGATGCATTGCCGGATAAGTATGAAGAGCGCGCCAAACAGATGCGCTTTCTGCAGTATCGCGGTTTTACTGTGGATCAGATCAACGGCGCGATGAAACAACAGGATGAGTGGGATTAAGATGAAGAGTGCAGCGATTCGCCAGACCTTTCTGGAGTTTTTTCATACACGTGGTCATGAGATTGTCGCCAGCAGCTCGCTGGTGCCGGGCAATGACCCGACGCTGCTCTTCACCAATGCCGGCATGGTGCAGTTTAAAGAGACCTTTCTCGGTCTGGAGCCACGCCCCTACAATCGCGCCACCAGCTCCCAGCGTTGCGTGCGTGCCGGCGGCAAACATAACGACCTGGAGAACGTCGGTTACACCGCCCGCCACCACACCTTCTTTGAGATGCTCGGTAACTT
>CAMTXZ010000237.1:0-1147 GCA_947085765.1 uncultured Chromatiaceae bacterium | reverse complement strand
TGAGCACCGGATCAAATGATCCGTCCCCGACCGCTGTGCTCACGCGGGGACTTAACAATGCCACTGATAGACCGCAGTGACGCCGGGTGAAACCGCCTTTCCGCAACACCCTCATGGATGTTCTGGAAAGGCCCCACACAGGTGTGGGGCGGGCATGACATAAATTTTAATCAACCCAGATACTATCTATCTCGGGTGCTTTAAACTCAGAGAGGTAGCGTGCCAACTCCATGGCAGGAGGACAACATCCAGAAAAATGATTGTAAGCATGCTGAATTTTTCTATCCAGATGTTTTAGTGCATCGTTTAATATTGTTTCGTTAAATTGATTCGCAACATTCCATAATCGCTCACCCTGACGCCACGCCTCTAATTCGGATTCGATCAGTGCCTTCGATGTTTCTTTAAAATTTACTAAAAAATTACGTTTATGACTTTCCATGCGTGTCTCCTTGATGTGTATTAATCAAACACAAAAGACGCACCTCCCCATCAAGAGTGGTGTGCCCTTGTGGGGTAATGGTGGATGCGGTTAATCAGTCAGTCTTTTGAAAGGCCCCGCAGACATGCGGGGAAGGGTGAAATAGATTTATAAATAGCCTCGCTCACTAAAGGAGATAAATTCTCCGCCGCCAACCACCAAGTGGTCGAGAACGCGAGTATCAACGAGTGAAAGCGCTTCTTTTAAACGGCTTGTTATCATCTTGTCAGCTTCACTCGGCTCTGGTTCGCCTGAAGGGTGATTATGATAAAAAATCACCGCAGCAGCATTGCGCTCCATTGCCCGTTGAACGACAACGCGTGGATATACTGACGCCGTATCAATTGTTCCATGAAACAGGTCATCGGTACTGATAATGGCGTTACGATTGGTCAGAAATATTGCACCAAATATCTCATTCTTGACATCAGCCAATTTCAAGCGCAAAAAGTCAGAGACATCTGCTGGATTTTTAATCACAAATCCAGGTCTGTATTTCTCCCTCAAGAGATCAAGAGATAGCGCGATGAGCGTGCTCTTTTCGCTATCGGTCAGGGTTGCTCCATAGATGGAGTTGAACCTGTTGTCGTTGTTTGTTTCCAGTCTTGCTATGTTTTCCATGTGCATCTCCTTGGTGTGTATAAATCAAACACAAAAGACACACAT
>CAMTXZ010000236.1:0-2810 GCA_947085765.1 uncultured Chromatiaceae bacterium | reverse complement strand
TTTCCAATGATTAGAATCATTGGAAAGGATTATAAATATTCAGCAGCCACCGATGTGGCCTCTGTTGAGCGAGCCGTGAATCGTTAAATGCTTGCCCCGTCCACCTGGACGGCGATTCAATACTATCAACCCACTGGGAACATCACCCATTGGGCGGTGTTCCCTCTTTATTTTTCAAGAGGAGTACACCCGATGGAAGTTTGGAAAATTCACAAATACTGCAATAGTGCGAGCGTGGCTGAATTACGTGAGCGCCAAAGCAGACTTAAAGCGCTGATCGACAGTGGGAAGGTTAAAGAAACCAACGCCTTTGAGGCGCTGGTATTGATAACCGAATATATCGAGCTGAAATCCCTGTTTGAGGAGTAGTTACTCCCATCCGGGCAGGCCAGTCATAATCTCATCGAGATCGGCGTTTTTGCCCTTCGCTGTTGAAGCCAACGTTTCCATCTCTGATGTGAAACAGGCTTCAACAGCGGCTTTAAACGCTTCCACCGTTTTTATTTTACTTGCCTGAACACCTACACGCGCAAAGCGGGTTGCGTACTTTTCAATACCGGCTTTGGTCATGCGAATCTGATGCGTGATTGGATCTTGAATGTAGAGTTGACGCGCTTCCATAATCTGGCCTCGGCTGGATATCTTTAGATAATAGCACTTTCCCCACGGGGCATGACCGATGCCCTGGCGGGTCTTCGGCTGTGCCCCATTTTTTTACTTACTGGAGCATACCCAATGTTAGCAAACAACGAAGACGTTACACCTGGAGCAGATAATGATGAAACAGGTGAGTTTGAACCTCATCCTGAGAATGTTATCGCACTGAGTGATTTTATTCGGGATTTTGGTGATGGATTGCTTGATGCAGTTCAGCGGCAGAACCCGCCTGTCTATACCGGCGTCGTCAATGAGTCTCGCCGGCAAACGATGGCGAATCTATTGCGATCGCCCTTTCCAGCTCAGGCCGATGTTGTGCAGGCGGTGAGCGCGCTTCTCATGGATGAAGGTGAGAAGGCGGCCATCATCAACGCAGAGATGGGTACCGGCAAGACAATGATGGCGATTGCTTGCGCGGCGGTCATGCAGGCAGAAGGCCACCGGCGAACGCTGGTGATCTCCCCTCCTCACCTGGTCTACAAGTGGCGACGGGAGATTATGGAAACCGTACCTAACGCCCGTGTCTGGGTGCTGAACGGTCCGGATACCCTGACCAAGTTGTTACTTCTACGGGAGTCTGTTGGGGTGCTGGATCATGATGGACCTGAGTTTTTTGTGATTGGTCGGGTGCGTATGCGAATGGGATTTCACTGGAAACCTGCTTTTGTCACCCGGCGGCGATATGTGCGTGTCAACATTGAAGAAGGCAACCCTGATTCGGGGAGCCTGCTACAAAAGCACGAATATGCGGCTTGTCCAGCGTGTGCCACGATGGTGTGTGATGCCGATGGTAATCGGATATCGCCAATGATGTTCCCTGATGACAAACGTTACGCTTGTACAGCGTGCTGTGAGCCTTTATGGGCATTGATGCGGCCGTCTACCCATAAGACGACACGTCGGGAGCTGGTGATGAATACCCTGTGCCAGATTCCGACGATCGGCGCGAAGACGGCAGATCGCTTGGTATCGATCTTTGGTGAGGATCTTCTGGGCGGCATGTTGAGTGACAACGTCTACGAATTCATCAATCTGATGGATGAGGAAGGTGAGTTGATCTTCAGTGACAAACAGGCCAAACGCATGGAGCGGGCCATGGCAAACATAGAGATCTCGTTTGGGCAAGGCGGTTATCAGGCGACTGAGTTTATCAAGCGGTATCTGCCAAACCGCTATTTCAGTCAGCTGATCATCGATGAAGGCCATGAGTACAAGAATGACTCATCGGCCCAAGGCCAGGCCATGGGCGTGCTGGCCAACAAGGTTGATAAGGTGATCTTGTTGACGGGCACACTCATGGGGGGATATGCAGACGACATCTTTTATTTGTTGTGGCGAATCATGCCAAAACGGATGATAGAGGATGGATATGCATATAGTGACCGTGGCAGCCTGGGCGGTGCAGCAATGTCGTTCATGCGTGAGCATGGCGTGCTCAAAGATATCTACACTGAGACCGAAGGGGGATCACACCGAACCTCTAAGGGTAAAAAAATCAGTGTTAGGACAAGCAAGGGGCCTGGTTTTGGGCCAAAAGGGATCGCCCGTTTTGTGTTGCCATTTACGGTGTTTTTGAAGCTCAAAGATATTGGCAACAATGTACTGCCGGGCTACCAGGAGCACTATCTTGAGGTGCCGATGACAGACGAGCAGCGGACGTGTTATGAGCGTATGCAACGGCAATTGATGTCTGATCTGCGGGAGGCGTTGGCGCGTGGTGATACCAGTCTGTTAGGGGTGGTCATGAACGTGCTACTGGCATGGCCTGATACCTGTTTTAGGGATGAAACGGTGGTGCATCCAAGAACGCGAGACTTGCTTTGCTATACAGGATCTATCTTTTCTGAAGACGAGATAATGCCCAAGGAGGAGGAGTTGATTCGCATTTGTAAGGAGGCAAGGAGTCAAGGTAAGCGGGTGCTGGTCTATACCGTTTATACAGGCAAGCGTGATACGGCTACCCGGCTGAAATCCCTATTGCAATCTCAGGGGTTAAAACCGGCTGTACTGCGCTCATCGGTGGATACCGTTAAGCGTGAGGATTGGATTATCGACCAGGTGGATCGCGGAATTGATGTCCTGATCTGTAATCCAGAGCTGGTAAAGACCGGGTTGGATCTGTTGGATTTTCCAACCATTGTCTTCATGCAGTC
>CAMTXZ010000235.1:0-12709 GCA_947085765.1 uncultured Chromatiaceae bacterium | reverse complement strand
CGCAATCAGGGTAAAGACGATGACAACGATACGGACAATCTTGCCTGGCAGCTGATGGAAAACAGGATCGATCCTGCCCGACTTGCGCATCGCTTGATAGGTCACGCGCGATAGCCAGCCAGCGATCATGTAACCAACAATCAGTGTAACGATGGCGCCAATCACATTGAGGCCGTAGCTGGTTAGATAGCTCATCGAGAGATCCATCATTTTTTCAACTTGATCATTCATGGTTTTGCCTGCCAGGCAGCCTCCGTATTTTAAAATATCATTGTAATTTGTAGTCGCGCTAAATTAAACCGCAGATTCAACTCGAAATTGGGTTGCTATTTTTAATAGTGACTTAATGGTGATTGTTTTGCTCTTGGCGTTGTCGTAACTCCCCCTCTACTTTACGCGAATGTTCTATATCTTGGTTTAACTGTTTGTTGAGTTGCAGTAATTCGCTGTTCATTGCGGCGTAAGTACGGGTGAATACACGTATAAATGGCAGTGCAAGGGCAAGCATCATAATGCTGATAATAATTACGACAAATACACGCCATCTGAGTGAGCGCTTGATAATCGATATCTCCATGTCAGCAGCTGCAACGTAATAGTTGCCTTTTGGCGATTGAAAATGGATCAATACACTGCGGA
Organism: uncultured Chromatiaceae bacterium; assembly: GCA_947085765.1. GTDB lineage: Bacteria > Pseudomonadota > Gammaproteobacteria > Tenderiales > Tenderiaceae > JAKFXL01. The sequence continues at coordinate 12,070 of CAMTXZ010000235.1, read as the reverse complement.
AAGTGCCCCAGCGATCAGAGTAAGTATCGAATAGTGGCTGGTCTGACTGCATGGCGGCCAGAAATACTGGTTTAGCTTCTGGGTAGTCTGTCCAGTAGTGCGATACAGTATTGTATTTAACGTCATTAGTCGCGTAGCTGCTGGCGGTGAAATAGACAGTATTGTTCTGGATGATGTAGGTGTACAGATAGGCAAAACCACCTGTTGCAGCATGTTTTGATAATTCATTCAGATTTATCTGATCTTCGGTGCTGCTGATGCTGTCTGCTGATATCGCACGGTCATGAAAATCGGCGGGCAATATTGTGGGCATATTTTTTGCGGCAGCCACTAGACGTGTATCGATCTCGGCCATATATGATTGACGGCTGATGATGTAGATCACTGATGCAATCAATATTACCCCAATAAAATAGATGCCCAGCGCCAGTAGTAAGCTGGGCGTATCTATTTGAGATTTTTTATTTAGTAAGGCCACATCTCACTCCTTCGATTGGTGGCATTGTTAACAATTGGCACTGCTACGTGATCAGGCAAATGGTACAACAAAACTCCCGCGTAACTGCTATTCTGTTTTTGGGTGGAGTTCATTTGAGAGAAAATATTAGCATGCTGTTAAGCTATTCGTTATGGCTATATTGTGGATTGAAAGGGGATCGTGATCAGCATGATTTTTTCTACTCATAGAAAAACGGGAATCGATAATTATGATCTATTCTGTTCTTATTGTTGAAGATCAAGAACCCATAGCAGTGCGTTTTATGCAGGTAATAGCGGATCATGCACAGCTTGAGCTGTTTGGGGTTGCAACAACATTAGCACAAGCACGTACCATTCTTGATCGTGGACAACCGGATGTGATGTTGGTTGATATCGGTCTGCCTGACGGAGATGGTACGCAGCTTATTCGTGAGCTTTATGAGCGCGAATACACAACAGAGGCAATAGTGATCACTGTTTTTGATGATGAGCGACATGTGGTGTCGGCGCTGGCAGCGGGCGCCACAGGATATTTGTTGAAGGATGAACGTCTGGGCTGTGTAGGAGAGTCGATTATGCAACTGGTTGCGGGTGGGTCACCTATAAGTCCTGCTGTGGCACGGTATCTGCTGAATCGTTTTAGAATAATCGAAAAAAAACTTGGCCAAAAGCTGACAGCGGAGACCCAGCTGACGGAAAAGGAGAGTGAGATTTTACAATACATTGCAAAAGGGTTTTCTGGAATGGAGATCGCAAATTTAATCAAAGTATCTCCCCATACTGTCATGACACACACTAAACATATTTATCAAAAACTGGCAGTACATTCGAGAACAGAGGCCGTCTACGAAGCCACCCAGCGCGGAATTATTGCACTGAGTGAATAGTTAAATTTTCTTTAATGTTGTTTCTTTATTTCCTTTGTAGATAAGGGGATTTGTAGTCGTATGTTTGTACCCTGTGCTGTTGATGAAATATCGAGAGAGCCTCCCAGATCTTTTGCACGGCCTGCCATGGTTTTCATGCCACGGCCAGATGAGGATGTTGGTGTGATGCCAACGCCATTGTCGACGATATCAATCATGATGACTTCACTGCCTTGATCGGTAGTATTGAGATAACCGCTGATTGTCACCCTCTGTGCCTGTGCATGTTTTACGATATTGGTCACTGCCTCCTGCACAATTCGCAATACTTGAAGGATCTGCTGCGGGCCGAGCAAAATGTCGGAAGGAAGATTGCCTAACTGCCACAGCAGCTTTATATCCTGTGATTTTAAACAGGTTTCGATGCACGGGCGCAATGAAGCCAGCGCGATGCACAGGTCACTATGAGAGGGGTCCAGTGAATCAAGAATTAACCGAAGATCGTTCAATGTGCCACGCAGGTACTCCGCAAGAGATTGGCTTGTGTATTGGCCGCTTTCGAGCATTGCCAACGCCGATACAAGCTGTCCACCCACACCGTCATGCATCTCTCTTATCATGCGTTCGCGTTCGGTAGCGAGTACTTGTGTTCGTTCCAGCGTCCGCAAACGTTCGTGTTGTTCGCCAAGCTCAAGTGTACGTAACTTTACCTGCCGGGTAATATCTTCATTGAGTGATTGAGTATCACGTAGTGTGTGTAAGTATCTATAGCTCAGAGAGCCTCCAATGGCCAGCTGTAGCAGAGGAATGCCAAGATAGAGTAGGTGGTAGCGCTCAGCGTCGAGCACGCCGGTAATAATCAGCCACTCGTAGAGAGCAAGTAGCGTTGTGATAGTGATTGCCACCACCATCAAAATCTCTATCAATACACGGGAGTGACGGTAATGTTCCCAAACAATCCAGCTGCTATAAATCGCTATAACCACGAGCAAAAGGTGAAATAACCAAGGTGAGATCTGTTGTGACCATGCGGATGGTGATGTAATCATCATCAATGAGAGGAGTGCAGCCGTCAGGAAAAGGGTGCGTTCCAGCAACGGCCTACGTAAACCGCAATAGCGATGCGTAAACATCATCAGGCAGACCGAGAATCCAAGCAGGCCGATCCAGATGGCCCAGTGGGTTTGCCAGGCAGCGCTGTTGATAAGGTCAACAGTGTGCATGGCCCAGAAAAGTGTGGCAACGACAAGCCAGAGGTAGTGCTGCTTCTGGCGACGTCGTACCCACAATGCAATGAGGCAGATGCTGATAACCGCTGTTATGACCTGCACGACGGTAGGAACTGTGGTGCGCCAGAGCGTGCGATCTTCAAAGCGCTTTTTTAGTAAGGTTGCGGGGCCTATGTGAACACGGCTTATAAAAACGGATGAAGGTTGAATTGGGTTTATCTCAATATATAAGGTATTAAGACCAGTGCGTAACATGCCTATCGGGATCTGTAGGTAGAGCGGTCGTGTGGTTTGTGGTGGATGCGGGTTACCATAACGGCTGCCATATCCCAGTAGTTGATCGTTGAGTAATATTTTTGCATTAACCGCTATTTCGGGGAGGTAGACTGCCCATATATCAGTGGGGGAACTCTCTAACGTTAACGTTACTTCATACCACCCTGTTGTACTTGTTTGTGATTCTAATGTGTGGTCAGGTAGTGAGCGTTGTTGCCAGCCTGACTCATTTTCAGACGGCACGGTGCTCGAGGCTGTGTAGTTCAGGCGTGCCTGCTCCACCACATGAGCGGAAGCAGTTTGTGCCGCAACCGATTTGATGTAACCCGATAGCCATAAAAAAACAATGGTTAGAATTAACAGGTGCTGGGTTAAATGCGGCAACATTGTTGCAAGGTATGGCATCGACCGTAACAATGGGCTGTTAAATCTATATCAGCCGGTGTGATAGCAATGGGCAGGGTGTTGCTGATTGGACACAACGGTGACCAGATAGTGATGAGATGTTCCCGCCACCCAGAATTTATTGTTGCTATCATGATAATTCCCTCGCATAGCAGACGTTTCCACAGAGGGAGAGATGATTACTGAACTATTACATAAAAAATTATGTTGTCATCTCTCCGTAATCAGGCATCATCCTACCCTACATAATTAAAACTTAATCTTTGTTTTTATTTATATTTAATTTTTCCTCAATGATTTTGGAGTTTTTAATAAATTATTTGTGGAATTTCATATCCCATATTTGAGGGATGCGCGGAGAGGAACTTGTTGCTATTGTCCTACGCACCATTAGCATACGTTGCATAAGTGGGAAAAGTCTGTAAAAAAATTGGGGGATTATATGGTCGCTAAGATAGGCATCAAGGCAATTGATCGGAGGTTTTACCGATCAACAGCTACCATGGTTCTAATGTTTATCAGTATTGTAAATGTTGAAACTATATATGCACAATCAAAAGGTTGGGTACCTATCGATCCAGCTAAGGATGTTGCAATGCCCAACATAATCCCCAATACCCCCGCCTATCTGGTAAACCCTAATGGTTCATCGAACCTCTATTTTGGAAAATGGGAAATTGGGCCAGATGGCAGACCGGCTGGGCAGGCGTTGCCTACAGGAATTAATGGTAGTAACGCGCTGCAGGATGCCGGATTTTATCAACGCAATATAGAAAACCCCGCCACGGGTGAGCGTTATATACAGCAGATTATTACCGATTATGCTAGCGCGGGTGAAACCTTTAATAAAGTAGGTATGTTTTCAGAAAGTTATGTAAAAACAAATGGTCAAAACAGTGGCGTCTCAGTTCTTCAGGGCATGAATTGCGGCGAGCACAATGGAAAGTGTCTGGCACCAGATAAAGGGACGTACATGGATGGACAGGCCGCCACTTCCATTGAGTTTTTAAACAAGATCCGTACCGGTTCTTTTGAAGATCCAATGGAGAAGGTTCGGTTAAAGCAGTTGATCTATGAGACAAATGATCCCAGTAAATGGGCTTCTGACACAGGAAGCACAACCGGCACAACCTTCTATACCGATATCTGGAGAGCATCCTATGAATATGAGGGTGTGCAGCTTGGCGATTTTGTAAATGTGGTTACAAAAACCAGGGATATCGATCCACTATATAGTTATGGGGTATTAACGGCAGAGATGCGATTTGATTTTGATGCAAGCGATGTGGCGATTGCCCAAAGGGAAGGTATTTCGTTGGGTGAAGACCCAGGGGCGAATCCAGAGATCTATCTGTTATCAGAAGCAGAGACGCTGAGAAATAATTTTAGTAGCAAATTCACTAATGACCGTGTCGGATTAGATAAAGCTCGTGACTACATCAGGACGTATATCCAATACAGAGCGATTGCACAGGAGGGGTGGCACGCACCAGATTCAGGATTAGTAAGATATGAGATGTTTCAGTCTGAAATGTCAGGTGCACTAGTGAAGGCTGGAAATGTTAAGTATCAGAAAAAATATAAAGATGTCGCCATTGACGCCGTGTGGCCGGATGGCGGAGTAGAACGAGTGGAGAATGGGATAAAGGTAGTGAAAATAAATGCCTATGGTACTAATCAGGACATGGGTTTCCAGCAGCAGGGCCACGAACAGGTAACGCCGGACACGTGTGATGATGCAAATGTATTTTCCTCGGAGAGTGACCGCGTTGTCTGTGCATCAAAAGTCCGTTATGAGTTTGCGACCACCGATGTGTTTTCACTCATTAATGAGAGAAATTATGGCCCAGGTGTAGGCGATCAGTTCAAGATTGAGGCGGGGGATAACATTGACCCGTTTAATCCATTTTCAACAGTACCCCATCTCCCCGTTCCGTAATGTTGATATGAAGTACCGGACCTACCAAGTTATGGTTATCAAATATTGATTGGTGGCACTCCATAAACGTATTGCGGTGCGTAATCCTGCACAACAGTTATCGAGTGGCTAATATCAATCAATTTTTGCTAGCGCTATTGCAACGTTGGACTTTATAAAACCATCTGATTTTTTAGCGGTATCAATTCAAAAATAGTGGCCCTCGTTGCCGAGGGCCAGGGTGACCCTATTGCATCCGGGTAATGACAACTCTAGCGCCTGGATTATCAAAACGGTGTGCAGCCGTGAGTACCGATGTTGCCAAGCCATCATCGCTGCTGACTACACCTGCGTGCACGGCGATGAAATCGTGGTCATCACGTGTGGCGTTGTAACCCTCTCCGCCACCCGCTGGTCCGGGAACGGTGGCGGCTGTTTCGCTATTGGCTTCTGTGCCAGCATCATAGACACGGGCGTGCACTACCAGCGACTCATTGATGGCGAGGGTGCTGAGATCTACACTTTCCAGCCCGATAAAACCGTCGTTGGTATTGACCAGCATGCTCGCTAATGTGAGCCTGGGGCTGGAGCCTTTACCTTGAAGTGTGATGTTTGCAGCAGTGCCGGGGGCGATGATACCACTGCCACTCACGGCGTTGATCACACTGCTGCTGGCCTTTGCGCTGTTGATGAAGTGGGTGTTATCCCCCGCTTCTGCCAGCCTTTCCAGATCACTGCTGGCCATGCTGCCAAGTGCAAACCCTTCGTAGCCACTGTTGTGCAACACGGCGGCAATTGGCGAGAGCGGCTGGTTGGTGGTCAGATTGGTTACGTCGATTGTGTAGCCATAGACGCTCTGTTTATTATCGTTGCAGCCTGATAGCAACAGCACGCTGCCTAAGGCGACAACAGCGCCAAATTTGATTGTTGGTTTCATCACGGCCCCCTTAATTGACGGTAATGACGAGTTTGGCAACAGGGTTGAGCCAGCGATGTACGCTGCTGTCGAGATCACTCTTGCCGCCAGTTGCATTGCTATCGCCAAGATTTCCCGGATGAATGTGAACAGTGGTATTGCTCTCGGTGGTGGTAACGCCTGTTGCGTTGGTGCCGCCATGGCTGCCCGGATCGACAGGGATACCGAGTACGCCCGGTGCGCCACCGCCGTTGATGATTTCGTTGTTGGCCTCAGTGCCAGCATCGTAAGCGTTGAGATAGTAGGTATAGGTGCCGGTGGCGGTGGGAACCTTGATGGCATCTGCACCGACAAAGCCGTCATTGGTGGGCAGCAACATGGCGGTGAGTGACAGGTAGTTATTACCACTGTTGCTCATCAGCGCAAAGCTGGTGCTGGCACCGGGGCCGAGTAGTCCTGCAGCGGGGTTCTCGACTACATTGGCGCCGAGTGATTGGGCGTCGCTGGAGAGTCCGGTGATATCGCCACCCTCTGCCATCGCTTTCAGGCTGGTGGATGCGCTGGTCGCCTCCATAAACAGATGTGAACTGTCGTTATGTGCCGCTACCAGCAGTGGTGTGAAGTAGATGTCGTGGGTGAGATTGGTGACCTTGATGTTCAGATCCTGGGCAAGCACCGGCGTGGCGCTGAGGATGCTCATGGTGGCCAGGGCCGCAACAGTTTTTTTCATGGTTATCTCCTTATCGGGGTTGTCAGATAGTGCGAGCTACGGGCTCTATCTAACCGCAAGGAGGTCACGTATTGATGGCGTAAATATCACAAATTGTTCACAGCGCTGTGTTGATAGTCCTGCCCTCCTGTTGGGTGGTTGCAATCAGCTGCTGTTTTTCGTCACGACTCAATTTTTTGATGGCCGCCTCGCGTCTGCTGGCACTGCTGCGGTCGTGGCCAACTTCACGATAGACAACCGCTTGTGGTTGACGGCCACGAAAATATTTGGCGCCGCGCTGGCTGGCGTGTTGTTGCAGGCGCCGTTCGAGGTTGTTGGTGATGCCGGTGTAGAGGGTGTTGTCACTGCAATGGATGATGTAGACCAGCCAGTTCACCGTCCGGCACCCCAACCAAAGGTATCGATGATCTGTTGATAGTCGATGTCGAGCGGTGCTTGAATCAGCAGTGGCTGATGTGTGATCGGGTGAATGATCTCCAGCTCTGTGGCGGCTAATAGCAGGCGGTGGCAGTTGAATTGCTGGCGAAAAAAATCGTTCTGTTTACCATCGCCGTGGCTGGTATCACCGATGATCGGATGGAAGATATGTTTCATGTGGCGACGGATCTGATGTTTGCGACCGGTGCGGGGTGTGAGTCGCAGCAGAGAGTAACGGGCGCTGCTGTAACGTCCCACTGCATAGGGTAGCTCGACCGTAGCGAGGCGGTGATACTCGGTGACGGCTGGTTGCGCCGGTTTATCCTGCTGCGCCTGGCGGTCGGTCATCTTGTCCAACTCCTCCTTGAGTGGGTAGTCAATCACTGCCACCTCTTCTGTGTAACCACGCACAACGGCGAGATAACGTTTGTGTACGCTGTGGCTGGCAAACTGTTCCATCATGCTGCGTGCAATCTCGGGTGTGAGCGCAAACAGCAGTACCCCGGCCGTCGGTTTGTCGAGCCGATGCAGCGGGTAGACGTGCTGGCCAATCTGGTTGCGCACTAGCTGCATCGCAAAGCGGGTCTCGTGGCGGTCGATCCCGCTGCGGTGCACCAACAGGCCAGCGGGTTTGTTGACGGCGATCAGCGTCTCGTCTTGATAGAGGATCGGTAGGGTTTCGTCAGAGAGACTCATGGTGTGCTGTTTTTTATTTCGTCGAGTTGCTGCCTGAGTTGGTTTACCTCCTCAAACAGCTCCATCACTAGCTGCTCCAGTTGTGTGATGCGCTCATCGTCACCACTGCTGGGTCTGGATGTTGTGATAGGTGTGCTGCTGGCCATCTCAACCTCACCACAGAAGAGATGGGCGTAGCGTGATTCACGTTTGCCCGGTTCGCGTGGCAGACGTGCAACGTAAGGACCATCGTCACGTTCCATTAATCTGTTTAACAGCGTCTCGACCTCACTCACCTCCTGGAACTGACAGAGGCGGTTGGTACGGGTGCGCAGTTCGCCGGGGGTCTGTGGTCCGCGCAACAGCAGCACACAGACAACCCCCAGCTCCTGTGCCGAAAAGTGTTTGCCGCCAAACTCGCTGTTGAAGAAGCGGTGCTGGTACTTGACCACACGACTGCCAAAGCCTGACTTTTCACTCACCAGATGTTTTTTTACCAGCTCATCAAGTGTCGCCTGCACCGTGGCCTCATCCAGCTCCAGCACAGGTTCGCGGTTGCTCTTCTGATTGCAGGCGTTGGTAAGGGCGTTGAGCGAGAGTGGGTACTGCTCCGGTGTGGTGGCCTCCTTTTCGATCAGACAGCCGATCACGCGGGCTTCATGGGGGCTGAGCAGAGTATCCACAACATCATCCTTTTAATGGGTTTACGGAGAGTCATCCTACACCAAAGCCCAGCCACAATTAACTGCAACAAGGATGAATCAAAGCCATTGCTAATCAACGGTGGTCGATATAATCTGGGGCACATCAATTAATAATAGGTAACCTTTATCATGGAATTTTTTCGTCGCATCGCTAAACCTGTCAGTCTCACTGTCACTGCCGGTATGCTCGCCCTGAGTCTGCATATGCCGTTAGCCAACGCCACTATGGTCAGCACCGCTGAGGTAGTGCACTCGGTTCAGGCGCAGCAGGATATCAGTCGTATCCATGAGGCACTCAGCCGTGATGAGGTTAAACAGCAGCTGAGCCAGCTCGGTGTTGATCCAGAACTGGTGCAGGCGCGTGTCGATGCGCTGAGTGATGATGAGGCGCAACAGCTGGCGCAACAGCTTGATCAGATGCCCGCGGGTAGTGGTGTTGTTGGCGCTCTGCTGTTTATCTTTGTTGTTCTGCTGATCACCGACCTGCTCGGCTTTACCAGCGTCTTCCCGTTTACCAAGAAGGGTTCGATGCACCCTTAAACTGGCATGCAGCATTACCTAACGTCCGTTTGTAACAGTGCCCGGCAGCGTCCGGGCATTTTTTCGTTGCTACTATTAATGGTGCTGCTGGGCGGCTGTGCAACCCCGCAGACACGCCAGCTGCTGGAATCAACCACACAGTTGCCGCGGGCCGTGGAGCTGACGGCCGTGCCCTTCTTCCCGCAGGAGGAGTATCAGTGTGGTCCAGCCGCACTTGCCACTGTGCTGAACCAGGCGGGTGTAGAGGTCACGCCCGACGAGCTGGTGCCCCAGGTCTATCTGCCCAAGCGCAAAGGCTCCCTGCAATTTGAACTGATGGCCGCGAGCCGTCGCCATGGTCGCGTCCCCTATCAACTGCGGCCTCAGCTGGCGGCGCTTGTCGCGGAGGTGGCGGCAGGCAATCCGGTGTTGGTATTGCAGAATCTGGGCCTCGCCATGTTCCCCTTCTGGCACTACGCAGTAGTGGTGGGGTTTGATCTGGATCAGGGCGATGTTCTCTTGCGCTCCGGTGTCGATGCACGTCTCACCACCTCATTAAAGACCTTTGAACATACCTGGCGTCGGAGCGATTACTGGGCCGTGGTGATAACACCAGTCAACCAACTGCCGCAGACCGCAGAAGAGCTGCCCTATCTGGAGGCGCTGCTGGTGATGGAAAAAATGCAACAGTGGCCCGAGGTTGTGGTCGCCTACAACAGCGCGTTACAACGTTGGCCACAGAGCCTGGGCGTGGCGATGGGGCTGGGCAACAGCCGTTACGCCCTGCATGACTTAAGCGGTGCTGAAGCGGCGTTTCGTATCGCCAGCCTGCGCCATCCGCAGTCGGCTGCCGCCTTTAATAACCTGGCCCAGACCCTGGCCGACCAGCAGCGCTGGTCAGAGGCAGAGGCGGCGGCACAGCAGGCGGTTGCCCTTGGTGGTAACAATAGCGATCTGTTTCGCCAGACCCTGGAGCAGATTCAGGGGCGGCCATAATATTTGCTCTGGCGAATGTTCTGGCGAATCGGCAGCTTCCCTATTATCAAAGCGGTTTAGGCCGTGGTTGAATTGACGATATAGCCTATTAGAACGGTGCAACAAATTTGCCCGACACCCCTGCATGGGTCTTTATGGATACACGGCGTGGTTTTGATCAGCGCCGCCATCAAAGCAGATATGGATTTGCCTGGTTGAGCATATAAACAAAATGATGCCAGCGCCTATCAAGGCCAAGGAAGATGAACGATTGGCGGCACTGCAGCGATATAAAATTCTGTATACCGCTGCCGAGGCTGAGTTTGATGACTTTACCCGTCTGGCGGCGCAGCTCTGCGATACCCCCATTGCCCGTATCTCGCTGGTAGACGCCGATCGGCAATGGTTTAAAAGCCGGCTTGGCCTGGATGAGCAGGAGACGCCGCGTGATATCTCATTTTGTGGCCACGCGATCCATGGACATGAGTTGTTTGAGGTTCCCGACGCACTACATGATGTGCGTTTTCAGGACAACCCCATGGTCACTGGTCCGCCCGGCATTCGTTTCTATGCCGGGGTGCCCCTGATCACCCCCGACGGCCACGGTATCGGTACGCTCTGTGTGCTCGATACCAAGCCGCGGCTGCTCAGCGCGCAGCAGCGTGATGCGTTATTAACCTTTGGCCGGCAGCTGTTGTGGAAGCTGGAACTGCGCCTCGCCCTGCAGCGGGAGCAGCAGCTGAATGAGAAACTGACACGGCTCACAATCTTTCAGAAAACCCTGTTCGACAGTGCCGCCATGGCCGTCATCTCCACTACCATTGATGGTGTGATCACCACCTTTAACCCGGCGGCAGAGCAGATGTTGGGTTATAGCGCCGAGGAGTTGATCGGCAAGCAGAACCCGGGCCTCTTTCACGATGGTGTCGAAGTGGTGGCGCGGGCGGCAGAGCTGAGTGAAGAGTTGCAACGCACCATTGAGCCTGGTTTTGCAGTGTTTATTACCAACGTTCTTATCCATGAGTCCGAAACCCGTGAGTGGACCTACTGCTGTAAAGATGGTGGGCGGATTCCGGTCATACTCACGATCTCGGCGGTGCGCGAGTCCAACGGCAATCTGATTGGTTATCTTGGATTGGCGCGTGATATCAGCGACCGCAGACAGGCCGAAAAGCTCAAAAGTGAGTTTGTCTCCACCGTCAGCCATGAACTGCGCACGCCGCTCACCTCCATCAGTGGCGCGCTGGGGTTGATCACCGGCGGTGCGCTGGGTGAGGTCCCGATCAAGGTCAAGGCGTTGCTCGATATCGCCTATCAAAACAGCAAGAGTCTGACACGCCTCATCAATGACCTGCTCGACATAGAAAAGCTGGCCAACGGCAAGCCGTGTTTTGATCTGCAACCGCATGCGCTGTCGCCTCTGCTGGAACAATCTGTGGAAAGTAACCGTTCCTATGGCGATCAGTATCAGGTCCGTTTTGAGCTGGGTTTGTGCAGCGTTGCCCTGCAGGTTAATGTTGATGCGGTGAGATTGCAGCAGGTGATGGCCAACCTGCTCTCCAATGCGGCAAAATTTTCACCACCGGGTGGTGTGGTAAGTATTGATGTGCATGAGAGTGATGCGCTGGTGCGTGTGACCGTCACCGACCAAGGCCAGGGCATTCCCATGGAGTTTCGCGATCACATCTTTGAAAAATTTTCGCAGGCCGATTCATCCGATTCACGCCAGTTGGGCGGCACGGGTCTGGGGTTGGCAATCAGCAAAGAGCTGATTGAACAGATGCACGGCACGATGGGTTTTGAGTCGCAAGAGGGTGAGGGCGCCAGCTTCTATTTTGAGCTGCCACGCTGGCAAATATAGCGGCAATCGCCCGCCGCCCAAGCAATCAATTAAGATTTATCCAGGCAAATCCACTACCATATGCCCCCCTCTAGCAGCAGTATGGAGTCGTGATCGATG
>CAMTXZ010000234.1:0-25567 GCA_947085765.1 uncultured Chromatiaceae bacterium | reverse complement strand
CCATCTTTATTGCTCAAACCGGTAATGCCCAGCGGCGAACCGTTGGGGTTGGCCGGATAGCTCGCCGCCGCATTGCCGTAGTTGTCCACAAAACGCAGGCCAACAATGCCCGCCGCCAACGCCTGTTGTGCGCCATTGGCCGGTGCAAACTCAGCCTGCCCTTCACCGTGGGCAATGACGATAGGCAACCGTGACCCTTCCATGCCTTGCAGGAAGATGGAGGGTGATTTGAGCACTTCAACCATGGTGTAACGCGCTTCAAATTGCTCCGAGACGTTGCGCACAAAGTGCGGCCAGTTCTCAGTGCCAGGGATCAACTCGTGCAGGTTCGACATCATCTGGCAGCCGTTGCAGACCCCCAGACCAAAGCTGTCATCACGTTCGAAAAAGGCCTGGAACTCATCGCGGGCGCGTGAGTTGAAGAGGATCGACTTGGCCCACCCTTCACCAGCACCAAGCACGTCACCGTAGGAGAAGCCGCCACAGGCGACCAGCCCCTGGAAATCTTTCAGCGAGACACGACCGGAGATAATATCGCTCATGTGCAGATCAACACTGGTAAAACCGGCGCGATCAAACGCCGCCGCCATCTCCACCTGGCCATTGACACCCTGCTCGCGCAACACCGCCATCCGTGGCCGAACATTCGTGTGGATAAACGGTGCGGCCACATCGTCGGCCTGATCAAAGGTTAGCAGCGGCTGAATGCCAGGATCTTTGGCATCGAGCAGTCGATCAAACTCCTGCTGCGCGCAGTCGGAGTTATCCCGCAGTGACTGAATCTGATAACTGGTCTCGGACCAGGCACGTTGCAGGTCGATGCGCGATTCGCGCAGCAGCGGCTTGTGGTCAAAGCTAAACTCCACCACATCGGCATCGTTAAGCTGACCGATCACATGGCTGTGATGACCCAGCCCTGCATCGTGCAGCGCCTTAAGCACGGCATCGGTATCGCTATGGCGCACCTGCACCACTGCGCCCAGCTCTTCGCTGAAGAGCGCGGCGACGTGGTCATCCCCCAGATCATCCATCACAACGCTGACGCCGCAGTGACCGGCAAAGGCCATCTCGGCCACCGTGGCAAACAGGCCGCCGTCGGAGCGGTCATGATAGGCCAGCAGCAGCCCCTGCTGGTTGAGCAGCTGAATGGTATTGAAAAAACCCTTCAGCGCATTGGCATCATCGACATCGGGGGCGTGATGGCCCACCTGTTTGTAGACCTGTGCCAGACAGGAGCCGGCCATCCGATTTTTGCCTTTGCCAAGATCGATCAGGATCAGATCGCTGTCGCCCAGATCAGTGCGTAACTGTGGTGTCAAAGTCTTGCGAATGTCACGCACTGGCGCAAAGGCGGAAACAACTAGCGACAGCGGCGCAGTGACACTCTTCTGTTTGCCGTTTTCACTCCAGACCGTCTTCATCGACATCGAATCCTTGCCGACGGGAATGGCAATGCCCAGCGCCGGGCAGAGTTCCATGCCCACCGCTTTCACCGCCTCATAGAGACCGGCATCCTCACCCGGATGGCCCGCTGGCGCCATCCAGTTGGCGGACAATACCACCCGGCCCAGCTCAGTCACCGCCGCAGCGGCCAGATTGGTGAGCGACTCGCCCACTGCCATACGGGCAGAGGCGGCGTGGTCAACTAGAGCAATCGGGGTGCGCTCACCCATCGCCATCGCCTCACCGGTATAGACATCAAAACTGGTGGCCGTCACGGCAACATCGGCCACCGGCACCTGCCATGGACCGACAAACTGATCACGTGCCACCAGGCCAGTGACCGAACGGTCACCGATGGTGATGAGGAAGCTCTTGCTCGCCACGGTGGGCAGACGCATCAGGCGGTAAGCGGCCTCTTTGATCTCAATCTTGCTGGTATCAAACGCCACCTTCTGGAAGTGTTTGTGGTGCACATCACGTAACATCTTGGGCGGCTTGCCCAGCAGCACCTCCATCGGCATGTCGACTGGAGTGTTGTCAAAGTAGCCATCGCCGACGATCAGCTGACGCTCTTGCGTCGCCTCACCAATCACCGCAAACGGGGCGCGTTCACGATCACACAACGCCGCAAAACGGTCCATATCATCCGGCATCACTGCCAGCACGTAACGCTCTTGCGACTCGTTGCTCCAGATCTCCATCGGCGCCATGCCCGGCTCGTCGTTGGGCACGGCACGCAGTTCAAACTTGGCACCACGACCGGCGTCGTTGGCCAGCTCCGGCATAGCATTTGAGAGGCCACCAGCGCCGACGTCATGAATGGATACAATCGGATTCTCTTTACCCAGCTGCCAGCAGCGGTCGATCACCTCCTGGCAGCGGCGCTCCATCTCGGGATTGCCACGCTGCACCGAAGCAAAGTCGAGATCTTCAGCACTGGAGCCGGTCGCCATCGACGACGCCGCGCCACCGCCGAGACCGATCAACATCGCCGGACCACCCAGCACCACTAGCTGCGCACCGACGGGGATGATCTGCTTCTTCACATGGTCAACACTGATGTTGCCCAGACCACCGGCGAGCATGATCGGCTTGTGATAACCACGCACCTCATTGCCATTCGGGCCAGGCACCGTCTCTTCAAAGGTACGGAAGTAACCGCAGATGTTGGGACGACCAAACTCATTATTAAACGCAGCGGAACCGAGCGGACCATCGATCATGATCTCCAGCGCCGAAACGATGCGACTCGGTTTGCCGTGGTCGGTCTCCCACGGCTGTTCAGCGCCGGGAATACGCAGATTCGAAACGCTGAAACCGCTCAACCCCGCCTTGGGTTTGGAGCCACGCCCAGTCGCGCCTTCGTCGCGGATCTCACCACCGGAACCGGTCGCCGCGCCAGAGAACGGCGAGATGGCCGTCGGGTGGTTGTGGGTCTCCACCTTCATCAGAATCGCAATATCCTGCTCGTTGTAGCCATACTGGCCAGTGACAGGGTCGGGATAGAAACGGCCAGCTTTGAACCCTTCGATCACCGATGAGTTATCGGAGTAGGCGGTCAGCACACCCTCGGGGTGCAGCTCGTGGGTATTGCGGATCATCTTGAACAGCGACTTTGTCTGCTCCTTGCCGTCGATGATCCAGTCGGCATTGAATATCTTGTGGCGGCAGTGTTCCGAATTGGCCTGGGCAAACATCATCAACTCGATGTCATTGGGGTTGCGCCCCATGGCGGTGAAGTTCTCCACCAGATAGTCGATCTCATCCGCCGCCAGCGCCAGCCCCCAGTCGCGATTGGCCACCAGCAGCGCCTCGCGGCCACCACCGAGAATATCCACGCTACGCAACGGCGCCGGCTCAGACTGAACAAAGAGCCTTTCCGCCTCGTCCAGATTGCAGAAGACCGACTCGGTCATGCGATCATGAATCTGCGCCGTGATCGTAGTGCGTTCGGCATCACTCAGCGTGCCGCCATCCGCCTTGCGCAGGTAGTAGGCAATACCACGCTCCAGGCGGTGAATGGTGTTCAGACCACAGTTGCGGGCGATATCGGTCGCCTTTGAGGCCCACGGTGAAATCGTGCCAGGCCGTGGCACCACCAGCAGCAGCTCACCCTCGGGTGATTCAATCTCCAACTTCGGGCCATACTCCAGCAGCTTTTTCAGCAACAGCTCCTGCCCCGCATCCAGCCGCTGTTCCAGATCGGCAAAATGGACAAACTCAGCGTAAACATGGCTCACCCCAGGCACTTGGGCCTGGATGGCGCTGGTCAGTTTTTGCAGACGGAAGGTGGATAAAGCTGGGTTACCGCGCAGTTGAAGCATTCGGGAATTCCTGAGTATAGGATTGGAAAGGCAGCCATTTTACTTGATTAGGGGGGCTGGGGCGAATGACACTTATGCTGTTAAAGCAAAACCTTTCCACGGCGCCAAATTTAACATCTGACTTGACTACGGCGAGACAACACGACTATAGTTTGAAACATGTCGAACTATCAAACCAACACCCTCGCCGCCATGTTCAGGGCGCTAAGCAACCCGCACCGGCTGGCGCTGTTTAATCGCCTGATGACCTGCTGTGCGCCGGGCACCCACTGCGGGCTGGATGAGACAGCACGTTTTTGTGTGGGGGAGTTGGGGGATGGGCTGGAGATCGCCCCTTCCACCCTCTCCCACCATTTGAAGGAGTTGCACCGTGCCGGGCTGATCCAGATGGAGCGGCGTGGCAAGTTTGTGGAGTGCTGGCTGGAGCCGGGTGTGCTGGCCGAGCTAAGCACCTTTTTTAAATCTGACAGTAATTTAAGGAGTAATAACCATGAGCAGCTGCTGCCCACCCAAAACAGAAACCCCTGACCAGACCAAACACGACAACCACCGCCAGGAGGTGCGCGGCGCTTACGCCAAGGTCGCCAACGCCAGCAACAATAACGAAAGTACCGGCATTGAGAGCAGCTGTTGTGGCGTCTCGGACGACAGCGCCATCAACACCCTGATCTCCACCCGCCTCGGCTACAGCCATGACGATTTGGCCAAGGTGCCAAGTGGCGCCGACATGGGGCTGGGGTGTGGTAATCCACGCGCCATCGCCTCGTTGCGGCCTGGTGAAACGGTGGTCGATCTCGGTTCCGGCGGCGGTTTTGACTGTTTCCTCGCCGCCCACGAAGTGGGCGCCAACGGTCGTGTCATCGGTATCGATATGACACCGGACATGGTGAGCAAGGCGCGCAACAACGCCAGCAAGGGTAGCTTCGGCAATGTCGAATTCCGCCTTGGCGAGATCGAACATCTGCCCATTGCCGACAGCAGTGTTGATGTCATCATCTCCAACTGCGTCATCAACCTCTCCCCCAACAAGGAGCAGGTATTTAAGGATGCCTTTCGGGTACTCAAAAAAGGGGGACGGCTGGCCATCTCTGATGTGGTCGCCACTGTTGAGCTGCCAGAAGCGATGCGTAACGATCCGGCCCTGATTGAGGGTTGCATGGGTAACGCCTCGCTGATCAGTGAGCTGGAGACGATGATCAAGGCCGCAGGCTTCAGCAACGTGCGCATCGAACCCAAGGATGAATCAAAGGATTTCATTCGTGATTGGGCACCGAACCATAACGTCACTGACTATGTGGTCTCCGCCTCGATTGAGGCGGTTAAACCCAGCACGCCAAGTTCTGGCTGCTGTTAATAAAGCACCGATTAACTCTTCCGTTCGTGGTGAGCCTGTCGAACCATGAACGGAGGGGCTAAGCGAACAGTATTGTTACCCGCCCAACCTCGGCAAGCCCAGAAAATGCTTTGGGCACTGAGTTATGCCCAGCTCCCGGTCTGTTCCAAAAATGGTGATATCTGCACGGTACCCTGCCAACGTAACGGCGCAGCTGCAACTACATGCCTGACCTGATTTATCTTGAACCGAATGATTCGCTCTGCCCCGACAAATGACTCTACTGCGGGTCCGGCGGAAACAATCTCTGTCTCCGTTGCCAGGTAAAGCAGATCACCTGTTTCAAAATCGATAAAAAGTAGCCCTGCACGTGGGTTCAGTAACAGATTCCCCAACGTATTAAAAAAATGGTTGCCACTAAAATCGGGCACCAACAGATTATTATCTTCGTCTATCCGCACAAAACCTGGTTTCCCGCCACGATGTGATACATCCACGCCGTGTGCTGGTGTACTTTTTTGATGCGCTTGCGGATGGGCGGAGGCGATAAAAAAGGTGTCGGCAGTTTCGATAATCTGTTTCATGCCTGGGTTAAGCGCAGTTGAGTCATAACTACTGGAAACCGCTGCGCGTGGCCAATATTCGGCTTGGCGGGTCTGAATATATTTAGGGCAGTTACCAAAACTCTGCTGTACCGCAACATCAAACCCCGCCGGTCTGACCTGTGTAACCAGACCATTCATACGATTACGCCGCCGTGTCTGTTGTTCTATTCCGAGCAACGCAATCGCCGCGCCAGTGACGAGTGTTTGCTGAAGGGGATCGGTTGTCATTGGCAGAGCTAAGAGCGAAAGTTGGCGTGCATCCGGGGTGCTGATAAAACCCGGCGGATTGCAAAGCAGCGATGCCCAAGGCTGCCCTCCCCGATCCACACTGCCAACAATCACAAAGGGTAGCTGGGCAAAAAATATCCGGTGCTGCTCTGGCATCTGGTCACGAATAAGCTGTGTGGCTATCGCCGCCAGCCGTTGTTGCGTGCCTGCCTCTGATTGCAACAGGCGCTCGCCGTCGTGGAAAATTTCCGTTGCGCCAGGCAGCTCCATCTCAGCCTGCCAGACCCACGGCCGATTTTTCCATCGGCACAAAACCTGGCAACGCCTCTATACGCTGGAGCCAGGAACGCAGATTGGGATAGGCCTCCAGCGAGACACTGCCCTCCGGCGCGTGGGCGATGTAAGTGTAGTTGGCGATATCAGCGATGGTCGGTGTGGCGCCGGCCAGGTACGACCTTTTTTCCAGTTCACGATCCATTATCTGGAATAGCTCATGGGCGCGGGCAATCGCCTCATCTGCCTGGACTGGGGCTTTGAACACAGTTGCCAATCGGGCTCTTGCGGGACCAAAAGCGACTTCGCCTGCCGCCACTGAAAGCCAGCGTTGCACGGCCGCAGTACCTACCGGATCACGTGGCAGCCAGGTGCCATCGTCATACTTGCTGGCCAGGTAGACCAGGATTGCGTTGGAGTCAGCCACAATCGTTTTGCCATCCTCAATCACCGGCACCTGGCCAAATGGATTCATGGCGAGAAATTCCGGCTGTTTGTGCGCCTTGTTGGCAAGGTCCACATCCAGCAACTCGTAGTTAAGTTTGAGCAGGGAGAGTAGTAGCTCTACGCGGTGGCTATGGCCAGAGAGATAAAAACGGTGCAGGCGGATCGGTTGGGCGGGATGCTTGGTAGTCATGATAGTAGATCTCCTTAAAGGTCTGGGTCGAATGACGGAGTCCATTATCATCAGTTAGCCGGCAACAATAAATGCTCTAATATGAACAACACTCATCCGTTTCATGGAGCAATCGAGGCATGGACAAACTCAAAGCGATGCAAGCAGTTGTGAGCATTGCTGACCATGGCAGCCTGACGGCGGCCGCTGTTGTGATGAACACTTCACTGCCATCCATGGTGCGCACGCTGGCGGCGCTGGAGTCACATTTGGGCGTGCGGCTCTTCAATCGCACCACCCGCAGCATTTCGCTAACGGATGAGGGACGTAGTTACATTGAAAGCTGTCGTTCACTGCTCGCCACACTCCAGGAGGTTGAAGCTGGCTTGAGTAGTGATGCGGTGGAACCAAACGGACTGCTGACACTCACCGCCCCGGTTCAATTTGGTCAGATGTATGTTGCGCCTGCTGTCACGGGTTTTGTACAGCGCTACAACAAGGTGCGCATCAACCTGGTTTTGCTGGATCGTGTAGTCAACTTAGTGGAAGAGAATATTGATGTTGGCATTCGTATCGGTGCGCTGGAGGACTCTTCACTGATTGCCCAGCCACTGGGCAGTGTCTGCCGCATGGTGGTTGCCAGCCCCGATTATCTGGCCCGCCATAGTGAACCGCAACACCCTAAAGAGCTGCTTCAGGCCAACTGTATCCGTTTTTCCGGAGGCACCGGGCCGTGGTGGACCTTCCATGAAAACGGCAAACCGTTCAACGTGCCGGTAACCGGCAACCTTGAATTCAATCAAGTGGCCCCAACGGTTGACGCCTGTCTGGCGGGGCTGGGATTTGGCATGTTCATCTCCTATCAGGTAGAGCAACAGATCAAACAGAATCGGCTACGGGTGGTGCTCGAATCGTTTCAGCTACCACCCCGGCCGATCAATCTGATCTATCCCTCCGGACGACTACTGCCCGCCAGAACCAAACTGTTTATTAAATGGATAAAAAATGAGATGAGCGCACGACTGCCTGACGCCTAAGGCTCAAAGGCTGCTGAGTTAACCGTTTCAACCGTTGATACTAAGCTTGTTCAAGCGGTAGTGCAGTTGGCGACTGGTCATGCCTAACACCCGCGCGGCAACGGTTTTATTGCCCCGGGATTGATGCAACGCATAGATAATAGCTTCACGTTCATCAGGCCGCACCTTGGCATAGGGGCGCATGGTGAAATCAACATTCGCGGGCAACTCCACCTCGGCAGTAGGTTTAAGTGGAATGTTCTCATCGACCGCAATCCCCGACTCATCCGTCAGTGTGGCGCGGATCATATCGTTACTGACCACTTCGGTATCACTCATCACCACCAGCCGTTCAATTACGTTTTCCAGCTGCCGTACATTGCCCGGCCATTCGTACTGTTTTAACTGTTCTAGTGCACGAGTATTCAACACTACGTTGCGTTTATGCAGCTGATTGCAACGGTTAAGAAAATAGAGCGCCAGCAGTTCTATATCATCCTTGCGTTGGCGCAGCGGTGGCAACTGAATACGAATCACGTTCAGACGATAGAAGAGATCGAGCCGGAAGTTACCGCTGTTAACCCCCTCCTCCAGTCGTTTATTGGTTGCTGTGATGATACGTACATCAACACTGATCTCGCGGCTGCCACCAACACGCTGCAAGGTCTTCTCCTGCAAAACACGCAACAGTTTTGCCTGTAGATCAAACGGCATGTCGCCAATCTCATCGAGAAACAGTGTGCCGCCCGTGGCCATCTCAAACTTACCCGCACGGCTGGCCGTTGCGCCAGTGAAGGCGCCTTTCTCATGACCAAACAGTTCGCTCTCCAGCAGGTTGGTGGGGATTGCAGCACTGTTAATGCAGACAAACGGTTTGTCACGCCGATTACTAGCAAGATGGATCATGCGGGCAAAGCGCTCTTTGCCTGAGCCAGACTCACCCACCAGCATTACGGTGACCTCTGATACAGCAGCCTTATGCGCCTGCTCGATAGAGCTGCACAGTGCAGTACTTTTACCGATGATGCCGTGCACCGCCGTTGTCTCATGCTGCCGATCTTTGAGTGCGCGATTTTCCTGTTTTAAACGACGGGTTTTTTGCGCGACCAGATCATTGATATGCAACACTTGTCCGATCATGGTCGCCATGATCTGGACAATAAAAAGATCGCTATCAAAATGGCATTGCAGGCTCTGCATGCGATGAACCGCCATCACACCCACTGGTACATCGTCACGCATGATAGGAACAGCCATGTAGGCAACTGCTATCTCCTGTCTGGGTATGGTGGTGAATACCCGCGCGACGTAAGTAGGCTCCTTGCTGATATCGGGAATCAGGGCAATCTCACCACTGGACATCACCCTGCCAGTGACCCCTTCACCGAGGGCGTAAAGACCGCGTTTGATCTCATCATCATTTAAGCCATGACTATAAGTGATGCGAAGTACACCACTCACATTGTCTGGCAGTACAACTCTACCCTGCGTCAAACCGAGTCTGTTCGACAGCAGCGCCAATATGCCCTCTATCGACGCGCCTGGATCAAGGGTATGACCGATCAATCTGGATGCTTCTAAAATCACCTCGGCCATCTGTGGCGCCAAGGCAGGACACTGAGTCTGTATCATAGAGCCGCTCCCAGTAGTGGCCGCGCGAATCCGCATCGACCTGGATTTGAAGGGCTGATGCTAACACAGACGTTTTACGGTTTAATGACGTGGCTACCTGCGTCTGCGTGTACATTTACTATCACGATGTAATACACGCATATCTCATTCCATTGCGACATCTTTTATTTATCTCATTGATGTATCAACAAAAGAGCATCACGATTGTGGCAAGGGGCGCTAGTTGAGAAAGTGATTTTGGTGCAATCGCAATACAGCTGCACCAAACAGGTGAATAAACAGGAGGGGTGAACCCCCGAAAGCTAAACTAAAAAGCAGCTTCGAAGGCTCACTTGTTGCAACACATTAAGCATGGGCATGAGTTCCCAACCGACCCTTGGTTGGCACATGCAGCTTGACCTGGTGAATCAATGCATAGAGTGGATCCCATGCAATAACGGCAGTCGTAAATGGATAGATCGCCAGCAATGCCAACCAGGTGGCATTAACGCCTGGATAGAATATGGCAGCCACCATAAAGCTGCCCAATGCCATACGAGCCAGACGATCAAATGTACTTACATTATCGAAGGGTGAGTTAAACATGATGTATACCTCTCTGTTCGCTTAGGGGAGCGGGACTTTTCTACACCCGCACTACCGCTGTTGCAGAGGCCGTGCCATACTGGAAAACTCAACACTTAATCAAACCAAATCAATCAATTAACAAACAAACGCCAAACCCCTGCAAGTACTCACAGCGGTGAATATGGGTGGACAATGTCGACAATGAGAACATTGTCCTTGGCAAAGATCATCGCCATGAGTGGATTAATAAAATACCTGGCAACCCGCTAACAGTTGAGTGGCAGAGCAATACCCGGCGCAGGAAGGCGCACCCATCAATAATGAAAATGGATTGTGAATCAGATGAGCCAACGCAACACCCACAAACTCGAACTCGCCGAACTGGCCGATTTGCTGTTAACCGACAGACTGATCAACAAGGATCAGTATGAAAATCTCCAGCTCAAGGCGCGTTTTCGTGATGTGGGACAACTCCATCCACTGCTGCTGATTGCCGATCAGGGCTTAAAGTCGGCGCAGCCACCACACCGGTTTTTGAATCAGGAGTTTCTCACCGAGTGGCTGGCGCAGAAGGTTGGCCTGCCCTACTACCGCATCGATCCGCTGAAGATCGATGCCGCGGCGGTAACGGCAGTGGTCTCTCACTCCTACGCCGAGCGCAACAAGCTGCTGCCGGTAGAGAGCAGCACCAGCTACGTGGTGATCGCCACGGCCGAACCCTACGCCATCCAGTGGGTTGATGAGCTGTCGCGCATATTGAACCGCGAGATTCGCCTGGTGCTGACCAACCCGGCCGACATCGCCCGCTATCTGGTGGAGTTCTACAGCGTCTCACGTTCAATACTGGGGGCGACCGATCAACGGGGCACGGCGATGGGTGACATCTCCAATCTCGAACAGCTGCTGGAGCTGGGCAAAAAGGGCAGCCTCGATGCCAACGATCAACACGTCGTCAGCATTGTCGACTGGCTGCTGCAATACGCCTTTGATCAGCGCGCCAGCGACATCCACATCGAACCACGCCGCGACAAGGGCAACATCCGCTTCCGTATTGATGGCATGTTGCATCTGGTCTATCAGCTGCCCGCCACCATCATGTCCGCCGTCACCAGTCGCCTGAAGATTCTTGGCCGCATGGATCTGGCGGAGAAGCGTCGGCCGCTCGATGGCCGTTTGAAGACACGTTCGCCGAGTGGTGACGAGGTGGAGCTACGCCTCTCGACACTGCCCACTGCCTTTGGCGAAAAGATGGTGATGCGTATCTTCAATCCCGACGTGCTGGTGAAAAATTTCTCCGCCCTCGGCTTCAACAAGACCGAAGAGGCGCAGTGGCAACAGATGATCAAACAGCCCAACGGCATCATCCTTGTCACCGGCCCGACCGGTTCAGGTAAAACCACTACGCTCTACTCCACACTTAAATATCTGGCCAAGCCCGAACTCAACATCTGCACCATCGAAGATCCGATCGAAATGGTGGTGCCTGAGTTCAACCAGATGCAGGTGCAGCACAATATCGATCTCGACTTTGCCAGCGGTGTACGCGCGCTATTGCGCCAGGATCCGGACATCATCATGGTCGGTGAGATTCGTGACATGGAGACCGCTGAGATGGCGATCCAGGCGGCGCAGACCGGCCACCTCGTCATCTCCACCCTGCATACCAACGACGCCGTCTCCGCCATCACCCGCCTGCTCGACATCGGCGTGCCACGTTACATGATCAGCTCATCGCTGCTGGGGGTGGTGGCGCAGCGGCTGATACGCAACCTCTGCCCGCACTGCAAACAGCCGGTCGCCACCGATGCTGAACTCTGGAACACCCTCAGCCGCCCGTGGAAGGGGCCGATGCCTGACAAGGTGATGGGACCGGTCGGCTGTGCTGAGTGTCGCGATACCGGCTATGTGGGACGCAGTGGCATCTACGAGATGTTGTTGATGTCAGGCAAGATCAAACGGCTGGTGCACTCCAGCGATGGCGATGTTGCCGCCATCCGCCTGCAGGCGCAAAAGGAGGGGATGCGGCCGTTGCGTCTCAACGGCATTCAAAAGGTGGCAAACGGCGCCACCTCACTGGCGGAAGTGGCGCGGGTGTCACCCCTGAGTGATGACGAGTAGCGGTTAACGTTTGTCGCTATCAGGAGGAGACAACAGCGACAGATCCACGTCGCTCTGCGGCAAGTCCGTATCGCTTTTAAACAAACCAATCACCCTGGCAAACAGCAGTTTGATGCCGCGCCACAGCTTTGGTAACAGCCAGATCATCACCGCAATCACCACCACCAGCGCCAACAGGAACAGCACCGGATAGTGAACCGCCGTCCACAACCCGATCACCACGGCAATGTCTTCGCTGATCGAGGCGATCCAGTTTGTCACCGGCTCCGGCGAGGCGTTGATCAATACCCGACTGCCCGCCTTGGTGGCATGGCTGGCGGATGAGAGCGTGCCGCCGATCAGCAATGCGGCCAGCTCCGCCCCCTGCCCCAGATCACCCACAGCGCCGGCCGCCAGAATCGCCCCGGCAGGAATACGGATAAAGGTGTGCAGTGAGTCCCAGAGGGTATCGATGCCGGGAATCTTATCGGCAAAAAACTCAATGAAATACATCGCCGCCGCCGCACTCATCACCAGTGGATCAGTACAGATCTGCAACCCTTCCGGCAGTACCAGACTGCCCGTACTGCCGAGCCAACCCAGCACAAAAACAGCGGCATAAAGATTGATGCCGCTGGCCCAGGCAACCCCCATACTGAGGGCGATGATTCCAACAACATCCATAAGACAACACCTCTATTGAAAGGGATAACCTGTTCAGGTTAGCACCGCAATCACAACGGGAATGTAAAAGAGTGTATGCGGCTGGGGCATCACCCCAAGGCCGAACCCGGTCAGCGGCTGATCTGCCGTACCCGTTCAAACAGACAGACCGCTGCCGCAGCGGCCACGTTGAGTGATTCGACCTTGCCGGGCATCGGGATAGTGACGTGGTGTGTGGCGCACACAGCCAGTTCAGCACTCAGCCCCGCCCCTTCGTTACCAAACAGAAACGCTACCTGGCCATGCAGGTCAAGACCATAAAGCGACTGCTCGGCATCAAGGCGTGTCGCAATCACAACTGGTAGATGGGCAGAGCGTTGCGCCAAATCCTGCTGCTCGTAAATCGCCAGTACAAAGTGCGCGCCCATCGCCGCCCGCAACACCTTGGGTGACCACGCCTCGGCACACCCCTTGGAGAGATAGACTGCATTTACACCCGCCGCCGCCGCGGTGCGCAGGATGGCGCCGATGTTGCCGGGGTCCTGGATATTCTCCAGCAATACCGCACACTCGGGCGTGGTCGCGTCTGGCTGGGGAGTGGTGTAGAGCGCCAGAATGCCTACCGGCGTTTCAACCGGCGAGATCGCATCAAACAGCACTGCACCTAGTTCAATAACAGGCGCAGTCGGGAACCATTCGACGCAGCGCTGAATCTCGGCATCAGCACCACTGCCCTGCCGCACAATCAACAACTCAACGGCACCACCGGCATCGGCCAGCGCCTGCAATAGATGCACACCATCCAGCAGTGTCTGGCCACACTTGCGTCGCTCACGGGAACTTGTCGCCAGCTTCTTCAGCTGTTTGTATTGGGGATTATCAGCGGAGGTGATCTGTTTCATACGGAGTGATAACCCATTCAATGTAGGGTGCCCAAAACACTATGTGGGGCAGGCTCTGGGCACGCTTTTTGTGCCCACCAAGCGTGCCGACAGGCACACCTTAAAAAAATGTTTTGTGTTGCTGCGCAAGGCTTGGTGGGTTGCGCTGCGCTTAACCCACCCTACATTTATTGCGCTTTGCTTACCATACTCAACGCCACCGCCTCTGCCACCTCAATACCATCCACCGCCGCCGAGAGAATGCCACCGGCATAACCTGCTCCTTCACCGGCAGGATAAAGTCCCTTGGTATTGATGCTCTGGTAATCATCACGATTACGCTTGATGCGCAATGGCGACGAGGTACGGGTCTCCACTCCGGTCAACACTGCGTCATGCATGGCAAACCCTTTTATCTGCCGGTCAAAGGCGGGCAGTGCCTCACGGATCGCCTCAATAGCATAATCCGGCAACACTGTACTTAGATCGGTCAGATGTACACCCGGTGTGTAGGAGGGCTGCACACTGCCCAGCGCTGTGGAGGCTTTGCCTTTGATAAAGTCGCCCACCAGTTGCCCCGGTGCTTCGTAATTACTGCCACCCAGAACAAAGGCACGCGACTCCAGATCGCGTTGCAGCTCAATACCGGCCAACGGATGGTCACTGGGGAAATCCTCCAGCGTGATGCCCACCACAATGCCGCTGTTGGCATTGCGTTCATTACGTGAATATTGGCTCATGCCGTTGGTGACCACACGCCCCTCCTCCGAGGTGGCAGCGACTACCGTGCCGCCAGGACACATACAAAAACTGTAAACACTACGGCCGTTCTTGCAGTGGTGCACCAGTTTGTAATCCGCCGCACCTAGATCTGGATGACCAGCAAAATTGCCATAACGGCACTGGTCGATAAGTGCTTGTGGGTGTTCGATGCGAAAACCGATCGAGAAGGGTTTGGCCTCGACATAAACACCGCGCTCATAAAGCATCTGAAAGGTATCGCGGGCGCTGTGGCCAATCGCCAGCACCACATGGTCGGTCTCGATCCGTTCACCACTGGCCAACACCACGCCGCACACCTGTTTTTGGCCGTGGCCATCATCAATGTCGATATCCGTCACACGGCTCTCAAAGCGGAACTCACCACCGAGGCTGACAATCTCCTCACGCATTTTTTCCAACATGCCCACCAGACGGAAGGTTCCGACATGGGGTTTGCTGATGTGCAGGATCTCCTCCGGCGCACCCGCCTTCACAAACTCACGCAGCACCTTCACACCTAAGTGACGTGGGTCTATGATCTGGGTATGCAGCTTGCCATCAGAAAAGGTCCCGGCCCCACCCTCGCCAAACTGCACATTCGATTCCGGATCAAGCTTGTGGTTGCGCCACAGCCCCCAGGTATCTTTGGTGCGTTGCCGCACCTCTCTGCCACGCTCCAGAATCAGTGGTTTGAACCCCATCTGCGCCAGAATCAGCGCCGCCATAAAACCACACGGGCCGGTACCGATGATCACCGGACGACGTTTCAAATCAGCGGGGGCATGGGCAACAAACTTGTATTCCGTGTCTGGTGTCGGCCTGACGTGGCTATCAGCGCTAAATTGCTGCAACAGCTGCGCTTCATCCAGCACATCCACATCCACATCCAGTGAATAGACAAACAGAATCGCACTGCGCTTGCGGGCATCAAAACCGCGCCGGGCAACCGTAAAGCTACGCAACGCTTCGGGCTTAATCTGCAAACGGCCAAGAATCGCATCCTGCAGCGCATCGGGCGAGTGGTCAAGGGGGAGTCTAATTTCTGTCAGTCGTAACATCTCGGGGTCCGTGGTCAGCTATTGGGTGGGAAAGTGGGCCATTTTAACCTGTTAAGCAACGTTAATCCCTCATTTGTGGTGACTCACAGATGCCACTGGTCGGCGGTAACCGCAGCTCTCCCCTGAGATGCTAAATATCCTCTTTACAAACCAACCACTCCCGAGCGCAAAACGCCTGAAAAAATTTATTTTTATCAGACTGCATCCAAACGCCCCGCTAGCGTGTAGTACGGGTATCAGTCTTTGCGGCTGATGCCCAATCCACTTACAGGAGTATGACCATGAATCTACCTATGCGTGTTTCACGTTCCGCACCCATTTATGCGGCCTTTGCCCTGATGTTTAGCTTATCTTCACCCAGTCATGCGCAAAACAATCTGCCAGAGAGCATGCAGGTACCGGCTGGCAATAAAATCACACTGGAAAGCGTCG
Source organism: uncultured Chromatiaceae bacterium (assembly GCA_947085765.1). Taxonomy (GTDB): domain Bacteria; phylum Pseudomonadota; class Gammaproteobacteria; order Tenderiales; family Tenderiaceae; genus JAKFXL01. The sequence continues at coordinate 9,637 of CAMTXZ010000234.1, read as the reverse complement.
GCAGTGGCCTTATAACCTACGAATGCCGCGAAAAGACGGATGCTGCAGGAGAGTTTGTGTGGACGTTTGCCGGACCGGATGCCGTACTCAAAGACCGCAAAGGCAACACCGTCGGCAAGTATTATGGTCCTCCTGCTACCTGGGAAGGCAGTGACGGTTCAAAGATCACCGGCACACAACTGGCCGTAGCCCCCAACGGCAGCGGCAATATTGCACTGCAATTGGTAAAGGCCAACCCAGACAGCAGCAAAGGCGACATGCAAGGCACCACTTATATCCAACGTCTTGATACACGTGGCGGTATCGCACCAACCAGTAACTGTAGTAGCGATACTGCTGGCAAGCGTGAAACAGTCAAATACCAGGCCGACTACATCTTCTGGAAGGCCAAGTAAAAAAATCAGCTGATCTCAGGCGGGGATGGCAATGCGCCGTTCCCCGCCGTACAGTAAACATCACTGTTTGAGCCATTTTTTCCCTTGCAAAATTGACTATACAACCACGCAGCAACTTGATACTAAGCTGCGTGCCACAGCCCACCGGGGTATAGACCCATTTTGTAGCAGTAGAATTATTACTCAGCCTGCTCTCTGGATAGCGATGGCGACAAACCAACTCGCCACCACAATTCGGACATATGCCACCAAGAACAGACTCAATACATGAAGCGCAGAACATGCACTCAGATGAATGCCGTCAGCGTAGTGAAATGAGATTAAGTATCGCCCAACACTTTACTAAGCGACAACCATTGGCACATTCAATAAAGGCCGTTTTTGGGCTGCAACAATGTTTGGCAAACTGATTAGATATTTTCGAAAAATTCCAAATTAAGCTCAACTTCCTGACCCAACCAATAAGCAAACTCTGTATGGTCCTTTAAATCATCTCCTGTGACAGCATGAACAAATATAGTCAATTCCCCTCTGTTTGTATCAAGCCAAGAAATATAACTCTCAAAATCTTTTGTGCCAAAAGTTATCTGACAACTCCAGCATGGATGTGGGCCAACCGGCTTTTCAACAAACTGACCCACTCTCAGATTAAATTTTTCAGCTGAAGCATCACGTAATTTTTTTGCTAAAACCTTTGTTTTTTCTTCAAAGTAAATATGGGCATGATAAGCCTGGTGAGAATTAATTGGTCTTTTCGTTTCCGTCATAAACCTATCCTCAATGAACTGATCTGTCTAACGTCCATCATAAGACGACACGCACTTTTCGCGCGGCCGGCTCTTGATGGCGTTGTTAGATATAGATTTAACTGTTCAAACTTTAAAGATGATAGTAAGCAAAACAACCGCATTTGTTATTGCTCGAAGAGAGTGTGGTTCATCGGGCATCAAATATAGTAACTGGCCAGGCTTTAGACTTCGTGTTTCTCCCATTGCTGCACACTCTATTTCACGGTTTACGCAATGAATCACAACGGGCCCTGATACTTTGTGAGTCGGAAATTCTCCACCTGCCGGGAATACAAGACGGGCAAGCTCCATTTCATCTGTTTTCACAATTGTTTTAGAATGTTCATTAGGCAAGTCTTGCGCCCAGGTTTCCAAGTCAACAATTTCAGAAGGTGATGCGTGATGGGTTGCCATGAAAATATCCTATTTATACCTAATGTTTCGCGTAACCAGCCGCAAGAATCTGCATTGCAAAGCGGCGCGCAAGATTTTCACAGGGTAGTTTACGTCCGGACAAACACATTGCAGGCATCTATCATTTAAGTTTAGCGAGTAAAGCCTTCGCTACCAGCTCTGATGACGCCGGATTTTGGCCCGTTATCAAGTTATCATCAATAAGGACATAGGGGTTCCAGTCGTCGGCTTTTGAATAGTTTCCTCCTTTCAGCTTTAACTCATCTTCAAGCAGAAAAGGGACAATATCTGAAAGTTGAACGGCATCTTCCTCCGTGTTGCTAAAACCGGTTACAGACTTTCCTTTTACTAAGGGAGAGCCGTCAGGGGCTTTGGCATGTCGGAATGCTGCAGGTGCGTGACAAACAGCAGAAACAGGCTTTCCAGCAGCATACATAGCTTCAATCAAAGCAATTGAAGTACGATCTTCAGCCAGGTCCCACATTGGCCCATGTCCACCAGGATAAAAAACAGCATCGTAGTCAGCAGGTGAAATATCTGACAATTTTTTAGTATTTGCTAGAGTCGCTTGAGCATCCTTGTCTGCTTTAAAACGTTCAGTTGCTTCTGTTTGGAAGTCCGGCTCATCACTTTTTGGATCCAGAGGTGGCTGCCCACCTTTAGGCGAGGCCAGTGTAATTTTCACGCCCGCATCTGCCAGCACGTAATACGGTGCGGCAAACTCTTCCAGCCAGAAACCGGTTTTTTTCCCAGTATTGCCGAGCTGGTCATGTGATGTAAGAACCATAAGAATTTTCATATAAGGTTTCCTTTTTGATTCGATAACAGTTTAAGGTGGTTGTCTAACGCGGCTATAAAAAAACTAATTTATGATGCATCATTTTTTTTACCGCCCCACCATTATTTTAATGACTCAATCATTATCCAGACTCGACCTGAGCTTAAAGATAACTATTTCCATCGGCTTCAGCGGATCAAAATACCACTGTTTTCTGTAAATATCCCCCATTTGGTTGATCTTAATGGCCTCACTTCCCGTAATACAGCAGCTTCTGTTTGATGATAAAAGAGACCTGCCTACCATGATATCTATGGGTCTGCATTGCGTCTGAGTTCTTCATGCAGAGCTGTTTTAGGCTACAGTGATGGTAATTGGTGAGAAACTCTTCAAAGAACAGTTTGTCATTTCCATATAGGTCTGTGCAGTTATTTTTTAACCACATCAGATTACCTCTGGGGCAAGATCAAAAAACCTCGTGCCAGATATCATGGTAACGCCACTGTGCATGGCTGGCCAGAACCATAAAAACAATTCCCATTTGTATGAGAAATTTTCCCTGACGTAAGAGAAAGAGTATTTATATGTTCAGGCCGATGCCACTGGCCTGGAAACTGAAGAACAACCGCGCCAGTGACTTTAAATCTGGCAACAATAAAAAACGCTGCAATAATCCCAAAATTCTAACAACGAAAATCACCAGCGGCAAAAAGCAGAGAGGAGGTATGTCCGAATTGAACGGCTTTGTTAACGCTACTTGTTTTTCGCAAGCTCCGGAAACTTCTCTCTAAATAAATGAACCATTTCATCTAATTTTTCATACCCTTCAATTAACTGACAATTGCCGCTTTTTGTTTGAAGATGAATGGCTTTCAAGTGCCTCCACTTTATATCCAACTTTATATCACTAATGGCTGTATAGGGTAATTTCGTTACTCCGTCCGGATCAACGAATAGCATTTCATCATTCAATAACTCAACAGATATCCGGTTTCCATAATCTTGCCAATAGCGGCTCTCTATCTTAGCTGGTTTCATGAGCATAAAAACTAGGGAGTAAACACAACGGCCATTATTAATTGGAATTCTATGCTTGGAGTTTTACCATCCACAACAAGCTCATAAATGGGTAGCCCAACCCATATTGCCGGGAATATGGCCGCGGAGGTGTGTCCGAGTTGAGCGGCCTTGTTAGCCACATCTTTTCCGCATTAATACTATCGGCCATCAAACGGCATATTTATTGATTAGGCCGCATTAGAAATATCTTGTACAAATGCAATCTTGTTTCCTTCTGGATCGATCACTTCAATCATCTTGATAATCTCCGGGTACTCTATAATTTCGCCATGTGGCACATTCGCTGCCGCGCAAAATTTACACTGAGACTCGATGTCATTCACGCCAATAATGACCGTTGCGCTACCTGCTCGCTCCGGATCAGTAGTCACTTGAATCCATGCATTTTCGGCAAGCTGCCACTCAGCCACACCGTCTACAGGTACGATATCCGCATCCCGCCCAAGTAGCTTTTTGTACCACAAGACAGCCGCATCTTGGTCCTTCACTGGCAAGACTGCAATCACGCTATTGATGTTTGAATTAGACATATTTTCTCCTATCCACTCTTTCTGATTATGTGGCTAACGCCTTGCATGTGGGGCTGGCAAGCGCATAGCGAAGCGGCGCGGTTGACAGTCCCACACGATGCCATTGTTAGGCATGTTCTTTTTCTATTCTCTCTAAAAACTCATTGAAAATATCCTTCCCATCTTCAATGCTCTGGTTAAATATGTTTAGATAATCGTCAGGTGAGATTTCCATATCTAACTCGTTTCTTACCGAAAGAACTGCGTCAGGAAGCAGCGAAGTAATTTCATAGAATCTTCCCATGCACTTCCGACTATATTCAAGATGCTCTCTATTTTGGTCTTTCCATAGCTCATCTATTTCTTCCTGATATTTATCATATTGCTTTTGTTCGTAATCCACACTTGAGTTTATTACCCCCCATAATGCAGGATCGGAATTACCTTCGAGATTAAGATTTTTCATAATCGCGATATATCGATCTATCTCCTGTTGAGATTTATCTCTTAACCCCGCTAATGTCTGAATATCATTCTTTCTCGATACAAGCTGAATACGATCAAGCATAAGTTCAAGCAGGGTCTTTCCCACAGCTGACATGTACTTAGTTACGGCCTTGACAGTTTCTTTTGATCCTACGATCTGAACTTTTGCGATTTTTCCGGCATTACTAGCCATGCTTGAAGTGATTTTCTCTTCACTTAGATTTAAGTTTGAAAAACTTGGTATCATGTTTTGACTGAGAGTAATTGCCTCAACAGCTTCCATATATACTTCTTTCTTCGTATTTTTCTCTCGTTCTACTGCAGCAATTTTCAACTGATTATTAGATTTAACTTCTTCTAGTAAATGAGCATACCCTGATCTAACAGATTCTACTTTGTCTGTTATTCCTTCAATATCTTCCTTAGTAGCAAGATTCTTGGCTTTTGACGATAAATATGAGGGGATGTAGCTTTTGATAAAAAAGTAGACTACCCCGCCACCAATAAGCGCCCCTAGCCCCAAACTACCAAGTAGTGAAATCAATTTTTCAATTCCCGAAAAGTCCATACGCCCTTCAAATGCCTAACGTCGCTATCACCGGAAACGAAAGCGGAGTGTTTTTTGTGCTATTGTTTGAGCGGCAGCGAGTAGCACAAAAAATCGCGTAGCTTTTGTTTTCCGGTGCATAGCTTTGTTAGGTCAAAGCTGCATGAAACTATAATCATTTACTAGGATTAAAGCAGAATTCGAATCAAATACATCTATATCCTTCAATTTATTATTTAGCCCAGTACGAGTTAACTTTGCAAGTTCAAAAGACTGATCAATAGTTTTTACGCTATACGTTCCGATGCACATACGTATAAAGATGAATATCACTTGATCAAAATAATCATGTGCGTTTTCAACCAAACTCGGAAGATACTGTAAAGTTCTTCCTGAATGGACAAGTAAATTTCTACTTCGATAAATACGTCTTATCTGCCATAAGACTTTCTTTTCGTGCTCAGCCAGCAATGCAACTACCTTTTCTGGGCTATTAAGTTTCTCATGTAAAGTAAAAGCTCTAAATCTTAACAAATGAAAGTCTTTTAGATCTGAGTACAACTCAGATCTAATGTCATCACACTTAGGGCAACACAACAACACGGCAACTTTATCTATCGTTTTTGCGCCTTTTGGGACAGGGACTTTTTTTAAAATTCGGTTAACCGTCCGCCGATCCCAACGAAGTAAATCTTTAGTAAATACGCCTATTAGCCTTTTCGTATACATAATAGACAGGAAGGGCATAATGCCATTACATATTTGTGTGATTTTTGCGTGCCCGGAGTGAGTGGGTGTTATGGTCTCAAGCCCAATCCAAAGATTAAGAAGCTGATTTTCAACATCCCGTGTATTTGCACTCAAACTATGAAAATCCACAGCCCTGTTGAACTTTTCAAAACTCTCTCGAGACAAGTTTAGATTCTTTAATAGTCTGTTTAGCTTCCGTGAAGCTTGCTCGGGCCGCTCGTCTTCAATTTTTTCAATTGGACTATTCAATACCCCTAATGTTCTTGGTTCATCCTCGCAACATTGAACTACTACGACTTTATCATCCCATTCTATTTTGGATTTATGATGATATAAATTATAAAGATCCCTTAATCGAGAAAGCTTTTTCTCCGCGATCTCTTTAGCTGAATACCAGTCAAGCGCTCGAAAGCCTGATACCTTTGCAATTTTTTTATATGTTATAGAGGGAATATCCGTTTTACTCTTAGGAAGTTTATCTGCTACCTCCGCGGGCAATTCATCAAGTACCTCGATACGAAATGCTTCAGTTGACTCTGAAACGACGTCAATAAGACCAGAAACCCAAAAATACATCTCAAAGTTATGACTTTTAGGATAGATCGCATCTACATAATCTCTGAAAGCTTCACAATTGGTAATTTTTTCGGGGTCGTTACCGACGAAGAAAAAATCTAAGGTTTTTTTAGATAGGTATGATTTACTCATACCCTGATTAATCAGATTTGTAAAAAGCAGTCTTGCTATAGAATCAATATCCTTCTTCCTTTTATTTTCTATTGCAATGTATAAAAGATCTAAGCACTCATCGAGATAACGATAAGAATCCAATGTTCGACGCAGAACCGATAGCTTTATTTCAATCTCTTCTATTGATGAATTTTCCTCGCTTAGAATATAGCTTTCGTAAGGCAGATCAACAAGAGACTTCGCGACCAGATCATGCTTAAGACTCCAAGAAAGTTCTTCCAATATGGGACGTAAATTTGCTTTATCCAAAAGGCCTTTTTTAACATCACTAATGACGCTAAGAGCTTCTTCACACAAGAATGGTGCGTTAAGCGACATGGGCTTATAGCTATCTACCGTATAGTCAAAAAGCAACTCTTCTGCCCTTTGTGCAAAAAATATCAAGCCTTCAATTTCTGGAGATATTTCCCACTTCTCTAAACTTCGAAATCTCATCTAATTTTTACCTAACGTAGAGCTAACGGGCGCCGCTTCAGCGGCGTCCAGTGACCGAAGGGAACGGCGTTGAGCGCCGGGTTAGCGAGGGGGTCAAATGGATAAGCGACACAAGGTTCAATTTTCATTGATGGTTTTATTCTTTATGGGTTCAATCATGTTTATTGCTGGCGACATGTTTGGTGTTGCCTTGATTTCTGCTTGTGGCGCGGTGGTTGGTTTAGCTGCGCTGACACTTGGGTTTGTTTTTATGTAATTAGATGCAATTTGTAATGAGAAGCCAACGGTTAGACAAATGAGGCCGATCCACATGAGCTTGTATTTTGACAACTCCCATTTCTTGTATTCGTCGGTGTCCCACGGCGGTTTACCAATTCCGTCCCACGTTGGGTCGTTCTCGTACTTTTTACCCCTGAATTGGTTTACAACTTCAATCGCAACTAGCCAAGCACCAAGTATGTCGAATACGAGGCCTAAAGTGTTTACATGCACTGGATTGATAGGCATTAACTGACTCGCTAACGTCGCAAATAAGCCGGCCACCGGAGCACCGCGGAGGTGGGTCGGGCGAGCGGGAGTGAGCAAACTTTATTTGCCTTGTTATGTGCGACACACCCTCGAAAGTAAAACGGTATCACCATACTCAAAGGCTTCCTCGAATCTTTTTTACACGTCGAGATATTCCTATTTCACAAAAAATGAGAAACGACATAGCTATCAGAAGCCAGAAATCTATTTTAAGAAAAGCACTTGGCACGATGTATAACTTATAGACTAAATAAATGCCAAGAGGTACAACTACCACCCAAAGCATTCTCTTTATGTTTTCTAACATTCTTAGGTTCATTTATTCTTGCGAACTAGCCTTAACACTGGAAGTGACTCTAGTATAGTTTTCCTACTTTCAAGATATTTCTCGCTTCAGTCAAGAGGATTTTATATAAACCCCCACGAACACTAGAGTAAAAATAGTTACCTGGTTGCATTGGCACATAACAGTTTTATTCTAACGCAGGTGCTGACTATCCCCCCGCAGCCTATTTCATTAAATTGAACGTCAGAATTCCATAAAAGTTAAATAAAAACAAGTGGATAACGTTTATATGGTTGTGCGCTCTAAGATATAGGCAACGGGTGCCGCATATTTTCTGGCGGCCTATTTCTTTTTTATGATTTTTTATTTATGAATATTACTGTATTTATCATGTGGTTACAGGTTCTTTATCCATCTACCGAGGAAATAGGCAACGCACGTTGCTGAACTCGGCCGCAATTTCCTGTATTGACAAGGCCCCCAGAATAATTACTGTTGTTTTATACAGCTTATTAGGTGGCGGTCATATGAATGATATTCCTGTTGCGATCCCTGCAGAACCCGTTAAATTTATTGATCGTTTGAGAGTATTTATTCGATTGAAAAAGAGAGAGAAACATGGGAATCAGTATGATGAAGGTTTTAAGAAACTTTTTCTGACTGTACATAATAATGGCCCGCAAAATCCCTATCCTTTTACTGATCAGATGCTCAATACTGAATATGGTGGTAATCCTGCTAATGTGCCAAGTGCAGACTGGAATCCAAGGCTTGATTCTTTATTGGATGGCTACGTAAGAGGCTGAGACGTTGTTGAAACATTTATGGCGTGCATTGGCTGGCCGCATGTTTGATGTATGGATTTGGACTGCGCCTTAAGGAGTATTTATGGCTGCTGGTCATGCATCTGAATTTTAGTCATCGTGCCATCTACGTGATCGATGGTACCAAAAGTAGACACCTCTAGGCGAAGGCGGTAAGGATCGCATTGTGACGCAGGCGAATGAGTTGACTGTTCAGCTAAAACTGCATCTCCAACACGTTAAGAACTTACATGAATAAGATTTGGCAGATGGTTATGGTGAGATCCCCCCTGTTCTTTAGCGCGCAAGTATCGGAACACACCGCATGAATGGCACTGGCAGTATATTTTTCCCGCTCGGGAGCGCGCTCAAGACCCAAAGGCTGATGTGATTCAACGTCACCATCTGCATGAAAACAATCTACAACGGGCGATTACGTTAGCGATGAAAAAAAATGGGAATGGAGAAACCTGCCACTTGTTATACATTGCGTCATTCGTTTGCAACCCACTTGTTACAGCGTGGTGCCGATATCTGCACAGTTCAGGTGCAGTTGGGGCATAGCGATGTGAATACAACAAAAATTTAGTTGTGTCAGGGTGTTCTGGTTAATTCAGTTCATCCCTACTCTAGGTGTAGTGCTTCCCCTCCGTTCACGACTCGACAGACTCACCATAAACGGAGTTGATGCGCACCAACGCCATTTGTAGATGCGCACTCTGTTTTTAGTGTTCCGCTTGTGGTTCTGTCTGTGGTTCTGCTTGTGGTTCTGTTTGCTTTTCCGCACTGCTAGGGGTGGCTGGTGGCTGACGCAGATAGGGCGCGAGATCTGGCGCCAATGTTTTTAATATCTGTACTGGCAGGCCACTGGTGAAGTGGTATTTTTCTGCCTCAAGGCCGGGCACAAAAGCGATCAGTGTGCCGTAGTAGCGGTCACCGATATAAAAGACAAACGTGGCGGAACGGTTCATCACTGTTGATTTTATGAGCTGGCCACCGCTGCCGTACACTTCATAACGGTGATCGCCTGTGCCGGTCTTGCCACCCACCACCATGATGTTGCCTTCGGCATCGGTGAAGGGTTGTTT
>CAMTXZ010000233.1:0-24362 GCA_947085765.1 uncultured Chromatiaceae bacterium | reverse complement strand
GCAAAAATTCAGAAACACCTCGACATAAGATTCTGGTTTAAAATTTTGGATGGCCAGTTCGCGTTCAACGACAATGCGCACGGCGACCGACTGCACACGCCCAGCGGTTAACCAACTGCCATGGGCATTGGAGAGAGCAGGAGAGACGCTATACCCCACCAGACGATCCAGGATGCGTCGGCACTCCTGTGCTGCCACACGATGCCGGTCTATTTCACCTGCCTGTGCAATCGCCTTCTGCACCGCCGACTGAGTGATCTCATTGAAGGTGATGCGTTTAGCCCCTTTCAGGCTCAGCGCCTCGGCCAGATGCCAGGCAATCGCCTCACCTTCACGATCCGGGTCCATGGCCAGATAGACAACATCAGCGGCCTTGACACTGGCCCGAAGTCCGGCCAGCACTTTTTTACCTTTCTCGGTTGCCACATAGGTTGGGCGAAATGTCTCCAGATCAACGCCCATCTCTTTTTCCGGCAGATCCCTGACGTGACCCAAAGACGCCTTCACCACCCAACCCTGACCCAGATACCCTTGGATCTTCTTGCACTTATTGGGGGACTCAACAATGACCAGATTGCTCATCGATCACCCTCCTTGGCCGGGGCAATATCCAAAGATTTTTTGATATTTTTTATATCTGGCCCAATAAACTGTCGAAAAATACTCACTTTTTTTTCGTACCACTTCATATAGACGTGTGCATTGGCCTCTGTCATATCATTCGCTGTCAGCCATGACCTGAAGTCAAGTTCGTTATTCTTTAAAAACAGACCTGCCAATAGCTCACTGGCTTCCGAACTATATTGACTATGCTTTATTATTTCCGGGTCCAAACAGCTGACGTTCTGAGCGCGAACACTTACTTTTGCCAATAATGTTTGGTCACTTTCTATTAATGAGTCCATATGTTCATTAACCCAGACCCAATCCCTGTCTTTTGAGCCATAGTCACTGAAATCAGAGACCCCTGTATTGAGGCGTTTTACTGACTGCATCATCTTCAATAAGGTCAATTTTTCTTCAACCCAGACCTGACAACACGCAGGATCGATACCACAACTCTCAAGCCAGCCAATAAAATGATCCCATCTAGCATCCAGATACAATGCAGCGACAACTGTCTGACCTAGCACCCCACTAAAAGGACCATAATAATACTGATGATATTCAGGTTTTAACTCTTCCTTTTGGGTGTTCATTTCAAATCTCCTAAGCACGTGACCAGCAAGTCCAACCTCAAAGAGAGGGGTCAACTGAATCACCTCACTCATCTGTCACATGAGGTGTATTGGTCTCGGTGATATGTCTTCCAATCAATGCTTGAAAATTAAAAACCTGTCTTTCAGACCAGGCGATAAACGGGTGTGGGCTAATATCCATTTTCTGGATCCAAGCCTTGAAGTCAGATTCGTTATCCTTCAAAAACAGCCCTGCTAACAATATGCTGGTTTCTGTGCCATACCGAATATGTTTGATCTTCTCCATCTCCAAGCACTTTGTTTTCGGTGTGAATATTATGGATGTACCCATGGATTCCTCGGACGTTACCGTTAACACATCAAGCTGCTTTGAATAATATTCAGTAAAATTAGCGACACCCGTGTTGAGTTGCTTTATTGATTTCATCATCTTTAATAAAATCAACCTGTCTTCAACCCATGTCCGACAACAACCAGAATCGATGTCGCAATTTTCGAGCCACGCAGAAAACAAATTCCATCGCGCATCCAGATACAGTGCTGCCATCACCCCTGGACCTAATGCTCCGCTGTAAGGGCTGTAATACGCTTGTAAATATTCAGGTGGCGGTTCATCTTTTTGAATACTCATTTCAGCACCCCGTGTTCTCACACACCCGCTGATAGTGACAACGCCTAGACACCTGCCCCCTCGGTACCCTCATCCTGATCAAACTGTTCTGTCTGTTCTGCGGCATGTTGAGACGTGCGTGGCTTGTATCTCAGCGATTCCAGATCGGGCAAGTAGGGCGCAGCAAAATTAGTGTCTACCTTAAAACCACTGATCTCCTCACCCTCATTCTCCTTGTCAGGCCAGGTGTTCATCACCATCGTGCCGTCGATATAAATCTTATCGCCTTTTGAGAACATCTTTGCCGCAGGCTCGGCACACCAGCCCCAGACATTCACTGTGGCCCAAAAGCCCAAGTCCTTCCATTCACCGGTTGCCTTGTCCAGCTTATTGTTGATGAAACGCCCCCGGATTTCACACACGGCCTTTTTATCATCACCACTGCCCACAAACCGCAGCTCCGGGTTAGCCCCCAATCGAACCAGTCCTTTAATCGCCGTCATCGTCTATCTCCTGTTGTCAGATATTCAGTGAACAACAGACTGGCACGGGGTTATCGAAAAATCTGTAAGAAATAAGAAATCCAACGGGACTATTTTGCGGTGACGCTTTGCTGTGACTCGCAACACGGTTTTAGGGCTGCGGGTACCCACACCTATGTTCCCCTTGGCACACGACTCGAGGAGCTTGATTTAGCGTCATCTGAGCTATCACGCTCGAGCGCCATGCGTTGCTTATGCTGCTCCAAAATAGCCAAATCTCGTTCACGACGAAAATACCCTTCGACAGCATTCCCAAACATGCCCGCCCGGCAATTCAACCGAATACGATCCTCGTCGAAATCCATCAACAACTTAATAGTGCGTGGCAACAGACGCGCCAATATCTCCGTGCCGGCTTCACTATCGAATAGACGAATATAGGTACCGTTGCGCCCCGTCATCCGCCACCACAATATTGGATAGGTTCGTGTCCTCGATAAACGCAGATTCACGGGACGGGGCAAACGAAGGGTCTTATCAAATCGCGCCATCACCTCTTTCATTTCCGCCTTGATTGACTCCAGTTCAATCTCCAGCTCACGCAGTATCTGACGGTTGATCCCCTTACCCTTAAAGGGCCCTTTTAAAGGGTTATGATTATCATCCATCAATACCCCCTTGATTATCATCATTCACCAAAAACACACCACCCTGAATAATGTTGCGGCAGCGCTCCATCGTCTGTTTCAAAGTCATCCTAATCATCCCTGTAATCAATCTGCATCACACTCGACTGCTGTCAGTGACAGCAATCCCATCACTCAACGTTTGCTGCTCTTGCTGCGAGTCGCAACAAACCCTCAGCCCCTTCATATTACCGCTCCGCCCAGACATCAATCCCCAGATCCTCACGCACCGCCTCACGTAACCGTGCAGACGGCGTCCGATCCCCGGCCAGTGCCTTATAAAACATAGTGCGCGAATAGCCCGCCCGTTCGGCCGTCTCGGTCAGATTCAACCCCATCACCCGGTAGAAAAAGGCCACACTATGTTGCAGGGGAATATCAAGCGCCTGATGGCACGCCAATACAGCTTCAAGGTCGCTTGTCTTCATTGTGTACATCCGTTAAATTAGGTGGGTGGGATGATGCGTGTCCCATGTTGCCCATGAGAAGGTTAGCGTTTGCTTATCGACAACCTTCGTTCAGTTACGGAAAATAAGTGCCCTTTGACCTGATGCATCAGGTCGGCCACAGTCTCTGGAGTGGCTCCGGAGAACCCCGCAGTGGGTACCCACTGCCGTGGTCACTGCGCCCAGTGATCCGTAATCGCATGGGTGACAATTCGCATCATCCCTCCCAATTCGTTATAACCATTCTTTGCAATCGAAGCCATGGGAAAAAGAACATCCATCGCTCAAAATCTTGCTGGGACTCCCAGCAACTTGACTAACCCAAATCTTGTTGTGCCCCACAACAAATTCATCTGCTCTAAAGTCTTGTTGCGAGTCGCAACAACTGCACCGTCCCACCGTGTGTTGTCACTGACAACACCCTCACCCGGCTACTCATCCGCCAGAGTTGACGAACCCGATAACGCACTCGATACCCGAATCACCGGCGCATGGCGGGCACGTCGTGTGCCCTCAAGTACATCCTGCGGCAGTGTTCCGTATTTTGCGACGGCGCGCCTGGCCGCCTCGTTATTGGCCGCTACATCATCCCGCGTCGCACCCGTGAAACGATACGTCGCCGACAACCAGAACACCTCCCGCACACTGCTGCCCGGCTTACCAATCAATCTGCCCCAGTCATCCTCAAACAGCAGCCCGACGTGGCGGGCCACCAACCCCAACCGCACCAGCTTGTCATACTGCCCCAGCAATCGAGCGCCCATAAAACCGTAGACCGACTTAAACTCCACCGGCATTGTCACCGGCTTCACCGACTCATTGAAACAGATACTCAATCCCTCCATTCCATCCAGCAACTGGTCCAGCGCCTCGATATTGCCCTTCACCAACGCATTCACTGTAGAAAACCGCTCCTCAATCTTCAACAACACCGCATCTGCCCAGGGATCATTATTGGCCGCACACCCGACAATTGCGTTGACGTTGGTCGAGAAGCGAACCAGTCCGATGATCGCTTTAATGCCCTGCTTCTCATCCTGACGTCGCCCATAAAACAAACGATGCGCCGCCCGTGTATGCAGGATAATCTCCCCTTGAGTGCGCATCGGTCCCGGACGATTAGCCACCAGTCGAGGCTGAACGATCGGATCTGCATTATCTTCATGGGTAGGATGTCGCACAGCCGGGACATCCTCCTCAAACGCCTCATCAAATTCAGGCGCCAGATAATTAACGTACCCCGACAAGGGAGACTTAGGTGATGGCTTCATCTCCGTTTTGGAGACCGCCTTCTCCTTGCCCTTACCCTTCACCTTAACGGCCACCCCACCCACATCAGTTTGTTTGATAACTGCATCATTCATTATCGAATCCTCATCTCTGCGTTATTTGCATCAGCCCTAAAATCTTGCTGTGACTCACAGCAAACCATCAGCCCTAAAATCTTGGTGGGAGTCCCACCAACCTCACCGTCTCAAATCTTGCTGCGACTTACACCAACCTCACCCTGCCTTAACCAACTGTCCCGTATTGGGGTCCACTTCAAACCCTAATCGCCGCATATTCTCTTGCCAGTCTCTGATGTTTTTTTCCTTCACCTGGTCAGGGTTTGGTTGAACAGTCGTATTTTTCATGGATTCATCCCCGATGGCCTCACGGATGCCGTAGGAGCCTTCTGGGAGTTGACCCTTCAAGTGTTTGTTTGCCACCCATTCGAGGTACTGCAGGGGATTGCCTACAGATTTGTCAGTGCCTTTTTTGCCGGCATTGATGCGATCTTCCATCCAGTCCAGGATGAATTGCTGCTGATCCAGGGGGAGGATGGCCACTTTTTTGCCGGCATAGGCGCGAACTCGTGGGTTGGTGTTGAAGACCTTGGGGTATTGCAGGTTTGGATTGAGTTGGGGGGTAAGGGGGGTAGTAGTAGTAGTTTTTTTATTAATACTACTACTACTACTACTACTACGTTCATCCATGTAAAAACCTTTTACATGGTGATTTGCCTCTTTTTCCCCTGTTTTCACCATGTCAATATTCTTTACATGGTTGATTTGGGCCGTTTTATCCATGTAAAAACCTTTTACACGGTGATTTTCCTCGGATTCATCCATGTCAATATTCTTTACATGGTCACCTTCGCCATCCTCGTCCATGTCAATATTTTTTACATGGTGGTGATCGTCCTTATCGTTAGCGTCGCCGGGATAGATGTTGAGGATAGAGCCAGGGGGAACGCTGGCAGCGATACAGCTTAAATGGGTGTCCAGTGGATCGTTGCTCACATGACTTTTCAGGCGGGCATCGATCTGTTCCAGGCGCGTGGTCGCTTGAGTAAGACTCTCTCCCTGTGTCATGACTAGATGGTCAGTATGGGCCAGGACGCTCCGCTTAATGGATTGCAGTCGTTTCAATACATCGCCACTGGTGGGTTGTTCCAGAAAGTCGATATAGCCTTCATCTAAATAGAGGGTCTCTGCCAGTCCTAGCGGCTGGTCATGTTGGGCGTAGACGACGCCCCGGTAACGGCCATCGTCGCCTCTGACCTCGGCACAGAGTGTGATCCAACGCAAGGCACGCAGCACCTGAATATGGCGACTGACGATGGGGCGGGAACATTGCAACTTCTCCATCAGCCACTCTTGCGAGGGGATACGGGTCGCCAACATGGGGTTGGCGACATGGATCTTCATCAGCATCCAGGTGCGGATCTCGTCGCCCTGCATGATGGGATCGATGATCAGATCACGGGGCACCGCATCATGATGGTTCCCCAGGTAGATCAGGGCACCCAGCCCGGTGTCACCGGCCGCGCTGTCGGCGGGGTCGGTGGGTTGTGCCAGCTGCTCGGCCGTCAGTTGGATATGTTGCCGCAGGGTCTGTATCTGGAGTGAAATGTCCGCGTTGCTCATTTCAAGGTACCTCTCCTTGAAGGGGGGTAGGGTGGATACGGAGGCATGGCTTTTCTCGACAAGCCGTTACTGAGTAGCCACAATATTCAACATTAGTAATAGGGAGAGGACGATGCGAATAGAGAGGGCCTACTGTGTTGAGCTTGAAAAAATCATCACAGCGGATGCAGCGCGACGAGAGTTTCTCTCGATCAATACTCCACCGCGTCGGTTCAATTTCCTTTGTGCTGATGAGCGTTGTCGAGCGGCGGGCACTCGTGTCAGCGGTGTGTCTTACCGGGTTGCAGCCCAAGAGCATGAAAAATACCGTACTGCCCATTTTCGTCGATGGGATGACCACACGGCAGATTGCTCTGAAGGGGCCGAAAATATGGATGAAGTCGATGAAGGTACGAATGAATCCGTTGAGGAGGGTTTGCGGCGACAGGCACGGCGAAAACTCACGGATTTTGTCGATATTTTCGACCCACGTCCGGGTCATGCCTCTCCAACCGGCGACCATGCTGTTAACAGGCTCCAAGCTTGCGGTTCGTCGCATGGCGGCGAATCGGGTAGACTCGAACAAAGAGACATATCCGGCACCGTTGGTCTCACACGAACCCGCTATCTGGAAAAGCTCGTCGACACATTTCTTGAAGCCCGAAGCAAATTGTCCGATGAAGAGTTCGTTGCACTGAGAGTTCACGTAATCAATGTCGGGGAAATTTCTCTCAGAGACTATTTCTGTCAGATAAAGGGGGCGTCTTTTGCCACCTGTGATCGGGTACTGTATGGGGGCGCAATGTTGGTTAAACGGTATGGCGCAGGCTTCAAACTGAAATTTTTTGATAATGTCGAAGGATTGCCCGCATTTCTCTATGTATCTTCGAAGACGTTGGTGGGTTACCGCTACAAGCAGTACCTCAATCATATTCTCAGTCACGCGGACGCGGTCAACTACTTCAGAGTGTTCGCGATTGGCAAATTGCATCAAGGACCAAGCAAAAAATCGGTTGATTTGACGATAATGGATCTGCGTCATTTAGCAATCATCCTTCCGCCAAAGAGAGCGACGCCACCGGACGCAGCAGGCAATCCGAGCGCATCCAGTAGCGCTGAAATCAGATAGAACGCATCGACCGCGTCGATCACCGAACACTCTCGAACCGTGATCTCAGTGACGTCGCCTTCAATTATCGTCAAACTGAGATCCCCCTCGTCACCCGTTACATCAAAAGCAATGCAGGTCGTACAACCGGCCCGGTAGGGCCAGCATCGAACCGTCGGGTTTGCGCCAACTTCCATCTTCACTGCTTCACAGAAATCAGACACTGTTCCAATCATGCTTGGATTCAACTGCACGTGACCGGCAGGCCCAACCTCAAAGAGAGGAATCAACGAGTTTTTATAGTGGAATTCAGTGCTCAGATCAGTCATTGGGACAACCTCGTCGTGATCGTCAGATCGAAGCTGCGAAAGTGATTCATAAGGAAGATGACGAACCGTTGCGCATCCGCTAGTGACAACCGCAGGGGAGATGATGGCTGTTGCAATCGGTACCAGGCATACCCCTCATTTTCATCGACGCGGTAACGGACGATTTTTATATCACGGGTAATATGGGACGTATCAGTCACACCTATGCTGATCTCGATACATTGGTATCCGTAATCGAGTGTGGCTTGAAATTGACCCCAGTCGCGGTGCGGCATGCACTCTGTAATGGCATAACGAAAGAACGCCGACGGCAATTCGATTGTCAGCGCCATATGGTCGCTCCATGGCTCGAACTGATCAAAGGTTTCAACTACCTTTACCAGCTTGGCCAGTGCGCGGGAGTTTCCCCTGCGGTCACGGAAACCATAGCGCGTCGATTTCTGTTCTGTGGGGATGTGCAGTGCGGCGTTGATCATGATGGTTATCCGCCGTTGAGCTTCATGTGCGACCAGACCTGGGCGAGGGGCAGCTGGGTCTGTTGCCCTAAAAACAGATAGCGTTGTCGCTCGTCGTCCGTCTCCGGACACTGCTGAAGGACGGCATACAGATGTTCGGCCTGCGCTTCGGTCAGGGCGGGCGGGCGCCCCAGGGGGGCCGGGGCGATCCCCAGTGCCTTGCGTCGCTCGCGGTAGTCGCGGGGATCGATACCGGTGAGATCATCCATCATGGATTGGGACGCCCCCAGGGTAATCAGCGCATTGGCGAGGTCGTCCATCTCCTGTTCCCGTTCGGCATAATTGAGCATCAGCTCAAAGCGTCGCGCATCGAACGTGATGGTGGCGATGGGAAATTTGTTGCAGACGCGGGTGAAGCTGTCGGCACTCATGCGCCGGGCGCGCGCCATCAGAGCCGGCGTGAGTCCCATCTCGGTAAACATACGGTGATCATGCTGTTGATAGGCGCTGATCACGGAGCGCAGCAGACACGCATTCAATTCACTGTTCAGTTGCCCTTCTGTCGTTAGTCGTTCATCGTTTATCATTCTCATTGGTCATTTCCCCCTGCCATTGTGTTGATCGATAAGCCCGGTGCCATGCCGGATCAGTTGTTGCAATTGCGCCAGATGTTGCTGTGTCTCCTCGGGTAACAGCGCCTCGTACTCACGCAGGAGCAGCGCGATGTTGAGCGCGGAACGACCGCGCTTAAAATAGTGTCTGAAACTGTCGGCAAAGGTCTTGTCCAGGGTGGCATCGTCCAGTTGACGATGGGTGCACGAGACCCGGAACAGGATCCACCAGACGGCGGCGCGGGCATCATCCTGGCCGGGGACCGGGTAGTCCGCGCGGGCGTTGACGGGGTGCACGACAAACCAGTCACACCCGTCCGGATAGTCGCCGACCTTGACCGGCCCCACCATCAGGTCATACGGCTGTGCCACCTTGGCCACCGCGTTGATAATGGCGCTGTGCGCCTCGTCAAGGGTGGTGGGCAATGGCGGCGCGGTCACGCTCGTGCTGGCCGCCGGCGTGATCGGGGTCACGGGGGCCGGCGGGGTGGTGCCGGCGGGGGAGGTGGCCGTGGTCGCGATGGTGGGACGGGGCGACGGGGCGGGGTCACGTCGTGGCGGCATTGCCGCCCCGCGTTCAGTCGCTTGACCAGCCTCCTGATCACTCTCCAGATCAGGATCCAGATCAGGATCCAGATCAACGCCATCGGTCGACGGCGCCGGTGCGCGGGGAATGCCCGCCATCACCGCGCCCACCTCGGCCCCCACCGTCAGGGGCGACAACCCCAGCCGTTGACCAATCGCCCGATCCAGCGCCCGGGTAAATCCACCGAGGTCGATACGGTCATCGTTGTGTTCCGCCAGCACCTCAAAGAACAGCTCGGTCATGGCCTCAGGGGCGTGGCAGCCCACCGCCGTGGTGGCCCAGAAGTCGTCGTACCCCTTTTCTAGGCGACGTATATTTCTGGCTAGTGGCTCTCCCGCCCCGGCCCAGAGGGCGTTGGGGATTACCGGTAACAGTTGGTAGGCGGCGTAGTCGAGGCGTGAAATATGGCTATGGCTAACAGTCCAGCCCTGCGCGGTGATGCGCTCGGCCAGGGCGCGGATGGTCAACGCCTGATCATCAAAGGGTTCACCGGCCGCCTCGGCGCGGGCGCGATCCTCCGCCTGATAGACCTCACGGAACTGCTGCACGGCGAGGGCCTTTTCAATGAAGAGGGTGTCACCACGCTCCTCGTTTTCCGACATATGGCCCGCCAGCGCATGGGATTCACCTTGCCAAGGTTTGAATATGCAGTCGATGACCTGAAAGGCGCGGGCCTTCTCTTGATGGGCCTGACGGGCCGCCTCGGTGGTCGCCTGCTCGGCCAGGCGGCAATATTTCTCGAACAGAATATTGAGGATCTCGAGCCTAGTGTTGCCACCGTCGATGATGAGGTAGTGCTCATCGGTGGCATGACGCCGGGAGATGTTGGGGGGGTTATCCAGGCCACGGGCCTCAATGGAGGCGAGGATCGAGTCAAACTTAGGGTTGCGCGACTGGCGCGGGTTGCGGTCATAGGGGCGCAACTGCTCCAGGGTGACGCGCTTGCGGGCCTTGGTGAGCGGGTCGCTGGGGTGCACGTCCTGGGACTCGTGGTTGCCCACGTCCAGAAAAGTAATAATATCCTTGTCGGTCAGGGCGTGTGTTTTGGACATGGTCTAATTCTCCGTTTCACTGACAACGTCACCGGCGACGGCCGTATCACAGGCGTCGGTCTGCCAGACGGGGAGCACGTCGGAGAGGTGAGGCAGCAGCTCATGTACTACCGCCAGATAGGCATCATAGGCGGACGGGGTCGGGCTATCGGCCCGGCGGCGCACCTCGATCCGGTGGACCGGCAGGTGGCGGGCTGCCGCCTTCTTGTAGCTGGCCATGGTGGGGACGTAGGCTTTGAGGATGCGGATCTTGCCGTCTGAGGCGTTGTGAAAACGTTTACGCAGGATGTTGGCAATCGCCACCGAGTCATTGGTGCGATCCTGACGGTAAATCAGTCCCGTCAGATTGGGGATGTTGGGCATCGGGATGCCGATACCGTCGGCCGGTTCCAGGCTTTTGAGCATGGCGACCGTGCCGCGCATGAACTCCTGTGAGTCCAGATACTCCGGCACGATGGGCGAGATCAGCTCATTGCAGGCCATGATGATCGACTCTTGCAGGATGCCGCGAGCGCCCTGGGAATCAATGATGATGTAGTCGTATTCATCCTTGAGCTTTTTAAGTGCCGCCGTCAGATAAAAAGAGTGGTTAATCGATTCACGTAGCCAGTCGAGTAGCTTCTGACCGATATCGTCAGAGATGACGATATCCAGGTTGTCGATGCTGGTCTGTGAGATACAGCCGTCAGGATTGGCCGTGGTGATCAGCTTACGCAGGCCGTGGGGTGCCTGACGTCGGAGCGTGTAATAAGAAGAGAGTGATTGCTGAAAATCCGCATCCACCAGCAACACCCGTTGCTGCATGTCGGCAAGAATGCCGCCAAACTGCGCAGAGAAAGAGGTTTTTCCGACGCCACCTTTCGTGGATACCACACCGTATATTTTTGCCATGTTTAATCACCTGCAGAGTTGACCCAAAGCCCATGCAGGGTGTGCGTTACTGTCGATTGGTCTGCCGTTTATCGCCCCCCTTACTCATCTACCGCCTATTTAACATAATATACATTATGCGAAGTTTGATAATTTTAGCAGGTTGGTAACTGTTTGAAATTATTAAATTTTAGGATGGTTGGAAACGGGTCAAACCAGTGCGGTTGTATCAGTGTTCAGTGACACTCCACCCTGCAAGGGATACGGATTAACTCTGCAGGTGACCAATAATGGCCAAGGCTTATGGCGTCGTTTCCACGAAAGGTGGCGTAGGAAAAACCTCTTTTTCAGCCCAGTTTGGCGGGATTCTCGCCGATATGGGGCAACGGGTACTGCTGATCGATGCCGATTTTCAGCAATCACTCTCCTCTTATTACACGCTCCGACATCAGGCCCCCCACGGCCTGCGTAAGCTGATCACCACGGCCAATCCTGAGGGCTGTATCTCCCAGACCAGCATCGACAACCTGGATATCGTCATCTCTGACGATGTCGGCCAGAAGTTGCTCGACTGGCTGCGTGAGTCGATCAACCACTCTTTCTATCTGACGGCGGCACTTAAAAAGCTCAAGGATGAGTATGACTACATCATCATTGATTCCCAGGGCGCCCGTGGCATCCTGCAGGAGTCGATCATCATGGCCTGCAATGAGCTGATCTCGCCCATCGTGCCGGAGTATCTGGACTCACAAGAGTTCATGCGCGGCACGGTCGCCATGCTCAAAAGCCTGGAACCGGCCGACGGGATCGGCATCCCGATGCCCAACATCCCCAATCTGACGGGGCTGATCTACCGCCAAGATCGCACCAATGACTCGGTGGCGATTGCCAACATCCTGCGTAAACGTTTTCATAACGCCTCGGACGGCAAGATCCGCATCCTCAATGCCTACGTCCCCACCATGGCCAGCTACAAGAAGGCGGCAGCCCGCCACCTGCCGGTCCACCGGATCGAGGTGCGCCGCCGGGCCGATAGCCCGACCCCGTCCGCCTATGATGCTTACCTGGCGGTGGTACATGAGCTACTGCCGCATCTCTCTGACGTGCTCCCCGTCTGGCAGACCGACGCCAGTGATGCGGCCGTCGCCATCGAAATGGAGCGCTAATCTATGGCTAAGATACAGCCCTTAAACGAAGCGAATGTGCTGGCTTTTCTGGAAGCAGGCAATCACGATGCCCGCGATCTCCACCCCAGCGACCCCCTCACCAAGGCACGCAAGCGTGTCACTCTGGAGCAGTTGCGTCCCTATGACCGTAATCCGCGCCAGTCGCGCAACCCCAAGTTCGACTCGATCCTCGCCTCCATCGAGGCCCGTGGTCTGGATAATCCCCCCAACATCTCCCGTCGCCATCCTAGTGATGAGCATTACCTCATCATCGATGGCGGTAATACCCGACTTGAGATCCTCAATATCCTGTTTGAGAAGTATTGCCGCCTAGCCGAACAGGCGACAACAGAGGAAGCACGTCAAGTCCATCAGGAGCGGGCTCGCTCCTTTCAGGTCATCGACTGTATCTTTAAGCCTTGGAAGGGCGAATCCCATGCACTGGCCGGTCATATGTGTGAAAACGAGGCGCGCGGCGACACCCTCTTCATCGAAAAGGCCCTTGCCGTTCAGCAGTTTCGCGAGGTCTATCAGGAGGAGGATCGTACGCGGGCCGAGGCATGCGGCGAGACGTTTGATGATCAGCCGCTGACTATCCGCGCCCTGGCCGAACGTATCACTGCCCAGGGCTGGACCATCAGTCCAAGCCACCTCTCACGCTTGGAGTATGCCGCTAACCAGCTGCTGCCGGTGGTGCCCAATGCTCTCTGGGCAGGATCAGGAGTGTCATTGGTGATTAATCTTCGCCGACTGGAGAGGGGGTATTGCGACTTCTGGACCACAACGGACATGGGTCGCGACGCCCCCGAGGCCATGACCGATCTGTTTTTTGAGGTACTGGCCGAACACAACGATGACCGTGTCGACATCGATGGATTTACCCGAGCGCTGGATCGAGAGATAGGCAAACGGCTGGGGCTGTCGCCCCTGACGGTCGGTGCCGAAGTAGGCGCAGTGATGGCGGGCATTACCCGTACACCGACTGCGTCGGCGTATGATGCTGACCTGGATGCAGACCAGGACACGGATCAGGCGGCAGCGATACTGCCCCGGCACGATGCCGCGCCGGTGAGCAACACCGCTATGCCCCCCTCGCGTCCGGCACCGTCATCAACACCATCACACACCGATGCCACTGCCCCCCTACGTTCAATCCCGTCTGCACCGGTGATGCCGTCTGCGTCAGCGGCCACCCCGACAGTCAGCACGGCCGTGGCCCCGCCTCCACTGCCCCCCTTGCCCACCACCCTGGCAGAGGTCCATACCGCCATTATCCACGCCGTCGCCCGCGTGGCCCAGCCCTATGATCTGATGGTGGGGCCGGTCACGCTGGGTGACTATCCGGACGGTTGTGACTGGTTTGCCCTGCTTCCTATCGCCACCAAAGTGGGCCACCCGCGCCCTGGTCAGGATGATGCCCGCGCCGGCCTCTGGTGGATCCTGTTCAGGATCTCGCGCACCTATCGCCAGCTGGACGACGCCACCTTGGACAAGGTGTTTGCGGACACCTTTAAACACTATTTCAATAGCGGTCGATCCGCACTCAACATCGCCCTGCTGCTGCGTGAGCAAGAGGCGCTGTTACCCACTGATACACAGCAACATCTGACGCAATTGCAACACCTGATCCGGCATGGCACCGGGCTTATCGATCAACACAATGGCAGGGGGAAATGACCAATGCAGATGATAAAAGAAGGGCGACAGAATATAGAAAGGCAACTGAACAGCGAGTTGAATGCGTGCCTGCTCAGGTCCGTAATCGGCGCTTATCACCAACATGATCACCAGGTGTTTACCGAGATGGGACTCACACCGACCCTGTTGGCCCGCGCCCGGCGCATGAGCGCCGATAGCTTTACTCGCGTCTGCCATAAGTTTCCCATCGCCACCATCACCTTCGATGTGCGGCGCTTTGAACTGATGCTCGATTATGCCGAACGGGAACAGGAAATGGACGACCTCACTAATGCGCTGATCACCCTAGGGGCCTCTCAATCCATGATGGATGCCCTCACCGGCATCGATCCCCGCGACTATCGTGAACGACGCAAACTGCTGGGGATTGCCCCGGCGACCCTAGGGCGTCCACCGGCCCTGACTGAACAACAGGCCGAACGTCTGTATGCCGTCCTCCCGCAGTGTCCGGACACGGACGATGAGCGGCAACGTTATCTGTTTTTAGGCCAACAGACCCAGTTGCCGCTGGCTCAGGTCTGGGCGCACCTGAAACTCAACGGAGGGTAACAACGATGAACAGCTCCACACTGATGGGGAGGTTGTTTGTCGACTTTATTGTGTCGTTTTCAATGGTCGTGGCGATCTTTCTATTTAAGTTATTGGTGGGTTGTGCTGCGGAAGGCTCTTCGAAAAACACTCCGCGCCACAAATATAGCAGTCAACTTTGGAAGGTCGGCATTCTTACTCTGGAGCCACTGCCTGTGAGGCACTTGCACACCCAGCATCACAGCGATTCAAGGAGCGATGTCTTGACATGAGTGGCACAGACATATCCATCCAGATACAAACCCTGCGACAGCACATTCAACTAACCGCCGAGCAACTTGCACAACCCTCTGATACTGCTGGCAGCACGACCAGTGACACCGGGCTGGGCGCCCTGATCTACCTGGGGAATCACCATGACGCGGTGCCCCGCGATCTGATCATCGATCCCATCATGCAGGGCGACGAAATCCGTACCTGGATGTTGATGAAAATTCATGTGGCCAACCCCATGTTGGCGACCCGCATCCCCTCCCAAGAATGGTTGATGGAGAAGCTGCAATGTTCCCGTCCCATCGTCAGCCGCCACATTCAGGTACTGCGTGCCTTACGCTGGATTACCCTCTGCGCCGAGGTCAGAGGCGATGATGGTCGTTATCGGGGCGTCGTCTATGCCCAGCATGACCAGCCTTTGGGGCTGGCAGAGACCCTCTATTTAGATGAAGGTTATCTCCACTTTCTGGAGCAGCCCACCAGTGGCGATGTATTGAAACGACTACAGGCCATTAAACGGAGCATCCTGGCCCATACCGATTATCTGGTCATGACACAGGGACAGAGCCTCACTCAAGCCTCCACGCGACTGGAACAGATTGATGCTCGCCTGAAAAGTGATCTGAGTAGCGACCCACTGGACACTCATTTAAGTTGTGTTGCTGCGAGTGTTCCTCCTCGCTCCATCCTCAACATCTATGACGATGAGGAGGTTGATCATCACCATGTAAAAACTTTTTACATGGATGGGCATGCCGAAGACGACCATGTAAAGAATATTGACATGGATGACACCGGCCAAAATCACCATGTAAAGAACTTGTATATGGATAAAACAGGCCAAAACGACCATGTAAAGAATATTGACATGGTGAAACCGGTAATAATTGAGTCAGATCACCATGTAAAAAGTTTTTACATGGATGCACGTAGTAGTAGTAGTAGTAATAAAAAAACTACTACTACCCCCCCTGCTCCCCCACTCCATTCAAACCTGCGATATCCCAAGGTCTACAACACCGATCCAAGAACGCGAGCTTATGCCGGCAAGAAGATATCAATCCTCCCGCTGGATCAGCAGCAATTCATCCTGGACTGGATGGAAGATCGTATCAATGCAGGCAAGAAGGGCACCGACAAACTAGTAGGCAACCCCCTGCAGTACCTGGAGTGGGCGGCAATACAACACCTAGCGGGCACATTGCCCGAAGGGTCGTACGGCATACGGGTTAAAAATGACGTCTCAGATGATGCCTTCGGTAAAGGCCGTGTCTCTGTGCAAGATGAAACACCGGAGGAAAATCATAAACGTTGGCTGAAAACCATCCGTCAGCTGGGGGCTAACGTAGATCCAGTAACAGGCAAAATTGAGAACAGAGGACAGGGATAGAGCTGGAAGGTTTATTGACAGTGCCAACAAGATTTGAAGGCTGGAGGGTTTGTTGTGGGGCACAGCAAAATTTTAGGGCTGGTGAAGTTGTTGTGCCCCACAACAAGATTCGAGACGGTGAGGTTGTTGGGACTCCCAACAAGATTCGAGACGGTGAGGTTGTTGGGACTCCCAACAAGATTTGAGGACTGGTGAAGTTGTTGTGCCCCACAACAAGATTCGAGACGGTGAGGTTGTTGTGCCCCACAACAAGATTCGAGACGGTGAGGTTGTTGGGACTCCCAACAAGATTTGAGGACTGGTGGGTTTGGTGTGAGTCGCACCAAGATTTTAGGGCTGCTGGGGTTGTTGTGACTCACAACAAGATTTGAGGACTGGTGAAGTTGTTGTGCCCCACAACAAGATTCGAGACGGTGAGGTTGTTGGGACTCCCAACAAGATTCGAGACGGTGAGGTTGTTGTGCCCCACAACAAGATTCGAGACGGTGAGGTTGTTGGGACTCCCAGCAAGATTTGAGGACTGGTGAGATTGTTGGGACTCCCAACAAAATTTGAGACGGTGAAAATAACGCAGAGATGAGGATTCGATAATGAATGATGCAGTTATCAAACAAGCTGATGTGGGTGAGGTGGCCGTTAAGGTGAAGGGTAAAGGCAAGGAGAAAGCGGTCTCCAAAATGGAGATGAAGCAATCACCTAAGTCTCCACTGTCGGGGTACGTTAATTATACGGCACCTGAATTTGATGAGGCGTTTGAGGAGGATGTCCCGCCTGTGCGACATCCTACCCATGAAGATAATGCTGATCCAATTGTCCAGCCTCGGCTGGTGGCTAATCGTCCTGGGCCGATGCGCACCCAAGGGGAGATCATCCTGCATACACGGGCGGCGCATCGATTGTTTTATGGGCGACGTCAGGATGAGAAGCAGGGCATTAAAGCGATCATCGGGCTGGTCCGTTTCTCGACCAACGTGAATGCCATCGTCGGGTGTGCGGCAAACAACGATCCCTGGGCAGATGCGGTGTTGTTGAAGATTGAGGAGCGGTTTTCTGCGGTAAATGCGTTGGTGAAGGGCAATATCGAAGCGCTGGATCAGCTGCTGGATGGGATGGAGGGATTGAGTATCTGTCGCAATGAGTCGGTGAAGCCGGTGGCGATGCCGGTGGAGTTTAAGTCGGTCTACGGTTTTATGGGTGCCCGATTGCTGGGACAGTATGACAAGTTGGTGCGGTTGGGGTTGGTGGCCCGCCATGTCGGGCTGCTGTTTGAGGATGACTGGGGCAGATTGATCGGTAAGCCGGGCAGCAGTGTGCGGGAGGTGTTCTGGTTGTCGGCGACGTATCGTTTCACGGGTGCGACGCGGGATGATGTGGCGGCCAATAATGAGGCTGCCAGGCGCGCTGTCGCAAAATACGGAACACTGCCGCAGGATGTGCTTGAGGGCACACGACGTGCCCGGCATGCGCCGGTGATTAGGGTGTCGAGTCCATTGTCGGGATCGTCAACCCTGGCATCTGAATAATTGGGTTGGTGGGTGTAACAACAAGCATTGGGGTAATGGGTTTGTTGTGTGGCACACCAAGATTTGGGACAGCAGATGTTCCTTTTTCCATGGCCTTGATGACATATATTTTTTATAGGAATCACAAGAATGAGTTTGAAACAGACTATGGAGCGCTGCGGCAATTTTATTCAAGGAGGAGTGTTTATGTTAATGGGTGATAACTCGGTTGTTGTTCATGGGTGATAACCATAACCCTTTTAAAGGGCCCTTTAAGGGTAAGGGAGAGAATCGTAAAGCATTGCGCGAACTAGAAATTGAGATGGGCGAGATTAGGGATGAGATGAATGCATTGACTGCGCGGTTTGATGAAACTTTCCGTCCACCTAGGCCGATCAATCTCAGGTTATCGAGGAGGCAATCTTATTTAATGTTGTGGTGGCGAATGCCGGGACGTAGTGGCACCTTCATTCGTCTGTTCGACAATGAAAAGGGTCTTAAAGTGCTGGCCTCATTATTGCCGGAGACAAGACGGGTGTTTGTGGGGTTCGATAAGGAACGTATCCGACTGAATTTTCGTGGCAGTGTTGTCGGTCATGCGATCGATAATTATGTCCGACGTGAACGAGATCTGGCGATTTTGGAACAATACGAATCAGGTGAGTGTTAGGTAGGCCCGTTTTCAATTAATTGTTCAATTTGGGTTCTCTTTTCTCGCTGATTTATCGATAACGCCGTGCCAGTCTGTTGTTCACTGACATCTAACAACAGGAGATCTGCGATGACGGCGATTAAAGGACCCGGCCGACTAGGGGCCAACCCGGAACTACGGTTTGTCGGCAATGGCGATGACAAAAAGCCTGTGTGCGAATTACGAGTACGTTTCATTAACGGCAAGGTGGACAAGGCAACCGGCGAGTGGACGGACACAGGATTTTGGGCAACGGTGAATGTATGGGGCTGGTGTGCCGAGCCTGCGGCAAAGATGTTCTCGAAAGGCGATCGGATTTATATCGACGGCACGATGGTGATGAACACCTGGCCCGACAAAGAGAATGAGGGTGAGGTGATTAGCGGTTTTAAAGTGGATACCATTTTTGTTGCGCCTTACCTGCCGGATCTTGAGCTGCTGAGATACAAACCACGCACTACTCAAAATAATGCCGCAGAGCAGTTTGATCAAGATGAAAATGTTCCGGACGGTGCAGAAGCATAAGCAGTGTCACTATCAGCATCAGCCGCTGTGCCAAGGAGCGTGATCGATGGGTAATCTGGTCATTGTTGAGTCCCCCAATAAGTGCAAGAAGATCCAAGGGTATTTGGGTCAGGGTTGGGTGGTGAAGGCGTCTTTGGGGCACGTCAGGGATTTGCCGGAAAAAGAGATGGGCGTTGATCTAGAATCATTTCGCCCTTCCTATGTGGCCACCGAGAAAGGTAAAAAAGTGCTGGCCAGGCTACGGGCTAGCGTCAAGGGGGCTGAGGTTGTCTATTTGGCCATGGACCCGGATCGTGAAGGCGAGGCAATTGCCTGGCATCTGGCCGAGGCGCTGAGTCTGAAAGGGGCTAAACGTATCAGCTTTAATGAGGTCACTCAACAGGCGGTGCAGAAAGCAATTGCACACGCGGGTGAAATAGACCTGCATCGTGTGGCAGCACAGGAGTGCCGACGCATTCTGGATCGCTTGGTGGGGTACAGCGTCTCCCCTGCTCTGTCCAACGTGCATGGCAGCTGGTTGACTGCCGGGCGTGTGCAGTCGGTCGCCGTGCGAATTGTCGTCGAGCGTGAACTGGCAATCCAAAACTTCAAACCTGAAGCCTATGTCGAGGTCTTTCTGACTTTCTGCAGTGATGATATTCACTGGCATGCCCGGTGGGTGTCAGAAAAACTGCTGGCAATAGACCAAAAACACTGGACTGATAAATCCTTAGCGCAGCGTGTTGCAGCGTTGCGGAAAATGAATGTAAAGACGCTGAGTAAAAACAAACAGTCACGTCGCCCCCCTCCGCCGTTCATTACCTCATCGTTGCAACAAGCCGCCTCCGTTTCATTGAAGATGTCGCCAAAGAAGTGTATGCAGACCGCTCAGGCACTCTTTGAGGAAGGGGTAATCACCTATCACCGTACCGACAATCCCAACCTCTCCGATGAGGGAATCGCAGACGCCATAGCCTGGCTGTCAGACAATGGCTATGGCGCGGCGGATAAACCCAATCACTGGAAGGCCAAGGCCGGCGCGCAAGAGGGACATGAGGCGATTCGACCGACATCGGTCAGTGCTACTCCTGCTGCTCTGGTACAGCGATTGACGCCTGATCTGTTGCAGCTGTATCGCCTGATCTGGTTGCGTGCGGTGGCCAGCCAGATGCAAGATGCCGTTTTTAATGTGACGAAAATCGATCTGGTTTCGCAGGATCTCATCGATGGCAGGGCGATGACCTTTGTCGCCCAGGGACGATCATTACTGACTGAGGGGTGGATGGCACTGTCAAAGGTAGACAGTACCGAAGAACAGACGCACGATGATGATCAGGATCAACTGCTGCCCAAGATTGATCAGTCGGCACCCTTGACGGCGGAGAGTGGTGAGATGCTGAATAAGAAAACCAAACCCCCCGCTCGTTACACCGAGGCCTCGTTGATCCGTACGCTCGAGAATGAGGGTATTGGCCGGCCCTCCACCTATGCGTCGATCATCGACAACATCCTCCACAGGAAGTATGTGGCGCTTGAGAAACGCAAGCTCAAGGCCATAGCGCTTGGGATGACAATCTACCGCGCACTGATTGATCGCTTCCAGTTTATGGAGCTGGAATACACCCGAAACATTGAAGCACAGCTGGATAAAATTGCTGTTGGCCAGGCCAGTTACCGTGAGGTGGTCAGTGGCGCATACGCGCAATTGGCATCCGAGCTGGCGGCATTCAACGAGGTTAGCGCTGCAGCTCAGCCGAAGCACCTCTGCCCCGATTGCGACAAACCACTACGCTTGGTCCAGGGCAAGTTCTGGGGCTGTTCCGGTTATCCAAAATGCAGTTACTCAGCCCCAGATGCCGAGGGGTATCCCGGCGAACGGCGTGAAACACTCTCGAAAAAGATCGATACGAATTACCCATGCAGTTGTGGTCAGGGGTATATGCAATGCCGCCAGGGTGGCAATGGCCATTTCTGGGGCTGCTCTCGCTACCCAAAATGCACCAACACTTTGCCGGATGACGCGGGTAAGCCTGGCGTGGCAACGCTCGCCAAACGCGCCTCTCATAAGCCAAAGGTGGGTGATGCCTGTCCTGATTGCAAGGATGGGGCGCTGATACGGCGCACCCTTGCCAAGGGTAAAAATGAAGGCAAAGATTTCCTCGGCTGTTCTGGATTTCCCGAATGCCGGTTCTTCGCGTGGGCATCATGAGCACCGTCGATAACATGATACTGGACAAGGATGGCGTGCCCTTTGCGGACATTGCGCTGGCCAAGCAGGTGGCGGCTGTGCTCTCACGTGAGACATGTGGGTTATATGTTGTGGTGCGTCATGAGACGACTGGTTACGGCTTGCTACAGGAACGATCTGCTGGCGTTGTCACTCAGCCATCTATGAAACAAGGTGTGGTGCTGTCAGCGGGTGAGGTTGATTATAATGAGATCCGATTTCGGCCGGCCTGGCGAAGCCAGTTAGGTAGGATGGTCTCGATTCTGCTTGGCCTTGCGATATTTCTCTTTGCCGATCGACTGCTGGGGCTGCTCCAGATTGATCGATTATTGTTGTTGTTACAGCACGAGGGGTTATTAGGCAGTGCCTTCACATTAAGCGGCTATCTATCCAAAGGTGTCTCTTTGATCGGTCTGGGGTTTGCCGGGGTTGCTGTGCTGAGTGCCTGGTTCTTTATTTACAGTCATGACTACTTTATCGGGCCACGCGGCATTGAGGAGAATGAAGGTATTTTCTCAAAAGATCAGCGGCGCATTGAGTTCAAACACATTCGTGGCGTGAATCTGCGTCAGAGTATTGTTGAACGGTTATTGGGGATTGGTACGCTGGATGTGGCCACCTCCGGTGGCGAGGAGTCTGAGGTGCGTTTTGTGGGTATATCTAATCCAAAGCGGTGCATGGCCATCCTGCGGGAGCGGTTGAAGGCGTTGGCATAATAGGAGTGTAAGAGTTAATGTCCGGCAGCCTGGTGGTAACCAGGACGCTGAAAACAAGCGGCAGGGCCGTCGCCCGAGAACGAAGCGGATCAGTGATCCAGAGATCGCATTGAGGTTGAAATCCCTCTTGTAATAATGAGCTTCCGTAACGGCGCGGTTAAATGAGATTGGAAGAGAGACAAACCCTGCAAGCCGGCATTGAATCAGGTCCGGAAACCATATTGAATTGTCAAGTATTAGTTGCTATATTTAAAGACACGTAGTGCCTGTCACACAGGTGCCTGTTGATCGCTTCGAGAATTGTGAAATAAGCGACAGCCTATCAAGGCTCAATTCATCCCATCGGGAGTCCCCCGATGGTGGCCTCTTAAGGAATTGCACTGTTGGTAATGTCAGTAGCGTTTATCTTATACGCAACTTTTCTGCGTAGAGGAGATGAATAAATGGACCCCATTATTGCTTATGCACTAATTGGCACCATTGTCGGTGGTTTGTTGACATGGTACATCCATAAAAACAGCGACACTAGCAGCAAGCATAACAAGAAGTAACCTGCACTCAGCGCACACGCGGAATACCTTATCCAATAACCAATTCTGGTTATCCACTCACCCACTGGGGAACACATCCCCCATGGGATCGTTGTTTCTCCAATGTGGGTTTTTTAGCTCTATCACAAAGGAGAAACACCATGAGTAACCCTAGCAACAATCAAAACAATCAAGACGCCAAGTATTTTGATCTCCACACCGTGGGAATTGGCTACCTGAACCGGGAGCGTACTGTTAATCCTGATAAAGGTGATTCGTATGTATCGGTCTCTATCGCAGCTCTCCATGGCCGTTCCGACAGTCCGTCGTATTCGTATTTCGATACACGGGTGGTGGGCGGTGATGCACTTGAATTTATCAAAGCGCATAAAGAGGCGATCAATGACCGCAACAGCAAGGTGCTGGTACGGTTCAAGGTTGGCGACGGTGAAGCCACCTCCTACGAGGTGAAATCCGGTGACAATAAAGGCAATCGGAATCACATCATCAAATCCCGATTGCTGCAAATCACCTGGGCCTCGATTAACGGTGAGGTTGTCCTGAATATGGCTGGGCATGAAAGCGGTAATGAGTTTCCAGACAATGCAGAGCGGTCATCCGCACCTGCGTCAACTGGGAATGACACACCCGCCGATACACCTGCTCAACCAGCTGCGTCTCAGGATGCTGGGCTTGCCGAGGTTGTGAAACTGGATCGTAACGACCCAGACTTTGTGACGCGGAGAGCACAGCTTAAAGAGTCCGGTTATAAGTGGGATAGCAGCGAGATGGTATGGCGTCTTCAGTTGGCGGCATAATCTAATCGTTTTACCAGGCGGTGATTGTCCACGGGGTGTAAACCGTGGGCAATCCTCCCTATTCTGTATCCCATGCGATATAATGACCCCACTGAAGCCACCGAGTGGCACCAGTAGCGTAGGTCGTGGATCATGGAATACCTTCCCGGCCTGTTGATCAGGTTGTGGTCCAGCGTGCGTATGTGTGAGCCACTCCCTACCCAAGTTTGCGGCTCCGATCCAACATGCGTCTTTATGTCTCAACTGCGAAGGCTCTACCCTGAACGATACTTCGGTATCATTGAGGGTAGGGGCTTCGCGGTCCTAATCTTCTTCTGCCCTCCTCTGGGCACTCCTTATCTCCTCATCGGCTACGTGGCCGAGAAAACACGCGCCCTTTGTGCGGCCTCCGAATAAGTCCGTGCGCTGGATGATAATGATCCTCATGCTCTTTTTATCAGGATCAGGCGATTCCAGAATTGATGGGAATCGTGAGAGCGGTATCAAATGTGTTAAATGGCGAGCCAAGGCACCTATATGCAGGCTTGTAACTGACGTTGTACTACATGGAAGGCTGCGAAGCGACGCGCTGGCTGACATGGAGTTGTTAGTTGTGTACTCAGGCAGCCCGTCATTGACGGGCTTTCTCAAAGCGGCTTTTTCGGAAAGGTCATTTTGAGAAGGATGTCACCACCTAATGGTTTCTCAGTGCCGTTCGCTGCCCGGCCTCAATAAAGCAGCACGATCAGGTGGTCGTGAATCATGAACACCACCGGCTCCTTTGGAGTTGATTCATCACTAAGTCACGCATTAATTCAACGTAACTGCTGAACGCTTTCGATTATCAATATCGAAGAGACCAGCACACATCCTGCCTGGAAGATACATTCCCGGCGGGAATGTATCACGGGCTTCTGTCATTAACACAACAGGAGAAGTCCATGAAGTCAATGTTATCAATCACCGGCCGTCTGGTCGTCAATACTATCAGTGGTAATTTTGGTACGTTCAACGTAGG
>CAMTXZ010000232.1:0-2528 GCA_947085765.1 uncultured Chromatiaceae bacterium | reverse complement strand
CCTCAGTGATGTAATCATCTAGCCTTTCAGGAAATAATGTGGCTTGAGTTCGGGCTTCGCCCTTGATGAATCCACTCATGGGATGCTCCATCTAACCGGAAAATATGATTATATATCCAATTTAGTTTTCACACACTCTGGACCCAAAGCGGTCATTCAACAAATTTTCTCACAACAATCTGCAAATCGTTAACCATTTGTGCCTATGTGGATTGGCCTCACCCAATTTTCTTATGTAGTACTATCATGATAGGCATTTACAGGGGGCTATATGCGTACGCGGATTCTATTTTTTCTAGTATTCTCAATAATTCTTCTTAGTGGCAATCTTCTTGCTGAAAACCGCAGCCTAGAGGAAATCCTTAAGGATGCTGAGCAGGGACATGCTGCATCTCAAGCAAACCTTGGATGGATGTATGAAAAAGGCAATGGCGTACCTCAGGATTATAGAGAAGCAATAAAATGGTTTCGCCTCGCAGCCGAACAGGGGAATATCCTATCTCAGCACAACCTCGGTATCATGTATAAAAATGGCAGAGGCGTACCTCAGGATTATATAGAAGCAGTAAAATGGTGTCGCATGGCAGCCGAACAGGGGCATGTAAATTCACAGCGCAATCTTGGTTTGATGTATATCGATGGACAAGGCGTACCTCAGAATTATAAAGAGGCATTTAAATGGTTCCTTGAGGCTGCCAAACAGGGGAGTATAAATACACAATTCATCATCGGCCTAATGTATATAAAAGGCGAAGGTGTACTTCAGGATTATAAAGAAGCATATGCATGGTTTAATGTGGCCGCCGCACAGGGAGAAAAGGACGCTGCTAAAAACAGGAATATTATTGCGAATAAACTAACACCAGAAGCCTTAAATGAAGCGCAAGAACTTTCTAAGAAATATTTAGAAAAATACGTTAAGGAGTAATTTCAAAAATCCATTAAATATCCACCATGCGTCAACGCGGTAAGATGCATTGGGTAGGGCGTCAATAAGCGAAGCGCGTTGCGCCGAATGAATAAATTAACCCCGCATATGTGTTGCAGCCGATCCAATACCGCACCGCTCTTATCATCGCTATGCGGCATCAGTCTGCTGATTTTCAACGTTATGGAGAAGGTTCCACGATTTCGTTACCCTTCATCCGGGCTTGCTACATTTTCAGGAAGGATCAATGATTGATATTCTGGCTATCTTCAACGAGCAAAGCGCAAAGGGATTGGGTGTTGCGCTCATGCCGATTAAAGGATTGGTAATAGAAGGATCATTCAATATTGAAGGGATTTATTTTGCGAATGCCGAGTCCGTAGCAGGAATGGATGAATTTCTGAGCGAGGTGGATAGCCGGTCATTTACGCCAATCCAAGCAGTATCTGATGATTTATACATTTCCGATTTATCTGGTGACACCTTGCGCCGTTACACTGCATCACTAACGGGTATATCAAAAGACGTATTTTTCGAAAACACTATAGCAATAGTACCTGCGCATGCAGACTGGAGCGCCTCCGAAAAATACAACCATTCGGAAGACGTCAATTTTTTACTGTCGTTATCACAATGTGCATTTGATGCGTTGGACTTCATTCGGTTTCAATTTTGCCGCCTAGACCTCCCGGACACATTGCCAGGAATACCTGGATATTGGCAGGGCTCTGATGGCTTTTTTGGAGCAGCAGTATTAACCCCAACCGGAAAGGGGCGTCTCTTATGTGGCAAGCGGCCTGGGGCCGCAATAGTTGAAGGACTAGGGCTGGAGCTTAATGCATCCCAAGTAGAGACCATATCATCAGGAGATTGCTCTAAGATTCTTCGTAGCCCCGGCAAAGGAAAAGAAGTTGGCGTTTATGCGCGGAAAGGACTGAAAATGTTGAGTCGCGCAATGTATGCTAACAACGACACTCTCAAATTTTTGGTAGTGATGGCGCTATTTGAGTATCTTGGAACCGGAGATAGCTACAGCAAGTTCGAGGATGTGCGAAAAAAATTACAGCCGCATATTGCCAAGAATGCATCAGCGTATTACAGACTTGGAGACCGATTCCAGGAACTTACAAGCAAGAAGGTTAATAATACGAATATCGGTTACCGACATCGCGTCGTTCATGAAGGGGAGTTTCTTGAGGATTTGATCGCGTCCGCCGATGATCGTAAGGCGCTTTTTAGAGAATTAGACCGATACGCAGGAAAGGTGATCTTCGACATGTGTAATCATTCTTCATGCTCATGGGATGAGCTTAATGAATGGAGACGACTGAGAACTAGCGAGTTACTGGGGGGAGGCGAGTAGCGAGTAGCCCGGATGCAGCGATAGCGTAATCCGGGGTTCTCCACCGTCCCGGATTCCACTCCATCCAGGCTACAAAATCTCAATGCCTGCTCCTGGCCCAGAGTGTGTGAAAACTCAAAACCTGTGTTTAAGCCGCCGATTCCGTACCCAAATCGTTGCCTAAATAGCCTCTAAACGGTTAGTGCCAACTTTTATTATCATTGTGCGCCAATGGTTTTTTCGAAAAAATGTCGCCTG
>CAMTXZ010000231.1:0-2541 GCA_947085765.1 uncultured Chromatiaceae bacterium | reverse complement strand
CAGGCGACATTTTTTCGAAAAAACCATTGGCGCACAATGATAATAAAAGTTGGCACTAACCGTTTAGAGGCTATTTAGGCAACGATTTGGGTACGGAATCGGCGGCTTAAACACAGGTTTTGAGTTTTCACACACTCTGGGTCGATACCCGCCTATCGCTGTACTCGTGATTCAAGAGGGCTCAGAATGAAAAATAGCCATGATTCATCTGCGAAAGTTAGTACAATCACAATCTCTTTTTGCATGGCACGGTTAGACCTGCCCCTTCATTAGCTAACAAGTTGACTAACATGGGCATTCAAAAGCGAGGCGGTTTGACTCTAGCTAAGTCTTTTATCGCAGCTTGTAGTTTGTCGCTAAACTCTCGTAATAGCGGGTCATTGGTTTGGTTGTAGTCGTTAATTAACTGCCTGGCGATTAGGCCAAAAATGTCAATTTGACCAAATGCTTTTACTCTTTCGGGAGTTTCTTGTCTCACTCTTATGAGCTCGTCATTCAACACTCGGTTGCATCGTTTTAATTCATCGAGTTGGGCTTGCATGTAGGGCCACGCACGAAGTTCACCTGCAGTAAATCCTCCCCAATCCTCTGGGCTATACAACCGACCTTTATTAAACCCCCAACCCTCCCACTCCGGACCGCCAGCAGTGACGGAACCTTCGGTAACAATTCTGTACCAACCCCAGGTAACACGAGGCATAGGATTTTTCCCTCCTTCCCACCGTTTCCAGGTCTCGATAGTCACCGCACAGACGTCAGCGGACTGTTCCTGTGTTATGCCGATCAAGTAGCGTAGATCTTGAATCTGATCGGGGGAAGGCGAGTTTCGCGGGACTGTGAGTGGTTGGGGGTTGAAGTGATGTGGGGGAGTTTCTCCGTAAACTCGAACCACGTCCTCATATGTGCTTGCCATTGGGCCTCCTTTTTAATGGCAAATGAAAATATTAACGATGCTCACGAGATCGATTTGGCTACCCGCCACCCGAATTTACGACATGATCATTAATAATTCAACACTGTAAAGTTCGTTGTTATTCAGGATCTCCAGGCCGAAAGGGTTCAGCCTGGCGGAGATCATCGAGGCAGGTCGGTAGAAGATAGAACGTATACCAGTTCGATATATGGAAAATCAGGCGGCGGCACGCGGTGGCATGGCGCAGTTTTGTCAACGGCATGGGCGACAGCCGCTTAACCTGCAATTTGCGTTACCGGGTAACGTTGATATGAAGCTATGGAGGATAAAGCTAATTTCAGCGGGTCGCCCCCCCACTCCATCACCACTGGCGTCGATTATGTCAACGCGCGGGCCTATATCAAAAACACGATGGAACGCGGTGACATCAGCCAGGTGGCTGGCTATATTCATAAGCTAAATTCAATAAGAGCGCACTTTGCTTGTGGGCGTAGCCTGCGAAGCCGGTAAACCCTTCCCCGCATTAAAACGTAGCCACATACACCCCCAATCTCACACTCCAGACAGCCCCCCATCCCCTCCTGCAAAACCCGCTTTATGGTATTTTTCTGATGCCGTGCTATAGCTGCAAAAGGTGCAACCAAGCGGTGAACATATCAGTCAAGAAGATGCCAGAACCCGCCTAACCGAGCTTGCAGCGCGTGCCCGCTCTCAAACCAAGGCGGCTGAATGAAGCTACGCTGGCTCCCGGAAGCCTGGCAGGACATTGAATGATTATATGGCTTTCTTCTACAGCAAAATCCAGGCGAGGCCGCAGAAGCCGTGGAAGTTATATTAGGCGGTTCGGAGAGATTATTGGAAATGCCTGAAATTGGCCGGCCAATGAAGGATGGCGAGGGACGGCGAGAACTCTTTATCGCCTTCGGGATGGGCGCTTATGTATTGCGCTACAGGATTGATAGTGATGCCGTGGTGATCATCCGTGTTTGGCATAGTCATGAGCATCGATAACACGCCCCTGACATCGCTTTTCTCCATTAAAATGCTACCATTGATTTCATCATGCTTAGGTGCCATAACATGAATAATCTCTTGGTGAGGGATCTTGAACCCGCCGTTGTGCAGGCACTGAAACAGCGTGCTGCTCTGCACGGCCGGAGTACCGAAGCAGAGCACCGAGAAATTTTGAAACAGGCCCTCCTTGGATCAAAGGAGAGATCGTTTGCCCAAACGTTGGCTGGAATGCCTATGGTGGGTTTAGATAGTGACTTCGAGCGTATCTAACACTTATCGGGCACAAGGCACTATTGGATCATGCGCGAAGCGAATCTGCCCCCGGAAGCTTGGGAGCACATCAAATAAAGGCATATGCCTTGATATATCATTATGCGCGGCATAGACTATGGTATATGCACACTAAAGAGGACGCCTTTATGAGCCAACAAGTTGCCAAATTATTCATCAATGGCCGCAGCCAGGCGGTACGGTTGCCCGCTGCCTATCGGTTTGATACCAAGGAAGTCTTTATACGCCAAGACCCCGAAACGGGAGACGTGATCTTGTCGCGCAGACCCGAATCCTGGGACGGCTTTTTCTCGGCCCTCAAAAGTGCCGATGTGCCAGAGGAT
>CAMTXZ010000230.1:0-2914 GCA_947085765.1 uncultured Chromatiaceae bacterium | reverse complement strand
GTTTAATGACAGTAACAATTTCAGCGCCCACGTTATGCAGGCACTCACCAGCAACCACCCGTTTACCGAGCGGGAGCTGGTATTTCACCTGCACCACGAGCGCCAGATCACCGCCGACTGCACCGTCACACCACTTCAGGATGCCCAGCTTGGGGGGGCCGTGCTGATCGAACTGAACCAGGTCGACCGCCAACTGCGCATCGCCCGCGAAGAGCACCTGCTGGCACAACACAGCGCCACCCGTGATGTTATTCGCGGCCTGGCGCATGAGATCAAAAACCCACTCGGCGGACTACGCGGCGCAGCACAGCTGCTCCAGGCCGAACTCGATAGCGACGAACTGAAAGAGTACACCGGCATCATTATCCAGGAGGCCGACCGTCTCCAGAACCTGATGAACCGCATGCTCGGTCCCAACACCCTGCCGCAAAAACGCACCACCAATATCCACGAACAGCTCGAACATGTACGCCAGCTGGTGAAAAACGACTGCCCGTCGGGCATAGAGCTACTGCGCGACTATGACCCGAGCGTGCCGGATCTGTTTGCCGATCCGGACCTGATCATTCAGGCGCTGCTCAATCTGGTGCGCAATGCCGTTCAGGCGCTGGGCGACAGCGGCAAGATTACCCTGCGGACCCGCTGTCAGCGCCAGATCACCATCGGCCATACCCGCCACAAACTGGTGGCCAGTATCGAGGTGATCGACAACGGCAGTGGCATCACCGCCGACATGATCGACAAAATTTTCTACCCCATGGTCACCGGCCGCGCCGACGGCACCGGCCTGGGGCTGCCCATCGCCCAAGCCCTGATCCATCAGCACGATGGCCTGATTGAGTGCAGCAGCCGCCCCGGTGAGACCATCTTCACCATTCTGATTCCGCTGGAGACATATCCATGAGCAAACCTACCCATGTCTGGGTGATCGATGATGACCGTTCCATCCGCTGGGTGCTGGAGAAGGCGCTGCAAAAGGCCGGCATGGAGGTGACCAGCTTCGAGAACGGCGCGCGCGTGCTCGAACTCCTGCAGCAACAACAACCCGACGCCCTTATCAGCGATATCCGAATGCCCGGCACCGATGGTCTGGAGCTGCTCGGTCTGATCCATACCAGCCACCCCGAACTGCCTGTGATCATCATGACCGCCCATTCGGACCTCGACAGCGCCGTCTCCGCCTACCAGGGTGGCGCCTTCGAGTACATGCCCAAGCCGTTTGATGTCGATGAGGCGGTTGCCATCGTCAGGCGCGCCATCGACCATCGCAACCAACAGCTCAGCAACCAGAAGACACCACAGCTCGAGGAGTCACCCGAAATCATCGGCGAGGCCCCCGCGATGCAGGAGGTGTTCCGAGCCATCGGCCGCCTGTCGCGCTCCAATATTACGGTGCTGATCAATGGCGAGTCCGGCACCGGTAAGGAGCTGGTGGCCCATGCCCTGCACCGCCACAGCCCCCGTGCCAACAAACCCTTCATCGCCATCAACACCGCCGCCATCCCGCGTGACCTGCTGGAGTCGGAACTCTTCGGCCATGAACGTGGCGCCTTTACCGGCGCCCAGGCGAGCCGGCGTGGCCGTTTTGAACAGGCCGATGGCGGCACACTGTTTCTCGACGAGATCGGTGACATGCCCGCCGAACTACAGACCCGTCTGCTGCGGGTGCTGGCTGATGGTGAGTTCTACCGCGTCGGTGGTCACACCCCGGTAAAGGTCGATGTGCGCATCATCGCCGCCACCCATCAGGATCTCGAAGAGCGGGTCCGCCAGGGGCTGTTCCGCGAAGATCTGTTCCACCGCCTCAACGTCATCCGCATCCACATCCCGGCGTTGCGCCAACGGCGTGAGGATATCCCACTGCTGCTCAACTACTTTCTCGCCAGCGCCGCCAGTGAGCTCAGCGTTGAGACCAAGCAGCTGCGCAGCGATGTTGAAAACTACCTCTGCACCCTGGAGTGGCCCGGCAATGTGCGTCAACTGGAAAACATCTGCCGCTGGCTCACCGTCATGGCCTCTGGTCGTGAAGTGCATATGGAGGATATCCCGCCAGAACTCAAACCCAACCAGAGTCAAGCGGGCGTCACCGGCGACTGGGAGTCAGCACTCAAACGCTGGGCAGAACAGCGGCTCGCCAGCGGCGCCGACAATCTACTCGACAGCGCCCTGCCCAGTTTTGAAAGCGTAATGATCAAGGCCGCGCTCAACCACTCCGGCGGTCGCCGCCAGGATGCGGCAAAACTGCTGGGCTGGGGCCGCAATACCCTGACGCGTAAAATTCAGGAGCTGGGGCTGGAGAATGAGGTCTGACACCGCCTCGTAACAGCCTCATAAATAGCTACCCACCGCTCAATCCCCGCTTGGAAAGCCGGGCGGCGGTGTGTATGCTTCCAGCCCATGTTTCATGTCGTCCTCTTCCAGCCCGAGATACCGCCCAAGACCGGTAACATCATCCGCCTCTGTGCCAACAGTGGCGCCTGGCTCCATCTCATCCAGCCACTCGGTTTTGAGCTGGACGACAAACGGCTGCGGCGGGCGGGACTCGACTACCACGAATTTGCCAGCGTTCAAGAGCACCCCTCAATCGAAGCGTTTATGACGCAGTGTCAACCCAGACGACTGCTGGCCTTCTCCACCAAGGGGCAGCGCTGCTACAGCGATTGCCGCTATCAACCTGGTGACGCCCTGCTGTTTGGCCCAGAGAGCCGTGGTCTGCCCGGCGTAATTCTAGATCAGCTACAATCGGACGATATATTAAGAATCCCTATGCGCAAGAACAGTCGCAGCTTAAACTTGTCCAACACCGTGGCAATCGCCCTGTTTGAAGCGTGGCGTCAAAACGATTTCGCCTTTGAACAGTCGCAAGATAAACAACCAGAAAGGGCCCATCACGACGTCCACCAGAAGTAACGTC
>CAMTXZ010000229.1:0-13458 GCA_947085765.1 uncultured Chromatiaceae bacterium | reverse complement strand
CTCCGTTTCACGCCCCGGCATGTCGATCCTCACCGTGCAGTTTCTGGTGGGTGAAGAGCGTACCCCGAGTATTGTAAATCTCTATAACCAGATCTACTCCAACCAGGACTGGTTGCCGCAAGGCCTCGGCGTGGGTCAGCCAATTATTAAACCAAAAGGGATCGACGATGTGCCGATCGTCAGCCTGACCCTCTGGAGTGAGGATCAGCAGAAGGGCGCACTCGAACTGCAACAGGTGGCCCACGCCCTTGAGGCCGAGTTGAAACGGGTCAAGGGTACCCGTGATATCTACACCATCGGTGGCCCCGACCAAGTGGTACATCTGCTGCTCGATCCGCAACGCATGGCCGGTTATAACATCAGCTTTGATGAGCTGCGTGCCTCGCTGATGGCCGCCAACTCCACCCGGGAGGCGGGCAAACTAGTCGCCAATAACAGTGAGATCGAGGTTCAGGCCGGCACCTTCCTCACCAGTCCGGAGCAGGTGGCGCAGCTGATTGTTGGCATGCACAAGGGCAAACCGGTCTATCTGCAGGATGTCGCCAAGGTGACACGGGGTGCCGATCAGCCGGAGCAGTTTGTCTGGTTTGGCACCGGTCCTGCCACCACACAAACAGTGAAGGGGGAGTTTCCGGCGGTCACCATCGCCATCGCCAAACAGCCCGGCACCAACGCTGCCACCATTGCCGATCAAGTGATCGAACGTATCGAACAGCTGCGTGGCACTTTTATTCCCGATGGCGTCAATGTGACGGTGACCCGCAACTACGGCCAGACCGCCACCGACAAGGCGATGACGTTGATCAAAAAGCTGATCTTTGCCACCTCCGCCGTAGTGCTGTTGGTCTTTTTTGCGCTGGGCAGACGCGAGGCCTTTATCGTCGGTTCGGCGGTGGTGATCACCCTTACCATCACCCTGTTTGCGTCGTGGGCGTGGGGCTTTACGCTCAATCGCGTTTCGCTGTTTGCGTTGATCTTCTCGATCGGCATCCTGGTGGATGACGCCATCGTGGTGGTGGAGAACATCCATCGTCACATGCAGATGGGCAAGCGCAATCTG
The DNA here is from genome assembly GCA_947085765.1 of uncultured Chromatiaceae bacterium. Classification (GTDB taxonomy): domain Bacteria; phylum Pseudomonadota; class Gammaproteobacteria; order Tenderiales; family Tenderiaceae; genus JAKFXL01. The sequence goes on along the minus strand of CAMTXZ010000229.1, from coordinate 12,398 downwards.
CTTGAGGCAATTCCGATTGCGGTGGATGAGGTGGGTGGACCGACCATCCTCGCCACCTTTACTGTTATCGCTGCACTGTTGCCGATGGCCTTTGTCAGCGGTCTGATGGGGCCGTACATGAGCCCGATCCCGATCAACGCCAGCATGGGCATGCTCATCTCGCTGGCGGTGGCCTTTGTGATCACGCCGTGGTTGGTCTACGCCGTCTTTAAGAAACATCAGCCTGAACATCAGACTGGTGATGAGGCGTGTGAGGGGGAGGGGCCAGGTGCTGTGCGCCTCTACAACTTCTTCCACCGCATCATGAATCCGCTACTGCGCAATGACGCGGGTCGCCGTTCTCGCTGGCTGCTGTTTGGCGCCATCATGGTGTTGATCCTGCTGGCGGTGAGTCTTGCGGGTTTCAAGCTGGTGATTATGAAGATGCTGCCCTTCGACAATAAGTCGGAGTTCCAGGTGGTGGTTGATATGCCGGAAGGGACTACCGTCGAACAGACCAACCGGGTATTGCAGGCGTTGGCAGTCCATATCGCCAGTGTGCCGGAGGTGACCGATTACCAGCTCTATGCCGGTACCGCCGCGCCGATCAACTTCAACGGTCTGGTGCGTCAGTACTACCTGCGTAGCGGTGCCAACGTCGGTGATATGCAGGTCAATCTGGTTGATAAACATGAACGCGACCGTAAGAGCCATGAGATCGCCAGCTCAGTGCGTGCTGAGTTGCAGGCGATTGGCCGGCCGTTTGGTGCCAATGTCAAAGTGGTCGAAGTACCGCCCGGTCCGCCAGTGCAGTCACCGCTGGTGGCGGAGATCTATGGTCTCGATTATGCCGGGCAGATTGCCGTTGCCAAACAGGTGCGCAACCTCTTTGAAAAGACCGCTGAGGTGGTGGATGTGGATGACAGCGTTGAGCATCCTGCCCAGCGGCTGATCATGCAGGTCGATCGTCAGCGCGCCGCCCTGCTCGGTGTGGCGCAGGAGACGGTGGTGGCGACCCTGGCCGCAGCACTGGGCGGGGAGGATATCGGTTATCTGCACGGCACTACCGTGAAGTATCCGTTGCCGTTGCGTATTGAACTGCCGGTGGCCAACAAGGCCGACGTGCAGCAGCTGCTTGATCTTAAGGTACGGGGACATAAAGGTCTGGTGCGGCTCTCCGAGATCGTCACCATCGAACAGAGCCGCGTTGAGTACAGCATCTACCATAAGGATCTGCTGCCGGTGGTATTTGTCACCGCCGATGTGGCGGGCCATACCGACAGTCCGCACTACGGCATGTTTGATATCTTTGCGCAATTGAAAGAGACACCGATTAATGGTGAGCTGGTACAACAGACCTTGATTAGCCAGCCGGAAAACCCCTATCTCTACAGCCTTAAATGGGATGGTGAATGGCAGGTTACTTACGAGACCTTCCGCGACATGGGCATCGCCTATGGCGTCGGCATGATCCTCATCTACCTGCTGGTGGTGGCGCAGTTCCGTTCTTACCTGGTGCCGATCATCATCATGGCGCCGATACCGCTGACGATTATTGGTGTCATGCCCGGCCATGCGCTGTTGGGCGCTAATTTTACCGCCACCTCGATGATCGGCATGATCGCGCTGGCGGGCATCATTGTTCGTAACTCGATCCTGCTGGTGGACTTTATCAATCAGCAGCTCAGGGAGGGAATGGCGTTTGAAGAGGCGGTGGTCCGGGCGGCGGCTGTGCGTGCCAAGCCCATTATCCTCACTGGTTTGGCCGCAATGATTGGGGCTTTTTTTATCCTCGATGACCCGATCTTCAACGGCCTGGCGATCTCAATGATCTTTGGCATCCTGGTCTCCACCCTGCTGACGCTGGTGGTGATTCCGGTGATGTTTTATGCCTTTATGCGTAAACGCATGGCTTAGAGAAAGGCTGATTAATTTCTCCGTTCAAGGCTGATTAATGCCGTTTTCTGGTGCGGCCTTTGAGGCTGCGCCAGAGGCCGGTGAGCGCCAGCAGCACCATGGCTACAGCAGCCGCATCCATCACATAGGGACCCCATTGGCCAAAGAGTCGGCCACTGTGCAGGTCGAGCAGTACCCGTTCGTAATCGAGTGTCTGTTGGCGATAGTTTGACAGCAGGTTTTTGCTGTAGGCGGCATCCACCTGGCTGGCTTGTGACCATTTGATGTTCAGTTGTGGAGCTGCCGCCTGCCAGCTGAGCAGCTCTTGATCGGCGACTACCATCCGCTCACCCTGACGGATCGCAACGTTGCCGCCAGCGTCGCTGCCGAGGGCGTCGATCTTATCCATGCCTTGTGGCAGGGTATCGAGCCGTTCCACCAGTTCACCTTCGTGCGAAAGCAGCAGCAGTCCATTGCTGAGGGCAATGACCGTCAACTGCTCATTACTGGTGATACCGATCAGCGGCCGTTTACTGCTTAACAGCGGCTGGCTGTTGAAGTAGAGCTGTTCACCGAGCTGACTGACGCGATAGCTGCCACTGTCGTAGTGGCTGGCCTGGTCGGGCATGTCGATGCCATACCACTGCAATAGTAGGCTGGAGTCGACCTGGCGCTGGTCCAGTTTCAGGGCATCGGTATGGTTGAGCAATAGACCGCTTACCGCCAGCACCATAATAAAGAGTGCCGCGCCGATGCCAACGCGGCGGTGCAGTGGGGCGGGGCGCAGCTGCGCCCGAAAAGGGGTGCGACGTCTCATGGCCGGTTAATCACCTGTTGATGCAGCAGCAGTGCCAGACGCGCCAGACGGGTGGCGGCCCGGACCGAGAGTGTGGCGCCGGAGATGCCATCAACCGTGCTGCTCAGCTGGCCGTCTTGATTCAAGCTCACCTTGTCGAACTGGCGGGTGAAAAAGGGGTGGCGGATTTCGCTACCACGGCTCTCCCGAAAGATCAGCACCTCAAATGTCTCAATAGCGCCCGCGTTGACCACGATGCCGAGTGTGATCGGCTGCTCCTTGCCAATCTCCTCCAGTACCCAGACGCTGCGCTGTTGCTGACGCCAGTAGCGTAGCCGCAGTGCTGGATAGTCATGACCAAGAATGGTGTTCACCGATTTTTGCAGCTCTTTATCCAGCCATAGCAGTTTTGGTGCGGGTGGCTGGTTGGCAAAGCTCTGTTGAATGAAGTCAGCAGGTGGCAGGTAGGTGCCACGTGCCGTCGCTGGCGTGGCGGCAAGCAGCCACGCCAGGGCGAACAACAGCATCGCCAGTGATGGTGCCAGTGATGTTGTTCGCAACGCTACCGTCATCAGAACTGGTAACCCAGGCCCAGATTGAAGCCATCATCATTGATACTGCCCGATTGGTTCTGGAAGTCGGCTTTGACCACTACGCTGGGGTGGGGCCAGTAGTTGGCGCCGATATTGGTCTGTTTTTGAGTGCTGTCGCTGCTGTTGCCGGCCTCGTTATCCCAGTTGTTGTAGCGGGCAAACAGGCCCCATTGTGACGAGAGTTTGTAGGAGGGTTCGACATACCAGCCGGTCTGTTTGTTGCGTCCAACCGCCTCGGCGGCAGTACTGTTGATATCCCAGGCGGCATAGAGGGCGCGCAGCCCAAACGGCCCTTGCTGGATGGCGGCGTGGGTCTCCAGCAGAGTCGCGCTAGCCTTCTGGGCAGTCCCTTGCGTGACGTCGTTTTGACTTTGTAGTGTAATGCCAAGTTGGGTGCCAGCCGCTGCCTGCCACTGTAGGCGGCCAGTAATGGCGAGATCTTCCGCTGGCGCTTCAGCTACCTTTTGGCGACCATTACGAATTTTGTAGGCGTTGCTGCCAGAGGTGGGCACACTCAGGCCGGAGGTGACGGCAACGTCGTAACTCCAGGCCGGGGCGGCTTTGCCCGAAATCATCGCGCCGCCTTCCCACCAGGTGGTGGGGATGATGTTTTTCTCAACCGGGTTGCGTTCTACACCATAGAAGGTGGTGGGTTCGTGGGTCTCGTTGATAATGCCGACAGGCATCAGGAACAGACCACCGGTGAGGGCAAGATTGTTATTGATGTCGAACTGAATGGCGGCTTGTTCCAGCTCCACCTCACCCACTTGACCTTCGCCACTGATGGAGTGCTCCAGCTCCAGCTCCGAAAAGAAGCGCAAGCGGTCGGAGAACTCATGGTTGAAAAACAGCACAAAACGGTGAAAGTCGATCTCGCTGCCGCTGTCGAGATTGTTGTAGTGCATCTCACCATAACCACCGATAGAGGTATTGCTCTGGTTAGAGCCAGAGCGCATCAGGCTATCAACACTAGTGCTGGTCTGTTCAAGTTGTGATTGCAGGGTTTTGATCTGCTGTTGCAGGTTATCAAGTTGGGCATCAGCGAGCGAGGCACCGCTGAAAACTGCTGTGATGATACTAATAGTTAATGATTTTTTCTTAAACATGGCGCTGCTCCTAAGGTTGCTAATGAGAATCATTATTGATTGGTGGTGATCTTACACTCTCGAAATTCATGACGCAAGTGATAATTATTATCATTTAGAATGGGTCGCACCCTCATATGGCAGAGGCTTTTGGTTGCGCAGAGGATAAGGGTGTAGACGTTCTGAATTTCGCCACAGATGAGACCGTTAGCCGGAGGTATCGCTGCTGGCATTGCCGAACCGTTCTCATATATAGGGTGAGTGGTTCAGTTTTGTTTAAGGCTTGCTGACTACAGTCGTTACTAAGACGTTATCGATAATGAGTGGTTTGGTGGAGAAGATGATGGAAAAAGACCAAAAGGGGGGGCAGTCAGTATTGGTGTGGGATCTGCCCACACGGGTATTCCACTGGCTGTTAGTGACGGCGTTTGTGATGGCGTGGTTGAGCTATGAGGATAACCGCTATCTCGATGTGCACACCTTTGCCGGTTACACCTTTTTTGGCTTGTTGATCTTTCGTCTGATATGGGGGGTCTTTGGTACCCACTATGCCCGTTTTCGTGAATTCAGTTATGGTCCCGGCGCTGTCTTTGGTTATATCAAAGGACTCTTTGGCGAAGATATGCGTCGTTACATCGGTCACAACCCTGCCGGGGCGTGGGCTATCTTTGCGCTGATTGGCATGGGTTTACTGCTCACCATTTCGGGTCTCTTTGTCCTGGGTGGGGAGGAGCGTCATGGGCCGCTGGCGGGTATTGTCAGTTTCCGCCAGAGTGTACCGTTTCGCGAGACCCATGAGTTTGTGGCCTGGATGCTGTTAGCTCTGGTCTTTATCCACTTCTGCGGAGTGATCGTTGAGAGCCTCTTCCACCGTGAAAATCTGGTGGGGGCGATGTTCCGTGGCACCAAGTTGGCTGATACCGCATCACCCAGCGTGCGTCCACATCGTTTAATCGGCGCCACCATCGTTACTGTGGTGGCCGCTTATGTGATCGCCAGTTTTGCTGGTTACCTTACTGCTCCCGCGGAGCAACCCTATCAGCCATTCAAGGGGCCAGAGCTGGCGATGAATGACCCCTGGACAGAGGCGTGCAGTGAGTGTCACCTGGACTTTCACCCCTCACTGTTGCCGATGCGTTCATGGGAGAAGTTGTTGGCGCAGCAGGAGGATCATTTTGGTGATGATCTGGTGCTTGACGAGGCGACCGTGAGTGATCTGCTGGCCTATGCCCGGAAAAACTCCGCTGATCTGGAGCAGAGTGAGCCAGCCTGGCGCATGAACAGCAACATCGCCGCCAGCGATACGCCACTGCGTATCACCGAGGTGAGTTACTGGAAACGTAAACATGAAGAGATCGATGCCCAAGTATGGAAGCGCAACGAGATCAAGAGCAAGGCTAACTGTGGCGCCTGCCATCTTGATGCCAAACAGGGCACCTTCGAGGATGCCGATATGCGTATTCCCGGCGAAACTGCGTTTGATGAAATTGAGTGGTTGAAGGCGTTGTTTGGTACTACACCTAAATAATTAAAATGTTTTATTAAGGAGGAATTTGATGAAATCGAGGTTTGGCAAAGTGGTTGTGGTGGCGCTCTTTATGGCGCTGGCAGGGCAGGTGCAGGCGGGTGTGGTGGATACACTCCAGCAGGAGTATAAGGCCGCCGGCGCTGGTCATTTCAGTGCTGCAAAAGGGGAGCAGATGTGGATCGAAAAACACAAGGATGCAGACTCTGGTAAAGAGTTTAGCTGCCAGACGTGCCACACCGCAGATCTCAAAAAGCCCGGCAAACATGAAAAGACCGGCAAGGTGATCGATCCGCTGGCGCCATCAGTCAACAAAGAGCGGCTTACCGATATTAAATTTATCAACAAGTGGTTTTTGCGCAATTGCAAACAGGTGCTGGGCCGTGAATGCACCCCGCAGGAGAAGGGCGACTTCCTCGAATATCTGAAAGGTCAGTAATCCACTAGTCATATCACTGATAACGGAGAGCGATGATGAAGAGAATGAGAGTAGCAGGAGTGATAGTGGCGGGGCTGTTGATGGCGGGCAGTCAAGTTGTTATGGCCAGCGGCGACGGTACAGATTTCGCCCCCGTTACCAATGCCAAATATGCCAAGGAGTGTAGCGCTTGCCATATGGCCTATCAGCCAGGTCTGTTGCCCGAGCGGTCATGGCGAAAACTGATGGCGAGCCTGCATGACCATTTTGGTGATAACGCTGAGATCTCGGTTGCTGATCAGCAGGAGCTGACCGATTACCTAGTCAATAATTCTGCTGAGCGGGCAAAATATAAACGCTCGGCACAGATGGCCCACTCCATCGCCAAAAAAGAGACACCGGTGCAAATCACCAAAGTGCCATTTTTTATCAGAGAGCATCGTGAAGTCGCTAATAAGGAGCGAGGCAACGATAAGCTCAAGAGCTTGAGCCAGTGTGAACAGTGTCATCAGAAGGCTAATGATGGCTCCTATGCTGAGAGCGAAATCAACATTCCTGGTGCTGGACGCTGGGGCGATTGAGAGAAAACATTTCACATAACAGGTGTGCACGACAATAGACGTGCACACCTTTTTTGTTTGTCTCAGCTGTTGTTATGTTGTGATCAGAAAACGTAAACAATTGTATTGTTATTGGTGTAATCAATCTCGCTGGCTTGAGGCGCCTGTCAATGCTCGTTACAATCTGTACTGGATGTTTGGTAAATAGTGTAATGAATGAGGGAGCGCATTAACATGGAAAAGAGAGCGATAGCAGTGGTGATGATGGGTGGCTTGCTGGCAGCACCAGCGATGGCGGCAGAGACACCTGGCGCATGGACGGGCGAGGCTGCACTCGGTTTGGTCATGACCTCTGGTAATACCAATACCCAGTCGGTCAATGCCAAGGCTAAGGCGGTCAATGAGCGTGACATGTGGCGGCACTCAGTTGCAATCGAAGGGCTCGATACCAAAAGCGCGGCAGATGTTAATAGCGCTAAAATGACTACCGCGCAACGTTACCTGGTGACAGGACAGAGTAATTATAAATTCAAGCCACGCCACTCCGTGTTTGGCCTTGCCAGTTATGAAGATGACCGCTTCAGTGGTTATGACTGGCGCGCCACTGAGGTTATTGGTTATGGCTATCGTGCTATTGAAGAGCCTGATCTGACTCTCGATCTTGAGGCAGGTCCCGGTGCGCGGCAGAGCAAGTTGAATGACGGTACCCGCGATAATGAAGGCATGTTCCACCTTGGTGGTAATCTCGGTTGGAAGGTGAGTGAAACCTCTGAGTTTAGCGAAGTGCTGACCTCTGACATTGGTAGTGATACAACCATTTCCAAGTCAGTCACGGGGCTTAAGACTCAGATCAACGGCAGCCTGTCGATGAAGCTTGCGTATACCGTCAAACACACCTCTAATGTGCCTGTTGGCTTCAAGACAGTAGATCGTGAAACGGCAGTGATGCTGGTGTACGGATTCTAATTTTTAGTTTTATCTGGATTACCAGGCCGCTCAGTTGAGCGGCTTTTTTTGGTCTTAAAACACCCTTGCCAATGTGATACTTCTATGCACTTTTCCGTTTACAAGGCAGCTGTTTTTCCAGTAATGGTTTAAGGAAGCGCCCTGTGTGTGAATCCAGATGCTCCGCTACTGTTTCCGGGGTGCCTATGGCCACAATGTGACCGCCCTTGTCGCCGCCTTCGGGACCCACATCAATGACCCAGTCGGCAGTTTTGATCACATCGAGATTGTGTTCGATGATGACAATGGTATTGCCGTGGTCACGCAGCTGATGCAGTACCCGCAGCAGCTGTTCGATGTCATGGAAGTGCAGGCCGGTGGTGGGCTCATCAAGGATGTAGAGTGTTCTGCCGGTGTCGCGTTTGCTCAGTTCGCGTGACAGTTTGACACGCTGTGCCTCACCGCCTGAGAGCGTTGTGGCGTTTTGGCCGAGCGTGATGTAGCTCAGGCCAACATCCATCAACGTTTGCAGTTTGCGTTTGAGCGCGGGTACGGCGCTGAAGAATTCGAGTGCATCTTCCACTGTCATGGCCAGTATTTCAAAGATGTTTTTGCCCTTGTATTTGATGTCGAGGGTCTCGCGGTTGTAGCGCTTGCCCTTGCAGACATCACACGGCACGTAGATGTCGGGCAGGAAGTGCATCTCGACTTTTATCACGCCATCTCCCTGACACGCCTCGCAGCGCCCACCCTTAACGTTGAAGCTGAAACGGCCAGGACCATAACCACGCGCACGTGCCTCTTGTGTTCCACAAAAGAGGTCACGGATCGGTGTGAACAGCCCGGTGTAGGTGGCTGGATTTGAACGTGGTGTTCTGCCAATCGGACTCTGGTCGATATCCACCACTTTGTCGAACTGATCGAGGCCAATGATCTCGGCACACGGTGCTGGATCTTCACCCGCACCGTTGATCATGATGGCGGCATTCCGGTAAAGCGTGTCGTTGATCAGTGTTGATTTGCCCGAGCCGGAGACGCCGGTAACACAGGTCATGAGGCCGATAGGAATGTCGACATTCACCCCTTTGAGATTGTTGCCACTGGCGCCACGGATGCGCAGCTGTCTCTCTGGATCGTTGGTGCTGCGATCTGCCGGGATTTCAATACGGCGTGTACCGTTGAGATACTGGCCGGTGATCGAGGCGGGGTTGTCGATCACCTGCTGCGGTGTGCCAGCGGCGACGATCTGGCCGCCATGTACGCCGGCGCCGGGGCCGATGTCGAGCACATAGTCGGCCATGCGAATGGCGTCTTCATCGTGTTCAACCACAATCACGGTATTGCCGAGGTCACGCAGATAGGTGAGGGTTTCGAGCAGTCGTTCGTTGTCGCGTTGATGCAGGCCGATGGAGGGTTCGTCGAGTACGTACATGACACCGACAAGCCCGGCGCCGATCTGGCTGGCGAGGCGAATGCGTTGTGCTTCACCGCCAGAGAGGGTGTCGGCGCTGCGGTTGAGGCTGAGGTAGTCGAGTCCGACATTGACCAAAAATTTGAGTCGCGCCTGCACCTCTTTAATAATCTTGTTGGCGATCTGGCCACGTTTGCCGGGCAGTGTCAGTTCACCAAAAAAGTCATGGGCGTGGCCCACGGCCATAGAGGTGATCTGTGGCAACGTATAGTCGGTGATAAAAACATTCCGTGCCTCGATGCGCAGCCGCGCGCCACTACAACTCGGGCAGGGTTGGGTGCTGAGGTATTTGGCCAGCTCTTCGCGCACCACGTTGGATTCGGTCTCGCGGTAACGCCGTTCCATGTTGGGAATGATCCCCTCAAATGGCGTCTTCTTGGTTTTGGGAATGCCGCGATCATTAAAAAAGCTGATCTCCAGCGCTTCATCACCGCTGCCAAACAGCAAGGTTTTTTGTAGCTTCGCCGACAGCTCATTGAATGGGGTGTCCAGGTCAAACTTGAAGTGTGTGGCGAGTGATTGCAGCAGCTGGAAATAATAGGCGTTGCGGCGATCCCAGCCGCGAATCGCGCCGCTGGCAAGGCTGAGATCAGCGTTGTGCACCACCCGCGATGGGTCGAAGAACTGTTTGATGCCCAGACCGTCGCAGGTGGGGCAGGCGCCAAACGGGTTGTTGAAGGAGAAGAGACGTGGCTCCAGTTCAGCGATGCTGTAGCCGCAATGAGGGCAGGCAAATTTGGCGGAGAAGACCATCTCGCTTGTTCCCTGTCCACTACGCACATTTGGTTCCTCGTCCATCCATGCGACCCGCACCACACCTTCGGAGAGATTGAGGGCGGTTTCAAACGACTCCGCCAGTCGCTGTGCCATATCCTCACGTACCTTAAAGCGGTCAACTACCGCCTCGATGGTGTGTTTTTTCTTTTTATCCAGCTCCGGCACTTGATCGAGTTCGACCACCGCGCCGTTGATACGTGCCCGCACAAAGCCCTGGCTGCGTAGCTCTGCCAGTATTTGCAGATGTTCACCCTTGCGGCCATCAATCACCGGTGCCAGCAGCATCAGCTTGCTGCCCTCGGGCAGGGCCAGCACATGGTCGACCATCTGGCTGACGGTCTGCGCCTCCAGTACCACATTGTGTTCGGGGCAGCGTGGCTCCCCAACGCGGGCAAACAACAGGCGCAGATAGTCGTAGATCTCGGTGACGGTGCCGACGGTTGAACGCGGGTTGTGCGAGGTCGATTTCTGCTCGATGGAGATGGCGGGCGAAAGCCCCTCAATGTGGTCGACATCGGGTTTCTCCATGATGGCAAGAAACTGCCGTGCATAGCTGGAGAGTGATTCAACGTAGCGGCGCTGCCCCTCCGCATAGATGGTGTCGAAGGCCAACGACGATTTACCCGAGCCGGAGAGGCCGGTGATGACAATCAATTTGTCACGGGGTAGATCGAGATCGATGTTCTTGAGATTGTGGGTGCGGGCGCCGCGGATCGAGATGGTGTCCATGAATACTTTACTTTTTATGTCTGTTATCGAACCTGTTACTATACGGCGTTTTTACCCCCTCGAGCAAAAGCGATTTAAGTGATGAAACAATCTGCCAACCGTTCCGGCCTGGGTCAGGGCATGACCGCCACAGAACAGCGCGCTGCCTTTTCATTGGCGGGGATTTTCAGCACCCGCATGCTTGGTCTGTTCATGATTCTGCCGGTCTTTGCCCTTTATGCGGAGCACCTGCCGGGGGCCACACCCACGATGATTGGTCTGGCCATCGGTATTTACGGTTTGACACAGGCAATCCTGCAGATCCCGCTGGGCATACTCTCCGACCGCATCGGCCGCAAGCCGGTGATCTATGGCGGTCTGGTCATGTTTGCCTTCGGCAGTGCGGTCGCGGCGATGTCTGACAGCATTACCGGAATTATCATCGGTCGTGCCTTGCAAGGCTCTGGTGCAATTGCGGCGGTGGTCATGGCGCTGGCAGCGGATCTTACCCGTGAAGAGCACCGTCTCAAGGCGATGGCGATTATGGGCATGAGTATGGGGGTGTCGTTCACCCTGTCGCTGATTGTTGGGCCGGTATTTAACAGCTGGGTCGGGATTCACGGCATCTTCTGGATTACTGCGGGCTTGGCGTTGCTGGCAATGGTGCTGTTGGCGGTGGCGGTGCCAACACCGGTGCTCAGTCGTCACCATCGTGATACTCAGCCGGTACCGGCCCAGTTTAAACAGGTGCTGGCCGATGGTCAGCTGTTGCGTCTCAACTTCGGCGTTTTTGCCTTGCATCTCATCCTTACCGCTAGCTTTGTTGCCGTGCCCTTGGTATTGGTGCAGAAGATTGGCCTGCCCGCCGCCGATCACTGGATGATCTACCTCGGTGTAATGGTATTGGCCTTTATTGTAATGATCCCTTTCATCATCATCGCCGAGAAAAAACGGCGCATGAAGCAGATCTTTACCGGTGCCATCGTAATGCTGATGCTGGCGCTCTGGGAGATGGCTTATATGGAAGGCACCCTGGTGGGCATTGTAATTGGGCTGTTCTTTTTCTTTCTCGCCTTTAACCTGCTGGAGGCGTCACTGCCATCGCTGGTCTCCAAAATCGCACCACCCGATAAAAAAGGGACCGCCATGGGGGTCTACAGCAGCTCTCAGTTTATGGGCGCCTTTGTCGGTGGTGTCAGCGGCGGCTGGCTCTATCAGCATGTTGGCAGTGAGAGTGTTTTTTTGTTTGGCTCCATCGCCGCGGCAATCTGGGTATTGTTGGCTGCAACCATGAAAAACCCACGTTATCTCAGCAGCCATATGCTTAATGTGGGCACGATCACGGCGGCTGATGCCCGTCATCTTGTCACTCAGCTGACCCAAATCAAGGGTGTTGCCGAGGCGGTGGTGATCCCTGAGGATGGTGTTGCTTATCTAAAGGTGGATAGCCATGCAGTGGACTTCGATGAGCTGAACAGGTTCTCCGTCTCAGAGCAGTAGCGCAGCTAGTGTAGTGTCCTGAATATATTATACATTTTGTAATATCTCTCTAGCTCGCCCCACTTTCTCCATTATTTGACCAACATTTTTGGTCCAAACAAAAGGTTTTGGTGACTGATTATGTTGCTCGATAAATAGTGTGATT
>CAMTXZ010000228.1:0-4469 GCA_947085765.1 uncultured Chromatiaceae bacterium | reverse complement strand
AGGTTTGGGAGAGATGAATCCACTGCAACTGCGCGAAACCACTATCAGCCCCGATACCCGGCGACTGGTGCAGCTCACGCTCGACGGTGATGATGATACCTACCAGATCATGGATATGTTGCTGGCCAAAAAACGCGCCCCTGATCGTAAGGTGTGGATAGAGGCCAACGGGAATATGGCGGATGTCGCCATTTAACAGTCAGACTCAGCAAAAAATCATAAAACTCCAGGCTAACTTTATATGCAGGAGTCGTAACTTGATCTGACAGTTACCGGTTTTTATGCGGTGTGCTGCCAATAACAGAGATGCCTGCCTCAGGTGTCGGCCTGTTGTTTGTTGAAATTATCCGCAAACACAGCCTGGCGTAGCACCTATGATGCACCAGCCATTCTGCAAACTATCCCAAAGCCCTCGATAAGGGCATTCCCTCTCTTCTTGCGTAATCTAATGATGTGATCGCGCCCGGCGCTAAAGCCCTTGGCCAGCCGTTCAGGTCGCAAGCGATGCGTAAGACTGCATGACAATACTTGCCCGTCTTGCGAAGGCAGGAACCCCCCCCTCTTTCATGGGCATGTATCTGGTAGTGATTGCTTTGCAAATACGCCGTGTGCACAGTGCTGCGCCGGACAGGCTTTTGCTTTTTTTAAGATGTCGCGCCCCATCCGAGCTTTAGCTAGCTCTTTGCGTAGCCGTGGATTCACTACCTGCAGGGACTCGTTTGACAATCCCGATTTGTTTTGCGCTCTCTTTCTGTTGAGCCCTTGTTTCAATGTCATTTTCACTGCTTAGGCACGCAATTTAGCCACGTAGATCTCTCATCGCCTTCTCCCGCTCTCCTCATGACAGATATTCCACCAGTCTGAGTGTTTGTTTTGTTTGGGTTATCCCATGTCTGCACAGTAGTTATTTTTAGACAGATTTTTTGTGAAATATTTACTTGTTTTAGGGTCGCTTGGATTGGAAACTATACTCAATTAACAGGATATTTATTGATAATTTATTTCGCCATATTTTCAATGGTTGATAGGTAGTGTCGTGTTAAAAAATAATATTTTATTTATTGTTTTTATATTTAACTTTTAATAAAAAATAGCCGTTTTTCCGATAAAAACTACTGTTTTAAAAGTAAATACAAAACATAAATTTATTAAAATTTAACTGTTGTTGTCCTAAAGTATTTGTTCATATTTAAATTTATATTAATTAAATATATTAGGTGTTAGAAGAAATAAATAACTAAAAAAATGACTATTATTTTTTTGTAATTAGGTATTTGTATGTTAGTTAATTGTAATATTCAAAGCATTAAAGAGTCATGGTTAATAAAAAATTAATATCTATTTATTTGACATGAGGAAGAGTGTGCGTGATTCTTGCGGAATATTTTTAGACGGTATTGATGAAAAGTATAAGAGATAAAAAATATTGATTCTAAACCACAGTTTTAGTGGGTAGATAATTTATCGGATTGTTTGTCTTGGAGGTATCCATATGGCTTTTATTAATTATATGAGATGCATTTTTAAGTATTATTTATTTTAAATTCGTGGCACAAAAGTCATTATTAATAATTTTCAGAAGAAGAAATTTTTTGCTTGGTAAAAGAGTATAGGTCTGACATGGATCTGAGCAGTGTTTAGCGAGACAGTCGCCGGTTTTAACGAACGTGTAGATAAAATATTTACAGGAGTGCTCGTCTGATGAGTTTAATTGCCCGAGAACGTTCTCTGTCATTGCTGTGTGATGGCTTTTGTGTGGCCTCTGTTGCCCGGCTGATATGAAGACTTTCGAATTATCACAAGAGACAGCTGTTGATCGATTGGTTCTCGAGAACTGTCGTGATTTGCCAGAAATTATTGTGCATTGGGCGGCACGATGCCCGGATCGTGATGCTTTGATTTTTGTCAGAGACGGTGATAACGATTCGATTTCGTGTAGTTATGCCGAGTTACTTCGAGCCTCATCTGACCTCTCTGAATATCTGATCGAAAATGGATTCAAGGGGCAGCGTTTGTTACTGCTGCTACCGTCGTCTCTGGAATATGTGACGGCCTTTATCGCCTGTTTGATGGCAAATGTCATTGCAGTTCCTCTATATCCACCGAGAAACAACTGGCATGATGGCCGGCTGGCGGCGATAGCAAATGACGCCGATGCGGTGGGTGTTATCACACTCGAAAAATTTGCCGACACCATTTTGATCAGCTTGGAAAAAGCGGGAGCGCTGCATGTTCACTCGGTGATTGTGGCGGATTCTCTGGCCACATCGAAGTGTGAAATGGTTAGTGGTGTAGCTGATGCTGATGTACACGATATTGCCTACCTGCAGTACACCTCAGGGTCGACAGGTTCTCCGAAGGGGGTAGTCGTGCGCCAAGCTGATCTGGTTGGTAATGCGCGGCTTTACAGCGCTGCCATCGATTTGCAGTTTGGTGATGTTGCGGTGTCGTGGTTACCACTGTTCCACGATATGGGATTGGTCCAGGGGATTGTGATGCCCTTGGTAGTAGGCGGTACGGCGGTGTTCATGCCGCCGCCGGTATTTATTCAAAAACCGATGCGCTGGTTGCGGGCGATCAGTGAGTACGGCGCGGTCTTCACCGGTGCTCCTAATTTCGCATATGAGCTGTGTGTGAAAGGTGTCGATCAGGATGATGTGCGGCAACTTGATCTCTCTTCGTTACGCGTTGGATTGAATGCAGCAGAGCCGATCTCTTCTGCTACGGTCCTGGCGTTTGCGGAAAAGTTTTCCGTCGCGGGGCTGCATCGAGATGCACTGGTTGGTGGTTACGGTATGGCGGAGACCACGCTCTATGTGACTGCGGGCATGCCCGGAAGTGGGGCGCCGGTTCTGCATCTGGATAAAGTTGCACTCGGCATGGACCGCGTGTCGCTGTGTGAGGTGACTTCGAATAAAACGGCTACGCTGGTTTCAAGTGGAGTGGTGATGGGTGATCCGCAGGTCTGCATTGTCAATCCGCATACCCGTCGGGAGGTTGAACCCTTTGCGATCGGAGAGATATGGGTGGCAGGTTCTACTGTTTGCACCGGTTATTGGAATGCGCCACAGGCGAGTGCTGAGACATTCCACAATACCCTGAACGGTGATTTGCATCGGCACTTTCTGCGTACCGGTGATCTCGGTTTTGTACACGATGGACATCTGTATGTGACTGGTCGCCTCAAGGATCTGATCATCATTCGCGGCGCAAATTACTATCCGCAAGACATTGAACGTGATGTCGAGACAGTGCACAGCGCGTTTAGAACGGGTGGTTTTTGTGCCGCGTTTACACTCGATGATGTTGGCTCTGACAAGTTGATCGTGGTGCAGGAGGTTAAACGTACCGAGCGTCGTAGCATCAATGTGGACAAGGCGGGCAGAAGCGTTGCACGGTTGGTTGCTGCGAGCCATGGTGTGGAGCTGGAGATGTTGGTGCTGGTTGAACCGGTAAGCATTCCCAAAACCTCCAGTGGCAAGATACAACGTAAGGCTTGTCGACAACGCTTGCTTGATGGTGAGTTAAAGGAGATCGGACGTTGGTGCCGGCCTGCGCAGGCTGTTGTTATGCATGCCGCTACGGAACGTCGCAGTCGTTTTGAGATTGAGGCGCTGCTGGCTGAACTGATATGTAAATTGACCGGGCTGCCTGTGACTGGTGATGGCTACGAGGCCAAGTTCAGCGATCTGGGGATGGATTCGGTCAAACTTGTGCAATTAACCGCGCAGATCGGGCGCATGCTGGATATTTCCGTCTCACCCACTGAGCTGTTCGAATATCCGACTATCTCTTTGCTGGCCGACCATCTGGCCGGGATCTCATCCGGTTTGGCTGATGCGTCTGTGGTGCAGAGCGAGGCGATCGCCGTGGTCGGCATGGCGTGTCGTTTCCCTGGTGCTGAAGATCTTGATCAGTTTTGGGCATTATTATCCTCTGGCGAGTGTGCGGTTGACGCCGTGTCGTCAGCGCGCCAGTCACTCACCGGCTATCGTGCCGGATTGAACGATCCTCATCGGTTTTTCGGTGAAATTTCTGATGTTGACCGCTTTGACGCCGCCCTGTTTGGTATTGCGCCCCGTGAAGCAGTCAATATGGATCCGCAGCAACGCTTGATGTTAGAGGTCGCGTGGCATGCGCTTGAGCATGCCAATATCGCCCCCGATAGTCTGAGCGGCAGCCAGACTGGCGTATTTGTCGGTATTAGCACGAATGATTATTTTCGCTTGCAGGGTTCACAGGGGTGCGGTTACGACGAGTACTCCGGCACCGGCGGCGCATTGAGTGTCACGGCGAATCGGTTGTCCTATTGCCTGGGGTTGCAGGGTCCTAGTGTAGTGTCCTGAATATATTATACATTTTGTAATATCTCTCTAGCTCGCCCCACTTTCTCCATTATTTGACCAACATTTTTGGTCCAAACAAAAGGTTTTGGTGACTGATTATGTTGCTCGATAAATAGTGTGATT
>CAMTXZ010000227.1:0-14681 GCA_947085765.1 uncultured Chromatiaceae bacterium | reverse complement strand
GGTGCGGCCCTATGCTGTTGATGTGAGTGGCGGGGTTGAGGCGAGCAAGGGAATCAAGGATGCAGCGCTGATGGCCGCCTTTTTAAAAAATGCCTCATGTTCTTGAAAACCAATCTATAAAAAGTTAGGAGAGTTAGACGTGTCGAAAGCGAACCTGCCTGACGCCAACGGCCACTTCGGCCCCTATGGCGGCCGTTTTGTGGCGGAAACCTTGATGGAGCCGCTGGATGAATTGACCGCGGCCTACGAGAAGATGAAACACGATGCCGAGTTCCAGGCCGAGTTTGATCATGATCTGGCCCACTATGTCGGCCGCCCCTCACCGCTCTATTTTGCTGAGCGTTGGACTAGTATCCTCGGTGGCGCCAAGATCTATCTCAAGCGCGAAGATCTCAACCACACCGGCGCCCACAAGATCAACAACACCATCGGTCAGGCGCTGCTGGCCAAACGTCTGGGCAAGACCCGCATCATCGCCGAGACCGGCGCCGGTCAGCACGGGGTCGCCTCGGCGACCGTCGCCGCGCGTCTCGGTCTGGAGTGTGTGGTCTATATGGGGGCGGAGGATATTAAGCGTCAGGCGCTGAATGTCTTCCGTATGAAACTGCTCGGCGCAACCGTGGTGCCGGTGACCTCCGGTTCCAAAACCCTGAAGGATGCCTTGAATGAGGCGATGCGCGACTGGGTCACCAACGTCGACAACACCTTTTATATTATTGGCACCGTTGCCGGGCCACACCCATACCCCGCCATGGTGCGTGATTTCCAGTCGATTATCGGTCGTGAGGCCAAACAGCAGATCCTGCTGGCTGAGGGGCGTCTGCCCGACGCCTTGATCGCCTGTGTCGGTGGTGGCTCCAATGCGATCGGTCTGTTTTATCCTTTTATTGATGATGAAGGTGTCGCCATGTATGGCGTTGAGGGGGGCGGTGATGGCATCGATACACCCCGTCATGCGGCGCCGTTGAGCGCGGGTCGCCCCGGTGTGCTGCACGGTAACCGCACCTATCTGGTCGAGGACGACAACGGCCAGATCATTGAGACCCACTCGGTCTCCGCCGGCCTTGATTACCCGGGAGTGGGGCCTGAACACGCCTGGTTGAAGGATGTTGGTCGCGCTACCTACGTGGCCGCCACCGATACCGAGGCGCTCCAGGCCTTTCATGATCTGACCCGCTTTGAAGGCATCATGCCGGCGCTGGAGTCGAGCCACGCCCTGGCCTACGCCACCAAGTTGGCACCCCAGCTGGACAAGGAGAAAATCATCATCGTCAACGTCTCTGGTCGGGGTGATAAAGATATCCACACCGTCGCCGGGCTGGAAGGGATTAAGGTATGAGCCGCATTGCCCAACGATTTGCCGAACTGAAAACCAATGGCCGCAAGGCGTTGATCCCCTTTGTCACCGCTGGTGATCCTAACCCCGTTGTAACCGTGCCGCTGATGCACGCCATGGTGGCGGCGGGCGCTGACCTACTTGAGCTGGGGGTGCCATTTTCCGATCCGATGGCCGAAGGGCCGACGATCCAGAAGGCCTGTGAACGGGCCTTGCTGCATAATGTCAGCCTGCGCGACGTACTGGCGATGGTAAAAGAGTTTCGTCAGAAAGATAGCCAGACCCCTGTTGTGTTGATGGGATATATGAACCCAGTCGAGATCATGGGCTATCAGAACTTTGCTAACGCCGCCGCTGAGGCGGGGGTGGATGGTCTGCTAACGGTGGATATGCCGCCGGAAGAGGCGGGCGACCTGGTGGCGATTCTGGCTGAGGTGCAGATTGATTCTATCTTTCTGTTGGCCCCCACCACGGTGGATGCCCGCATGGCCAAGATCTGCGCCGCCGCCCGCGGTTTTGTATACTACGTGTCACTTAAAGGTGTGACTGGCGCGGCCAATCTCGATGTGGCGCTGGTGGAGCAGAAGATGGCGCAGATTCGCCGACATACACAGATTCCGATCGGTGTCGGTTTTGGTATTCGTGATGCCGCAACCGCCAAACAGGTCGCCGCCGTGGCTGATGCGGTGGTAGTGGGCAGTGCGATGGTAAATCGTATTGCCGAAAATGCCGAGCAGCCAGAGAAGATTCAGGAGGCTGTCTGTAGCCTGCTGCGCGAGATGCGCGCGGCGATGGACAGCTGATTTCACTCAAGGGCAGATAGGGGGTTCGTCCCTCGAGAACCCCAGGGTTTTATGAGGCCGCACTGCGGCGCTTGAAAACAGGAAATGAAAACCAATGAGCTGGTTTGAAAAGCTACTGCCATCCAGAATACGTACTGAAGGTGGTAACAAAAAATCGATCCCTGAGGGGTTGTGGAGCAAGTGTGATGGTTGCAGCGCTGTGCTCTATCGTGCGGAGCTGGAGCGCAGCATGGAGGTCTGCCCCAAGTGCAGTCACCACCATCGTATTGGCGCCCGCCGTCGTCTTGATGTGTTCCTTGATCCTGAGGGGCGTGAGGAGATCGGTGCCAATCTGGAGCCGCAGGACATACTCAGGTTCAAGGACAGCAAGAAATATAAAGACCGCATCATCCAGGCGCAGAAGGATACCGGTGAAAAGGATGCCCTGATTGCGCTGAAGGGAACTCTCAAAGGGATGCCGCTGACTGCCGTGGCGTTTGAGTTCAAATTTATGGGTGGTTCCATGGGGTCGGTGGTGGGTGAGCGGTTTGTGCGCGCGGCCAACGTCAGTCTGGAACAGCGTATTCCGCTGGTCTGCTTCTCCGCCAGTGGTGGTGCGCGGATGCAGGAGGCGCTCTTTTCTCTGATGCAGATGTCCAAGACCAGCGCCGTACTGGCGCGCCTGAGCAAAGAGGGCATCCCTTATATCTCCGTATTGACCGACCCTACCATGGGCGGTGTCTCGGCCAGTTTTGCCATGCTTGGCGACCTTAATGTGGGTGAACCCAAGGCGCTGATCGGTTTTGCCGGTCCCCGGGTCATCGAACAGACCGTGCGCGAAACGCTGCCAGAGGGTTTTCAGCGCAGTGAGTTTCTGGTGGAGCATGGCGCCATCGATATCATTGTTGATCGTCGTGAGATGCGTGATCGCCTCGGCAGTGTGCTGGCGATTTTGAGCCACAAGTCTGTTCACTAACCAAAAGGGGCGGGTGGTTCGCTCTGCCCGATTCAACTGATGCGCTTTAATACGCTTGAGGAGTGGCTCGCCTGGCAGGAGAGTCTTCACCCCTCTGAAATAGAGTTGGGGCTGGCGCGTGTGCGTGTCGTTTATGAGCGCCTGGGTGTGGCGCTTAAGTGCCCCGTCATTACGGTTGCCGGTACCAATGGCAAAGGCTCCTGTGTGGCGATGTTGGCCGCCATCTATCATGCGGCCGGCTATCGAGTCGGGGTTTACACCTCGCCCCATCTGTTGCGTTACAACGAACGGATCTGTATCAACGATCAAGAGATCGCCGATCAGCCGTTGTGTGAGGCGTTTGAACGGGTTGATCAGGCCCGCACGGATCCGGCGGGTGGGCAGACCTCGCTGACCTATTTTGAGTTTGGCACCCTGGCGGCGCTCGACCTCTTTGGCCGAACAGCACTCGACCTGGTGATCCTCGAAGTGGGGCTGGGTGGGCGGCTCGATGCGGTGAATATCATTGATGCGGATGTGGCTGTGATTGCCACCATCGCGATTGACCACGTCGCTTGGCTCGGCAACGACCGCGAGACTATCGGTCGCGAGAAGGCGGGCATCATGCGTCCTGGTCGGCCGGTGGTCTGTGGTGATCTCAATCCGCCGCAGAGCATTGTCACTGTAGCGCAGGAGTGTGGTGCGACCCTTTATCTCAATGGCCGTGAGTTTGGCGCCAAACCACAGGCAGAGCATTGGCGTTGGTGGAGCCATCAGCGCCAGCGTGATGCCCTGCCGCTACCGGCGTTGCGGGGCAGCTTTCAGCTCAACAACGCCGCCACGGTGCTGATGGTGGCCGAGCTGCTGACGGAACGTTTGCCACTCTCCCAGGCCCACATCCGTGAAGGGTTGGCCAATGTTAAGGTGGCAGGCCGCTTTGAGGTGATTGGTGGTGAAGTGCCGCTGATTCTGGATGTTGCGCACAACCCCGAAGCGGCCCAGGCGCTGGCCGATACACTCACGGCCTGGTCGATGCCGGGGCGGGTCTATGCGGTGGTGGCGATGATGGCGGACAAGGATATCGCTGGCGCGTTGCAGCCGTTGCTCAACGTGGTGGATGAGTGGCATGTCACCGCCATCGACATGGCTCGTTCCGCCACTGCCGTACGATTGCGGCAGGAGTTGCAGGCGCTACAGGTGACCAATATCCATGATCAAGAGAGCGTGGCTGACGCCTTGGCAAAGCTGAGAAGCGTGGCGCGCCCTCACGACAGAATTGTAATTTTTGGTTCGTTTTACACCGTGGCCGAGGCCATGCGTGCGGCCTATACTTGAATGATCTTGAAACCAGCCAGGAGTACAGCAGCATGAATCCAGTGCATAAACAACGTGTTATCGGTGCGGCGGTATTGGTGGCGTTGGGGCTGATCATTGTGCCCGCGTTGCTTGACTTCTCCCGCGATGAGCAGGTCGACATGAAGGGCGTGGAGATCCCGCCCGGCCCCGATGCCATGCGTATGGAGGTACTGCCGCTGGAGCAGTGGTCGCAAAAGGTAGAGCCGGGCGTTGAAGCTCAGCAGCCACCTGCTGCTGAGGCCGATGTGGTTGAGTCCAGCGAACCTCCCGCGCCTATTCCTGACGAAGTCGATGTGGCCGTCTCTGCGCCAGCGCCGAGTGAAGTCAAACCTGCGGCGCCAGCGCCAGCCGCCAAGCCAGCCCCGGCGGCTAAAGCTGAGGCAGTTGCTGTCACTGAAGGGTGGGTATTGCAAGTGGCCAGTTTGACTGTGGAGACCAAAGCCAACGAGCTGCGTGATCAGCTGCGCAAGACGGGGTATCCGGTCTTTATCGAGCGTGGCAAGAGTGGCGGCAGTGTTGTCTACCGCGTCAAGGCTGGCCCGGTGGCCGATCGCGCCGCGGCTGATGAGCTGAAAATGCAGGTTAAACAGAAGACTAGGCTGGATGGTCTGGTGATGCAGTATCCGTGATGGCCATTTAGTCCGGCCAATCTGCTCACAAAGGTTCAGAAAGGGGCGGTGCTCTGGTAAAATCACGCCCTTCCTACAGCCCCAACCGCTGGATATCGCTGGACCCATCACGTGAGCACCCTTGATTATCTGATTATTGCCGTCATTGCACTCTCTACACTGATCGGTATCTGGCGTGGCTTTGTTCGTGAAGCGCTCTCCTTGGTGGTTTGGGTGGCAGCCTTTTGGCTTGCCTATCTCTGGGCTGGAACCGTTGCATCCTATTTTGTTGAGATGATCAGCGATCAAACGTTGCGCCTGCTCACGGCGTTTGTGCTGCTGTTTCTGACGGTGCATGTGGTGGGCTTTGTGACGGCCCGGCTATTGGCAACGCTGCTGGCTTCGATTGGTCTGGGCGGCGTGGACCGATTGGCGGGCGGTGGTTTTGGCGTTGTGCGTGGTGTGCTGATGGTGGCTGTTGTGGTGCTGATCGCCGGCATGACGCCGGTCACCCAGGCATCCTCGTGGCAGCACTCCTATATGGTGGGCCTCTTTGCTGATGGCCTGGCCTGGGTGCAGCACTACTACCCTCTGGATATGAATAGCGTCTTGAGTCAGGCGCGTAATTAAGACTCTGTTGTTTAATCGGGAGTAACTCTACATGTGTGGCATCATCGGAATTGTCGGTAAGGGCAGCGTCAATCAGGCTATCTATGATGGCCTGACAGTGTTGCAGCACCGTGGTCAGGATGCCGCCGGTATTGTGACTTGCGACGATAACAAGCTCTATCTGCGCAAGGACAATGGCCTGGTGCGTGACGTCTTCTCGACCCAGCACATGCTCAATCTGCGGGGCAATATGGGGGTGGGACATGTCCGTTACCCTACTGCTGGTTGCTCCTCCTCTGCCGAGGCACAGCCCTTCTACGTCAACTCCCCATACGGCATCTCGCTGGCCCACAACGGCAATCTTACCAACGCCAATCTGCTCAAGCGCGAACTCTATAATGAAGATCTGCGCCACATGAATACCGACTCCGACTCAGAGGTGCTACTGAATGTTTTTGCCCATGAGTTGCAGCGGTTGGGCAAGCTGCGCATCGACCACAATGATGTGTTCGAGGCGGTGAAGGGTGTACACCGTCGTTGTCGCGGCGCCTATGCCGTGGTGGCGATGATCACCGGTTATGGCATTGTCGGTTTTCGCGACCCCTATGGCATTCGTCCGGCGGTATTTGGCAAACGCGAGACTGAGCTGGGAACTGAGTACATGATCGCCTCCGAGAGTGTGGCGCTCGATGCACTCGACTTCAGCCTGATGCGCGACATCGAGCCGGGCGAGGCTGTCTTTCTTGGTCTCGATGGCAGCATCGAGACCCGCCAGTGCGCCGACAATCCCACTTACTCCACCTGCATCTTTGAATATGTCTATCTCGCCCGTCCTGATTCCATCATTGATGATGTCTCGGTCTACAAGGCACGGCTGCGCATGGGCGATGCCCTGGCGCGCAAGATCAAACGGGAGTGGGGCGACCACGATATCGATGTGGTGATTCCGATCCCCGATACCAGCCGCACCTCGGCCATGCAGCTCGCCTATGAATTAAAAACGCTCTACCGCGAAGGATTTATTAAAAATCGCTACATCGGTCGCACCTTCATCATGCCCGGTCAGCAGGAGCGCAAGAAATCGGTCAGGCAGAAGCTCAACGCCATCGACCTCGAGTTCCGGCGCAAGAATGTACTGCTGGTGGATGACTCCATTGTGCGTGGCACCACCTCGCAGCAGATCATCCAGATGGCGCGTGATGCAGGCGCTAAAAAGGTCTACTTCGCCTCGGCGTCGCCGGCGATTCGCCACCCCAACGTCTACGGTATCGACATGCCGACCAAGGATGAGTTTATCGCCCACGGTCGTACCGATGATGAGGTGGCCCAGGCCATCGGCGCCGACAGGGTGATCTATCAGGATCTCTCTGACCTGGAAGGGGCGGTACGTAAACGTAACTCCAGACTGGTCCGTTTTGACAGCTCTGTTTTTACCGGTGAATACGTCACCGGTGACATTGATGAGGATTACCTCATCAACATTCAAAACCAGCGTAATGACGCTGCCAAGCGGCAGCGTGGTGGCCAGAATGGCGACATTATCGATCTGCATAACACACCTGGCTGAAGTAGTGTAAGGGTCGAAAAGTGTCATGAATAATCTTGCAATATATGTCCGGGTGAGCGCCGTAGTGGAGCTCATGCAGGTAAAGGTCGCGCGGAGTATTGAACCGTGCTGACAGAGGCCGCCCATTCTGAATTCACCGGTGTGCGCAAACAGCTGCACGGTTTTATCGAGCACCGCCATGTGCAGGGACTCATTATCACCCTGATCTTGATCAACGCCGCGTTGCTTGGGTTGGAGACCTGGCCGGTGGCGATGGCCGTGGCGGGTGGGCTGATCCTGGCAGTGGATAACGTTATCCTGACGATATTTGTGGTGGAGATTGTGCTGCGGCTGTACGTGCATCGGCGCGCCTTTTGGCGTGACCCCTGGAGCCTGTTCGATTTTGCCGTGGTGGCGATTGCGTTGATTCCCGCCAGTGGCCAGCTCTCCGTCTTGCGAGCGTTGCGGGTATTGCGGGTGATGCGGCTGCTGACCATGGTGCCCTCGATGCGCCGGGTAGTGGGGGCGCTGTTGGCAGCGATCCCAGGCTTAGGTTCTATTGCAGTGGTATTACTGGTTGTTTATTACATCTTTGCGGTAATTGCCACCAACCTGTTTGCCGCCGATTACCCGGAGTGGTTCGGTCATCTTGGCCGTTCGCTTTATACCCTGTTCCAGATCATGACGCTGGAGAGCTGGTCGATGGGCATCGCCCGACCGGTGATGGAAAGTTTTCCCTATGCCTGGGCCTTTTTTGTGCCTTTTATTCTGGTGGCAACCTTCACCATGTTGAATCTGTTTATCGCCATCATCGTTAACGCCATGCAGAGCTACACCGAGGCTGAACAGAAAGAGACTGTCGCGGCCGTCGAGCAGGCCCGTGAACATATCGAGGCCGATGTGCATAGTGAAGTGCGGGCGATGCGCGAAGATATCCGCGAACTAAAACGGCTACTGCAGCAGCAGACCCCCTCCTCTCACAATAGCCAGCCATAACCTCATCATAGCCACCACACCTGTGGCTGAGTGTTGTGTAGCGCCGTCGCGACACTGTTATTTATTACTGATGGTAAATATTTATTTATTTGGTCAAATAAATTAAATAAACGGTTGCTTAAGTATTTTTAATCCTGGTCGATAGGGAGCGGTGTGTAGGACTTGAAAACCATAGGGGGTACATCATGTCTGGCGACAGCTACTTTAGACACAAGGTCACAATGGAGATTGGGACCAAAAAACGTTCTGATACCAATAAATTGCAGAGAAGCTTCAAGGACGATCACGAGTTGCTGGATTATCTGTTGAAGTTGGAGAGGCTTCACGAGCAGGAGGTATCTGCATCGCAGCGTTCCAAAAGCAAAAGATGACGCCATCCTCCTCGCCATTGGGGCGCGTCAAACTTGCAACGATGGTTTTGATGGGGCTACACTCTCGGCATGTGTAACATCAGAACCTTTCTTGCGCTGCTGCTCTGTTTTGTGATTCCGCTTCAGGGTGTTGCGGCCGTGGTCATGTCGGCAGCGGCCTGCCCGGCAGCGGCGCAGGTGGTCGTTGAAGAGCTCTCCGCCGCTCATGCCTGTGGTGGCGATGATGCGGCTCAGCAGACAAATGGTAAGGTTTGCAAAGTGGGACATGAGTGCCCATGTGGCGGTCACTGTCTCTTCTTCCCGTTGGCGTTGTTGCACTCGTTTGTACCTGTTACAGCCGACCATGTTTCCCAGCTGGATCCCACCATTTTTGCCTTCACCCCCGCCACTGTCTGGCGCCCTCCGATACAACTCTAACTCCTTGATGTAATGTTCCGTGCTGTTATGGCTACGGAAGCTGGCGCATGCCTTGCGCCATTCTTGAAATTTGGAGTTGGAATATGAGTAGATCACCCAGATCTGCCGCCCGCCTGTGCTGGTGCACGGGCGCGGCACTGCTGCTGACACACGCTGTTATCGCTGCTGCGGAACCGCTCAGTTTTGATGCCGCGCTGGCGCTGGCGTTGCGTGAAGCCCCCATCCTTGCTGCTAATGCGGCCCAGCTTGATGCTGCCCGTCAGGGGGCGATTCCGGCAGGTGAGCTGCCTGATCCCAAGCTTGCCCTTGGCATTGATAATCTGCCGATTGAAGGTGCAAACCGGTTTAGCCTGTCGAGCGAGGCGATGACCATGCGCCGTATCGGCGTGATGCAGGAATTTCCCAATCGCGCCAAACGTGACGCGCGGGTGGCGGTGGCGCGTGGTCGGGTTGGGTTGGCGACAGCGCAGATCGAGGTCACGCGGCTAATAGTGATGCGCGAGACCGCCGTCGCCTGGATTGCACGTGACGCCGTTGAACAGCAGCTGGCGCGGATTGATGACCTGTTTGCCGAGAACCGCTTGTTTGCAGCGGCGGTAGAGGCGCGGCTTGCTGCTGGCCAGGGCATGGCCAGCGAGATTGTGCTGCCGCGACAGGAGGCAGCAGAGATCGAGCAGCGTCGGGATGATCTGCGCGCCCGGCGCGAACAGGCCATCGCCGCCCTGCGGCGTTGGGTTGGCGCGGCGGCCGATGCGCCGCTGGCCGGCGGCATACCTGTCTGGCCGATCGGCCATGAGTCCCTGTTGCATGGTCTGCATCGACACCCGGAGATTGAGATTTTCACCCCCCAGGCGCAGGTGCTGGAGGCGCAGGTGGCTGAGGCAGAGGCGGCCAAAAAATCTGACTGGGCGCTGGAGTTTGCCTATCAAAATCGTGCCGCTCAATTTGGCGACATGGTCATGTTACAGGTCAGTTTTGATCTGCCAGTCTTTGCCGGTTCACGTCAGGAGCCAATGATTGCGGCCAGACGTGCCGAACGCACCGCACTCGACGCTGAACGTGAGGCGATGCTGCGTGCCCATGCCGCCGAGCTGGAGTCTGATCTGGCGGAGTACAAACGGCTCGCCAGCGCCATTAAACGCCAGCGCGAGCTGCTGCTGCCGCTGGCCGATGAAAAAATCACCCTGGCCCTGGCCGCCTGGCGCGGTGGCAGAGGCACCCTGACGGAGTTGATCTCCGCCCGCAGTGAACGTATCGATACCGAACTTAAAGCCATTGCACTTGAGGGTGAGCAGCGTCAGCTGGCCGCCCGGTTGCACTATGTCTATGGCACAGAACAGGAACAGCAGTCATGAATCAGCGTTATCGTTCTAAAGATCTTCTGATGGCACTGGCCATCGCTATTTTATTGCTGGTGGCAGGGGCCGCGGGTGGCTGGTGGTGGGCGCAGCGCAGCGCCATGCCGATGCCAGCAACGGCCGATCAAGCCGCCCCAGCCGAGCAGCAGGTGCTCTACTGGTACGACCCGATGATGCCGCAGCAGCAGTTCGACAAACCGGGACCGTCCCCCTTTATGGATATGGAACTGGTGCCTATGTACGCCGACTCCGACAGCGGTGCGGCGGGGGTGAAGATCGACCCCTCGGTGACACAAAACCTGGGGGTGCGGCTGGCCACGGTGAGACCTATTCCGCTGGCCACGCAGATCGAGGCGAGTGGTGTGATCGGCTTCAACGAGCGTGATGTGGCGCTGGTGCAGAGCCGCGCTGGTGGTTTTGTTGAACGTGTCTGGCCGCTGGCCCCCGGTGATCTGGTCAAGGCCGGACAGCCTCTGGTGGAGCTGCTGGTGCCGGAGTGGACCGCGGCCCAATATGAGCTGTTTGCCGTCAAGGCGACAGGTGATGCAACGTTAGTCGCCGCTGCCCGTGAGCGTTTGCGGCTGTTGGGCATGTCCGAGACATTGATTGCGGCGGTAGAAAAGAGCGGCACGGTGCGCTCCAACTTTACAATCAGCGCGCCGATCGCGGGTGTTATCGAGTCGCTGGAGATGCGCCGGGGCATGACGGTGATGGCGGGTCAGTCGGTGGCGCGAATTAATGGTCTGGCCACGGTCTGGCTGGAGGTGGCGGTGCCGGAGATGTACGCCGCCACGGTGCGCGTGGGCGGTAATGCCGAGGTGCGGCTGGCCGGATTTGCCGGGCAGACCCTGACGGGGCGTATCACCACCATTCTGCCCACCCTCAGCGAGGCGACCCGCAGTCTGCGTGTCAGGGTGGAGCTGCCCAATCATGATGGCCGCCTGCGTCCCGGACTCTCCGGTCAGGTGGTGCTCAAAGGAACGTCAGACGAATCAGCCCTGGCAGTGCCCACCGAGGCGGTTATCCGCACCGGTAAACGGACGCTGGTCATGGTGGCGCTGAAAGAGGGGCGTTTTGAGCCGGTGGCGGTGACGCTGGGGCGTGAAGTGGGCGATCAGATCGTCATCAAGACCGGGCTTAGCGAAGGGGAGCAGGTGGTCGCCAGTGGCCAGTTCCTGATCGACTCTGAGGCCAGCCTCAAAGGCTTTAAAATGCGCTCACCTGCTGAATTGCCACAGAGCCCGGTGGTGACGCTGCATGAGTCGACAGCAACCATCACTGAACTTGTCCCCGGCGAGGTGATGCTCGACCACGGCCCCTTCAAAACACTGGCCATGCCGGGCATGGAGATGAGTTTTCCACTCGCCCAACCGGCACTGACGCAGGGGTTTAAGCTGGGCGACAGGGTCACTGTTTTTGTCCGCCAGAGCGATGAAGGACTCATCGTTGAACGGCTTGAGAAAGTCGGCGGTGGTTTATGATTGCCAACCTGATCCGCTGGTCGGTCGGCAACCGCTTTCTGGTGCTGTTGGCGACGCTCTTCATTACCGTCGCCGGGCTATGGTCGATCAAGACCACGCCGATCGATGCGTTGCCGGATCTTTCTGATGTGCAGGTGATCATCCGCACCAGCTATCCCGGCCAGGCACCGCAGATCGTCGAGAACCAGGTCACCTATGCACTCACCACCACCATGCTCTCGGTGCCGGGTGCCAAGACGGTGCGTGGTTTCTCATTTTTTGGCGACAGCTTTGTCTATGTGATCTTTGAGGAGGGTACAGATCTCTACTGGGCCCGCTCGCGGGTGTTGGAGTATCTCAATCAGGTGCAGAGCCGCCTGCCAGCGACGGCGCGCTCCTCGTTGGGGCCGGATGCCACGGGTGTGGGCTGGATCTACCAGTACGCGCTGGTCGACAAAACCGGTCAGCACGATCTGGCGCAGCTGCGCTCGCTGCAAGACTGGTTCCTTAAATATGAACTAAAAACCGTGACCAATGTGGCCGAGGTGGCCACCATCGGCGGTATGGTCAAACAGTATCAAGTAGTGCTTGACCCGGTGAAGCTTGCCAGCCTCGGCATTACTTATGGCGAGGTGCGCGAGGCGATTCAGTCCGCCAACCAAGAGACGGGCGGTGCGCTGCTGGAGCTGGGAGAGGCGGAGCTGATGGTGCGCGCCAGCGGTTATCTGCAATCGATTGCTGACTTCCGGGCGATCCCGCTCAAACTGGTCGGCGGCGTCCCGGTGATGCTGGGCGAAGTGGCCCACATCCAGTTGGGTCCGGAGATGCGACGTGGCATTGCCGAACTTGATGGCGAGGGCGAGGTGGTCGGTGGTGTGGTGATTTTGCGTTCGGGTAAAAATGCCCGCACCACACTGGAGGCGGTGCATACCAAGTTGGCAGAGTTGCAGGGGAGTCTGCCCAGCGGGGTGGAGATTGTGACTACCTATGATCGCAGCAAACTCATCGATCGGGCGGTGGAGAACCTGACCTACAAGCTGATCGAGGAGTTCATCGTTGTGGCGCTGGTATGTCTGCTGTTTCTCTGGCATCTGCGCTCATCTCTGGTGGCGATTGTCTCGCTACCGTTGGGGATTTTGATTGCCTTTATCATCATGCGCCAGCAGGGGATCAACGCCAACATCATGTCGTTGGGCGGTATCGCCATCGCGGTGGGGGCGATGGTTGATGCGGCGGTGGTGATGATCGAAAACGCCCACAAAAAGGTGGAGCAGTGGCAGCGCGCCCATCCGGGTGTGAAGCTTAAGGGCGAGGCGCACTGGCAGGTGATGACTGACGCGGCCATTGAGGTTGGCCCGGCGCTGTTTTTCTCGCTGCTGATCATCACCCTATCGTTTATTCCGGTGTTTACCTTGCAGGCGCAGGAGGGACGGTTATTCGCTCCGCTGGCCTTTACCAAGACTTACGCCATGGCGGCGGCGGCAGGTCTGTCGGTGACCTTGATCCCGGTGCTGATGGGCTTCTGGATTCGTGGCAAGCTGCCGGATGAGTCGCGTAATCCGCTCAACCGTGGCCTGATCTGGCTCTACCGGCCACTGCTGGAGGTGGTGTTGAAACGGCCAAAGCTGACACTTATGGCGGCCGTGTTGCTGTTCTTTACCGCGCTCTGGCCAGTGAGTCAGCTGGGTGGGGAGTTTCTGCCGCCGCTCGATGAGGGCGATCTGCTCTACATGCCCAGCGCGCTGCCCGGGTTGTCGGCGCAAAAGGCCAGCGAGCTACTGCAACAGACTGACCGTATGATCAAGACCGTGCCGGAGGTGGCGCGGGTATTTGGCAAGGCGGGACGTGCCGAGAGCGCCACCGATCCGGCGCCGCTGGAGATGTTTGAGACCACCATTCAGTTCAAACCACGTGAGCAGTGGCGCGCCGGCATGACACCCGAGAAGCTGGTGGATGAGTTGGACCGCGCTGTGCAGGTGCCGGGGCTGGCCAACATCTGGGTGCCGCCGATCCGCAACCGCATCGACATGCTTGCCACCGGCATCAAGAGTCCGGTGGGGGTCAAGATTGCCGGTACCACTCTGGCTGATATAGACCGGGTTGCCCAAGAGGTGGAACGCATCGCCAAAGGGGTGCCGGGGGTCTCGTCGGCGCTGGCAGAGCGGCTTGCCGGAGGACGTTATGTCGATGTTGATATCAACCGCGTAGCGGCAGCCCGCTATGGACTCAGCATCGCTGAGGTGCAGTCGGTGGTTGCCGGTCTGGTGGGCGGCGACAATGTTGGTGAGACAATCGAGGGGTTGGCGCGTTATCCCATCAACGTGCGTTACCCACGGGAGTGGCGCGACACAGTCGAGGGGCTGAGTACATTGCCCATTGTTACCCCACTGGGCGGGCAGATCACCCTGGGCATGGTGGCGGATATCAAGGTGACCTCAGGTCCGCCGATGCTCAGGAGTGAAAACGCGCGGCTCAGTGGCTGGGTCTATGTCGATGTGCGGGGCCGTGACCTCTCATCAACAGTCGCCGATCTGCGTGCCGCTGTGGCAAAAGAGGTCAAGCTCGAACCGGGCATGAGTCTCGCTTACTCCGGCCAGTTTGAATTTCTGGAACGGGCCAACGCCCGCCTCAAGTGGGTGGTGCCGGGCACCTTGATGATCATCTTTGTGCTGCTCTATCTCACCTTCTCGCGCTTTGATGAGGCGCTGCTGATCCTGGCCACACTGCCCTTTGCACTCACCGGTGGGGTCTGGTTTCTCTACTGGATGGGGTTTAATCTGTCGGTAGCCACAGGCGTTGGTTTTATTGCGCTGGCCGGGGTCTCGGCCGAGTTTGGTGTGATCATGCTGATCTATCTCAAACAGGCGTGGCAGAGTCGCCTTGATGC
>CAMTXZ010000226.1:0-7773 GCA_947085765.1 uncultured Chromatiaceae bacterium | reverse complement strand
GTTGTGTGTTCAGGCTACAAAGTAGCCGGTCAATTGGAGGCCCACCAGCACAAAGCCGGCGGACATCATCACGACGTTGGCGGTGTAGGCGTTGCGTAAAAAACTGGCCGTTCGCCGCCAGTAGCTCATGCCGATCAGGATGACGGCCAATGCCAGCAGCTGGCCAATCTCAACGCCCACGTTGAAGGCGAGCAGGTTGGGTATCAGGCCATTCGGTGAGATCTCGTATTCAAGAATCTTGGTCGACAGTCCAAAGCCGTGGAACAGGCCAAACACCAGGGTTGCCATCTTGGTGTTGGGCTGGAAGCCCAACCAGCGCTGGAAGGCGCCGATGTTGTCCAGTGCCTTGTATACAATCGACAGGCCGATGATTGCGTCGATCAGGTAGCTGTTCATCCCGAAGTTGAAGTAGACGCCCAGGATCATGGTGGTGGAGTGACCCAACGCAAACAGGCTGACATAGATAGCGATGTGAGAGGGTCGGTAGAGGAAGAAGATCACACCGAAGAGAAACAGGATGTGGTCGTAACCCGTCATCATGTGTTTGGCGCCCAGGTACATGAAGGGCAGCAGGTTGACGCCCGATATTTCCTGGATGTAACCCTTGTCACCCGCAGTGACTGCGTGGGCGAACGCGCTGCTCGCCATCAAGCTGAGTACCAAAATACCGATGAAAGCCAGCCAGCGGGGGCGTAATGAGGCCTTGATCCATCGCAAGATGAAGGTCAGCGTGAAGGCCAATGTCAAAGTTCTAGTCATGTTTCAACTCCCAAATCAAGTACGTGTCGCCCTTCTGCCTCTTCTTCTTTCCGATGCGCCATTCGATATAAAATCGGCAGCACCAGCAGCATGACGGTTAGTGCCGCAACGTTCAGATATTTGCGGAAGCCGTCGATGTTGGCAAAGGCGAAGATCAGCGTCACGCTATGGCCCAGGGTAAACGCCGTGATGTATTTGACAATATCCCTGAAGCTGGTCAGAAAAAAGATGATGCCAAAGACAAACAGCAGGTGGTCATAGCCCGACAGCATGTGGGTCGCCCCCAGCCACAGATAGCGCAAATTGCCACCCTCGGTGATGGCCAGCTTGTCCGCCTCTGACATGCCGTGGGCATAGCCGTACTGCGGCAATACCAGCAGCAGGAGTATGCCCGCCATCAGGCAGGTTAATTTTGATCGGGCTAACATCTGTTTTAACTCCGTTGTTTATTCGCTGTCGTTTACTTCGTGCCACGGGTTTTCAACCGGCTCTGGCAGATGTGAGACCGGATCATGGTGGGTGACCCGAATGGTGCTGCCCGCTGGGATGGGGGCAGGCAGTGCTAACTCGAAGCTGCCATCGTGGGAGTTGCTGTTTTGACGGCTATAACCGATATCCGCTTCACCAACTGTTTTTCCTTGAGCTGAGATCAGCTCAATGTGCAGGTGCCCCGGTATCTGGCCGTGGGCGTGGATATAACGTGTCACATCACCGCGCAGCAGTATCGCCCCGTTTGCCGGTTGCAGGTAGAGACGGTTGATACGTGCGGTGCTTGAACCGATACCTTCCAGCCTCACTCCATCCTCCTGCCATACGGAGGGAGTAGAGGTGCATCCGGCAAGAAACAGCATCACCAGCAGTGTGGTAGCGGCTCTTTTAATATTTAATTGCATCATCGTAGTAGTCGCCTTATATATGGAAAACAGAAACCTATAACCGGCCCATCTGGTCTATTGGGTTGACCCAGTAGACCCCTTGGCCACGAAAGCTCTCATCGGCCAGTAGCGCAGATAGCACGCTGCTGACATCTGCATCCGCCAGCAATATCGCTGCCTGTACCCGCGGCACATACCCGGCCACCTTGTCCCGCGCCGATAGAAACGGGTCGGCATCGCTATGGTCGGAGTGGCCCTCGACATGGGTGAAGGTGAAACCCTGCACCTGTTCAAGTGTGCGCAGAGTGTCCGCCAGCGCCTGTTGGGCGCCGGAGTGAATCACGATGTTGAGACTCTTCATACAGCTTCTCCTTTGTTCTGATCAGCACGTCCTTCGAGCCAGGCGTAGAGGGTCGGCAGCAGGATCAGTGTCAGCAGGGTTGAGGTCACCAGACCGCCAATCACCACCACTGCCAACGGTCGTTGCAGTTCTGAGCCTGGCCCCGTGGCCGTCAACAATGGTACTAGTCCAAGGCTGGCGATTAGTGCTGTCATCAACACCGGCCGCAGACGCCGCTCCGCCCCCTCCTGTACCGCCTGCAATACCGTGCGACCGGTTTCACGCAGCTGGTTGAAGAAGGTCACCATCACCACGCCATTGAGTACCGCCACACCAAACAGGGTGATGAAACCCACTGACGCAGGCACGGAGAGATAGAGCCCCGAGAGGTAGAGGCTGACCACGCCGCCGATCATGGCAAACGGGATGTTGAGGATAATCAACCCCGCCTGCCGCACCGAGCGGAAGGTGGTGAAGAGCATCAGGAAGATCAGCACAATGGCGATAGGTACCACCATGGCCAGACGCGAAGCCGCCCGTTGCTGATTTTCAAACTGGCCGCCGTAGGTGACGTAGTAGCCGGCCGGCAGCTCTACTTCACGTTCGATGGTGGCGCGTACCTCATCGACAAAACTGACCACGTCACGCCCCTCGACATTGGACTGTACTACCACCAGCCGTTTGGCCGATTCGCGTGATATCACCACCGGGCCATCCACCTCACGGATGTCGGTCAGAGCGTCGAGTCTTATTTTATTGCCACCGGGGGCCTCTATTAGCAGCGCCGCAATTGCCTGCGGCGAGGTGCGCGCCTGCTCCGGGTAGCGCAACAACACACCCACCCGCTGGCTCTCTTCGATGATCTCGGTGACCACCCGGCCACCCACCGCCACTTCGATCAACGTGTTGATCGCCTCGGTACTGATGCCAAAACGGGAGATCGCCTCGGGTTTGATCTCGATTTGCAGATAGATCTGGCCAGAGAGCTGTTCGCGGAACACATCCACCGCGCCGGGCACCTTGTTCACCAGCACCTCGATCTGTTTCGACTTCTCCTCCAGCACGGCAAGATCATCGCCATAGAGTTTGATCGCCATCGCGGCGCGTACCCCGGTAAGCATCTCCGAAACCCGCATGTCGATGGGCTGGGTAAAGGCGTAGTCGATGCCCACCAGTCCATCCAGCTTCTCACGCAGCTGCGCCTGAAACTGCTCCAGGCTCACGCTCCATTCACTGCGTGGTTTGGTGATCAGAAAGTTGTCGGTCTGGTTCAGGTCCATCGGGTCCAGGCGCAGCTCATCGGCGCCGGTACGTGATACCACGCCAATCACCTCCGGCAGCTCCATCATCGCCTTCTGGTAGGGTTCATCCAGGGCGACCGAACGCTCCAGCGAGATGCTCGGCAGCTTTTCGATGATCACCACCGTAGTCCCTTCATCCATGATCGGCATGAACTCCTTGCCGATCAGCGGGAACAGTGCCAGCGCCAAAACCAACGCCACCACCGCGCCGCCGACGGCAAGTTTGCGCTGCCGCAAGGCCCAGCGCATCACCGGTAGGTAGATCTTTTTCAGAAACGTTAATAGTCGGCCATCCTCCTCGCTACCACCGCGCATCAGCAGACTGGCCAGTACCGGGATCACGGTCAGCGACAGGATCAACGAACCGATCAAGGCAAAGCTGATGGTCACCGCCAGTGGCGAGAACATCTTGCCCTCCAGGCCGCTAAGGCTGAAGATCGGCAGGAAGACCACGATGATGATCAGGATGCCGGAGATCACCGGTGTCGCCACCTCGATCACCGCGCGGTAGATCAGATGCAGTCGGCTCACCCCTTTGGGTGCATGGCTGAGACGGGTATGGATGTTCTCCACCACCACCACCGCCGCGTCCACCAGGATACCAATGGCGATCGCCAGCCCCCCTAGCGACATGAGGTTGGCGCTGATGCCAAAGAGCCGCATCATACCAAAGGTGAAGAGCACCGACAGCGGCAGGATCAGCGCCACGGTCAGGGCGCTGCGCAGATTGCCGAGCATCACCAGCAGCACAATCAGTACCAGAATGACCGCCTCGCCCAGCGCCTTTTCAACCGTCCAGACCGCGTCATTGACCAGCTCAGTGCGGTCGTAAAAAGGGATGATCTCAACCCCTTTGGGCAGCGCCGGTTTCAGCTCCTCCAGCACCTGTTTGGCCCCTTCAATGGTGGTGCGGCTATTGGCCCCTTCGCGCATCAGTACCAGGCCAGTCACCACTTCGCCTTCACCATCGGCGGTCACCGCACCATAGCGGGTAAGCGAGTTGATACGCACCTCGGCGACATCGCTCACATGCACCGGGATGCCGTTACGGCTGGCGACGGTGATGGCGCCGATCTCCTCCATGCCACGCAGCTGGCCGACGGTGCGGACCAGCAATACTTCGTTATTACGGTTGATACGGTCGCCGCCGGCATTGCGGTTGTTGGCTTGCAGCGCCGTCTCCAGATCGTCGATGCCCAGACCACGGGCCGCCAGTGCGACTGGATTGGCGACAACTTCATATACTTTGACTTCACCGCCGAGGGAGTTGACGTCGGCAACACCATCCACACCCCGCAAGCGTGGTCGAATCACCCAGTCCTGGATGCGGCGCAGCTCCTGGTTGCTGTAGCCTTCACCCGCTACCCGATACATGTAGCCCTCACCGAGCGGCGTGGTGATCGGGCCGAGGCCGCCTTCCACCCCGGCGGGCAGTTCGCTCCAGACCTGGTTCAGCCGTTCGGTGACCTGCTGGCGCGCCCAGTAGATGTCGGTGCCATCCTCAAAGTCGATGGTGATGATGCTCAAGGCATATTTGGTGGTGGAGCGCAGCATGGTCTGGCGTGGCAGCCCCTGCATCTCCACCTCGATGGGGAAGGTGACACGACTCTCGACCTCGCTGGGGGATAAGCCTGGTGCCTTGACCACCATGCGTACTTGCGGCGAGGAGATTTCGGGAAAGGCGTCGATAGGCAGGGTCTGGAAGGCCCAGATGCCCGCGCCACTCAGTCCCAGCGCCAGCAGCAGGATCATCAGCCGCTGGACCAGCGCGAAACGGATCAGTGCATTGACCATGGTCTACTCGCCTCCCTGGTACTGCCAGTGGGATTTGAGTTCTGCCACGCCGCTGCTGACCACCTCAGTGCCGGCCGCGATACCTGACTTGATGCTGATCCAGCCGTTGCTGTTGTCCCCAATGATAACTTTGACGGGGTCATAGCTGCGTGGCCCGCTGACCTTGAAGAGATAGTTGTCGTTGCCACGGCGGAACACCGCGCTGGCCGGCGCCATTAGCCCTGACTCTGCCACTCCCTGCAACTCTGCCTGTACGTACATGCCGGGACGCAATAACCCCTTGCTGTTGTCGATCACTGCCCGCCCGGAGATGGTCTGGCTCTCGGCCTCGACCACGCCACTGAGGCTCTGGAGTTGTCCGGTGAAGCTCTGTTGGGGAAAGGCGGCGACCTTGATGGCGACCTGAGTGCCGGGTTTGGTCTGCGCCATGGCGCTGACCGGGATGCGGATCTCGGCCCAGAGTTTACTCAGATCGGCGATGCGGAAGGCGGTCTCACCCGCCGCCAGCATCTGGCCGTTTTCAACGCTCACCTCCAGCACTACGCCATCAGCGGGGCTGAGCAGCGGATAGTCGGCAATCTGTTCTGGTTTGTGGGCCAGTGCCTTGATCTGTGTTGCACTTACTCCTGCCAGCGTCAGGGCGCGGCGCTTCTGATCGAGCACCGCCTGGTTTGATTTGTACTGGCTATCGGCCTCTTGCACACGGCTCTCCGCCACCACCCCCTCATCATGTAATGATTTGATACGTTGATAATCGGATTGCGCCACCTGGTGGCGGGCCAATGCCTCCAGATATTCGGCCTGCGCCTGTCCCAGGGAGTTGCTGTGCAGCTGTGCCAATAGCTGGCCTTTACGCACCTGGGCATTGGCTACCACCTTCAGTTCTGTGACCAACCCTTCGACCACCGGCGCCACCCGGAACAGCCGCTGTTGATCCGCTTGCAATGTGCCGCTGGCAACGATGGTGGCCGCCGCCTCGCGGGTTTGCAGGGTGACGGTATTGAGCTTGAGGCTGGCCTGTTGCTGCGGTGTCAGCTCCAGGGCGTTAGCGCCTAGTGGCAGCAGAAGCAGGGCGAGCAGCAGAGGTTTTACTTTAAAAGTGTTCATTGTGGGCTTCCTTCAGAAATAGGGGTGTTGGCAGTCAGTAACGAGATTCCAGCAGAGCGGCGCAGTTCGGCCGCCTCCAGCCAGGACTGTTGCAGTAGTTCCAGATAACGAATGCGGGATTCGTAGTAGCCATTCACCGCATCAACCAGGGCAAGAATCTCTACTTCACCGGCGCTAAACCCGCTGCGGCTGAGCTGGAAGAGCTGTTCGGCCGGTTCAAGCACTTTGGGCAGATACTCCTGGGCCTGTTCACGCAGGTGGCCCAGATGTAAGTGGTTGAGGCGCAGCCGGTTGCTCAGCTGACGCTGCAGCGCTTCGAGTTCGAACTGTGCCTTGTCCCGGGTCGCACGGGCGGAGTCGATCTGGCCGGCGCCGGTATTCCACAGCGGTACCGCTATCGACACACCAAAGGCGGTTACCCCCTGCCGTTGGCCGCCGAGATAGTCACGTCCCCGTGAGAGCCAGATTTCAGGATCGGCCAGGCGACTGGTGCGTGCCAGATCGATACTTTGGTTGGCCGCCGCAATCTTTTGCCGGGCAGCCTGGAGGGCGGGGTGGTGTTCCAGTTGTCTCTCCAGTGCGGCCAGCGAGGGGCGGGAAGGGAGCTGCTCCAGCGACAACAAGACCGGTTGCGGGTCGGTCAGATTCAGCAGGGTCTGAAAATCGCTCAGCGCCTCGCTCTCTTTGCCCTCGGCGGTGGCGATCAGCTGGCGGGCGTTCTCGCGGACCAGATCAAGGCGTAGCCGCTCCAGCCGTGACAGATCACCGGCCTGTTCGCGACGGCGGCCGATGTGCTGAAACTCGTCGGCGCTTTGCAATCGCTGTTCAGTCAGCTGAAGCAACGCACGGTTGAGTTGCAGATTATGAAAAACACGGGCCGCCTCATACTCCAGCATCAGTTGTTGTTCCACTGCTCCGGCCTGGGCCTGTTTGAGGTAGGCGTCCGCCTGTTGACGTTGCTGGTCGAGTCGGCCGCCCAGTGGCAGCGCCTGCCTGATAGTAATCTCGTTCAGGGTAGTGCCGCCCTGACCATCCTCTTTGCTCATGGCGTTGCTGGCCCCCAGCCCAATTGTGGGGTTGTGCCACACTCCTGCCTGACGCCGGGCGCCTTGCAGCGCCAATACTTGAGCTTCGGCGGCATGTCGTTCTGGCGCAATTATCAGTACTTGCTGCACGGTGGACTCCAGCGTCCAGGGTGATGTTTGGGCCGCTACGCTGCCCGTTGTGGTCATCAGCGCGATAGCGGCAGACGCAGCTATAAAGGTGCGTTTGGAAGCTTTTCTCAACACAATAAAATTCCTCATTCCGGTCGAACGGCGTGATGCATCAAGGCGGATTAGGCCATGACCAGGGAAAATGAAAATTAAATTACAGGCACGGAACGGGACGGACACCAAGGCCCATCGCTGTTATCGGCACTGCTAAGGTTAGACGAGGATTAGAGTGGTGGCGCGCGCAGCGGCGGCCGGAGCAGCAGGCTAAAGTTATTGAAGGGGGTTTCACGTTTAATCAGCCAAGCCCTGTTGCTGACTAATAGGGGGGTAAACAGAATGACAAAAAGTGATAAAACTGCCAACAGCATATTGCTGAACTTGAT
>CAMTXZ010000225.1:0-19403 GCA_947085765.1 uncultured Chromatiaceae bacterium | reverse complement strand
GCGAGGTCTCCTCTCAAAAAAGGGGAGTCACTTTGGGAGCGAACGTTTATAGATTTGGAATTAATTGCACAGGATAAGGACTTGGTGAAATCATTTTTCAGAAACGAAGCGGTATCCTTTGCTGCTGACTAGTTAGTAAGTCAAAATTATCTGACCATGTCCATGCCGTCAAAAGCTCAAGATTGCTTAAAGGGGTTCCAGATGAATTGATCCTCTGGAAAATGCTGCATACCTCTTTGTTGCTACGTTCTTTTATTGTAACTACAGGAAATTCGTAATCCTTAAATGCTTCCGTTAATGTGGCTATTCTTGCCCTTCCAGAATCGTTGAATCTAGGCAGTTCCTTGAGTAGCTTGGTAGTATCCAATATAGAGCTTAGATGAATTTTATCTTTACCGGATATTGCCAAATGATGTGCAAAAGCATCTTCTTCAGGAACATAACAAATATTGAATCTATCAGCTAACACAGGATCCCCTGTGTTATCACTTGAGTGAAAAACACCGTAAAGCGTAGTAAGACGTTGCTGTCCGTCGAGTATGTAATTGACAGGATAGTCTTCTGGCGTTTCAGGCAATATAAACCCGCCAACATTCCTCTCATGTTTCAGTTCCTCACGGGTTGACCATAACAATAAAGAACCAACTGGATAACCCCTGTATATAGAATCGAGCAAACTTATAATTTGTTCGTCCGTCCAAATATACTGCCGTTGAAACACTGGGATTTTTATATTACCCCTCTCAACATCTGAAAGAAGAGAAGCGACTCGAGGGCTAGAAGGAGTTATTTTGCTAATAGACGCCATTTGTATAAATCCTTAATTAATTAAATTTATAATTCAATTTTTGAAAAGCTTTGTGAAACCTGGTTATGCCATAACTCTGTATGGACTTGTTCATTTAATGCGCAGCATAAGCAGTCTCAAATAGTTCAGTCTTTTCGATCCCGCATCGGTCCAGAGTGCTACATGTTTTTTATTTTGGATCGACGATCTGGTGCCTGACTTTACGCCTGTTGTGGTGAGGAGGGAACAGTTCACCGTTAGCGCCGCGACA
Source organism: uncultured Chromatiaceae bacterium (assembly GCA_947085765.1). Classification (GTDB taxonomy): domain Bacteria; phylum Pseudomonadota; class Gammaproteobacteria; order Tenderiales; family Tenderiaceae; genus JAKFXL01. Next base: position 18,345 of record CAMTXZ010000225.1, on the reverse strand, counting down.
ACGCCTGCACAGGGTCGAGTCGTGCCGCGCGCCGTGCGGGCATTAGGCCAAAGATCAGTCCGGTGACCAGCGCCACCAACAGGCTGCCGACCACTGCCCAGGTTGGCGCGGCGATGGGGAAGGTGGGAAAGGCGTGGCCTAGTGCGGTGGTGCCGGCCATACCTACCGCTAGTCCGGTGAGGCCGCCGAGGATCGAGAGTAGCCCGGCTTCGGTGAGGAACAGCATCTCAATCTCATGGCTATTGGCGCCGAGTGCCTTGAGCAGGCCAACCTCGGCGGTGCGTTGGGTGACGGAGACTAACATCACGTTCATGATCAGGATGCCAGCCACTGCCAGACTGACGGCGGCGATGCCGGCGACGCCAAAGGTGAGGGCGGTGAAGATGCGGTCGAAGGTGGCGAGCACGGCATCCTGGGTGATGACGGTGACATCATCTTCGCCGTCGTGGCGTGCCTGGATGATCTTGCGAATGGCTGCCTGGGCCTTGGGGATGGCGTCGTGATTTTTGGCCTGCACCAGGATGCGGAACAGCGATTCGGTATTGAAGAGCGCTTGGGCCGAGGCGACGGGGATGACAATGATGTCGCCCATGTCGGTGCCGAGTGATTGCCCTTGTGGCGCCAGCACGCCGATGACACGGAAGCGGCTCTCGCCGACGCGAACCCACTGCCCCAGCCCCTGTTTATTGCCAAACAGTTCGTGGTAAAGGGTGTCGCCGAGCACGGCGACTGCGCTGCCGCGCTCCAGGTCGCCGGGTGGCAGGAAGGCGCCCTGAGCCATCTTCATCTCGCGCACCGGCTGCATCTCGCTGGTAGTGCCGAGCACCATCACTTCGCGCTCGCGTTCTTGCCACGAGACCGGCGCTGCGCCGATCACCAGCGGGGCGATGCGTTCGACGGCGTAACTTTGCCGTAGCGCCTGGGCATCGGCCAGGGTTAGGTCGCGCGGCGTCTGGCCCAGCAGCGGCGGGGCGCCACCGGTGGTTTCGTTGCGGCCCGGCAGCACGATCACCAGATGGCTGCCGAGGGCACCAAACTGGTTGAGCACATACTGCCGCGCCCCTTCGCCAAGCGCGGTTAGCACGATCACCGAACCGGTACCGATAGCCATTGCCAGTAACATCAGCACGGTACGGCTGCGGTGGCTGGTGATAGCGCGCAGGGCGTAGCGGAAGGTGTCAGAGGTTTTCATGTAGGTGCGAATTTACTTGTGCCCCAGAGGGTATTCGCACGCACGGTGCTGGGTTGTGCGAATACCCTCTGGGGCACAAGTAAATTCGCACCTACGTCTTCCACAATCCGCCCATCTTCCATGCGAATCTGGCGCTGCGCCCGCTGCCCCAGCAGTGGGTCGTGGGTGACGATGATCAGGGTGATGCCTTGCTGTTGCAGTCGTTCCAGCGCCTCGATCACCTCGTTGCCGGAGGCGCGGTCGAGGTTGCCGGTCGGTTCGTCGGCCAGTACCAGCTCTGGTTTCATGATCATGGCGCGGGCGATGGCGACGCGTTGGCGCTGGCCGCCGGAGAGCTGCTCGGGGCGGTGGTGGCCCCGGTCGCTGAGTCCAAGTGCTTGCAGCGCTTGCGTCACCCGCTCTTGCCGTTCTGCCGGTGCGACGCCTGCCAGGGTCAGCGGCAGGGCGATGTTCTCCGCCGCCGAGAGGCGTGGCACCAGATGGAAGGATTGAAAAACAAAGCCGATATGTTCGCGCCGCAGTCGCGCCTGTTCACTCTCTTTAAGGCTGCTGATGGCGCTGTTGTTGAGCAGATACTCGCCGCTGTCGGGGCGGTCGAGCAGGCCGAGCATGTTGAGCAGTGTCGATTTGCCCGAGCCGGACGGTCCCATGATGGAGAGGTATTCGCCCGCGTCGATGGTGAGATTGATGTCGCGCAGGGCATGCACGGTGGCATCGCCGATCTGGAAATTGCGGCACAGGTTACGCAGTTCGATCATTGCGGGGTGGTTTCCAGGGTAACGCTGGCACCGGCCTCAACACCGGCACGATCGAGCGAGGTGATGATCCGGTCCCCTGCGGCAAGGCCGGAGAGCACCTCGGTGTAGTCCCAGTTTTTGATGCCGGTCTTGATCTCGCGTTTCACCACGCTGCCACGGTCGTAGAGCAGTACCGTTGGCCCCTCCATCACTGCGGCGGTGGGGATGCGCAATACCTGGGGGCGACTCTGGAGGATGATCTCGGCGTCGGCACTGTAACCCGCCAGCAACCCTTTGGGCAGCTCTACAAACTCCACTTCGATATCGACGGTGCGGGCCTGTTTCTCCCGGTCCAGCACATAGTCGGCGATGCGCCGCACCCGGCCTTCAAAATGCTGTTGTTTGAAGGCATCAAGGGTGATGCGGGCGGGCATCCCTTGTTTGAGGGCGGCGGCGTCGACTTCGTCGATCGGGGCGGCAATGTAGAAACAGTGGTTGTCGACCAAATCAATGGCGGGCAGGGTGGCGATGCCGGGCGGCGAGGGGGTGACATATTCGTTTAGTTCGCTGTTGATCTCGGCCACCACGCCGTCAAAGGGGGCAATCAGCAGGGTGCGGGCAAGGTTGGCCCCGGCCACCCCCATGCTCGCCTTGGCCACCTGGGTATTGGCTTGGGCGGCGCCACATTCAGCCTTGGCGGCGCTGGCCTTGCTCTGTGACTGGTCGAGCTGCTGGGCGGTGACGGCGCCTGAGGGGTTGAGTTTGATCAGCCGTTGGGACTCGCGCTGGGCGATATCGGCCTGGATGCAGGCCGCCTCGGACTGGGCGCGGGAGGCACGCACCTGCTGTTCTGCCAACGCTACTTGCGCCTGGAGGTCATCATTCCAGAGCGCCAGCAGCAACTCCCCGGCCTTGACCTGATCCCCTTTTTTGACCGGTAAGCGGGCGATTTGACCACCCATGGCGGGCGAGAGTCCGGCACGGCGGCACGCCTTGACGGTGCCGGCGCGGGTATTGGCGACGCTGGCCTCAACGTCACCGCGCTCTACCGTGTGGGCGGTGACGGCAATAGGTTTGGGGCGGGTGAACTGCCAGGCAACTGCGGCGATGATCACTAAGATCACAGTAATAATGGTGATGCGCTTCAGAGTTTTGCTCACAGGAACCTCGTTAGAGTGCTTGATCAACGCCGCTGCTCGTCTACAGTATGAAACGTAGGGACTTAAAAATCGAATTCCAACATTTAAATTGGGTAAAATTGGGTAAAATCGACACCACGTTCGATCAACACCATCACTATAGGGAAGACGACTATGAAATGTGCGGTATACAGAAGTAATAAAAAGGATCTGACCTATCTCTATCTGCCGGAAGCGGATGATATGTCAAAGGTGCCCGAGGCGCTGCTGAAGATGATCTCGCCGGTGGAGCTGGTGCTGGAGTTTGAACTGACAGTTGATCGTAAACTGTCGCAGGAGAACGCCAGAGATGTATTGAAACAGTTGACCGAGCAGGGCTGGTTCCTACAGATGCCGCGCGATATTAATCAGATATTTCAGTCTTGATCCGTCGGGGGCTACCCCCCGGTTCTTGATCTCCAGCCGGGTGCGCTGCTGCACCCGCCCCTTTATCCCCGCCCGTTTCCCTCTCTATATTCAGCTGTCGCTAAGGCGATAGACGACCGGCACCTGAAGTTCGATGTTGCCCCCTTCCAGCCACTGCGCTGAACCGCTGATATTGCCGATGCGGTTGAGGGTGGCGATGGCGTTGTTGTCGAGCAGGGCGTAACCAGAACTCTGTGCCAGGGTGATGTGGCTGATTCGGCCATCGATCTCGATCTGTAGGTCAAGCAGCACGGTGCCTTCCCAGTTGCGTTGGCGCGCCAGACGTGGGTATTTAAAGTGGCGGTTGATGTCCTGGGTGAGCGTGGTGCGCACCATGCCATGCAGTTGCGCGACTGTTTGAGTTGCCTTGGCCTCGTTATGCGGTGCACTGCTGCCGCCCGCGGCATCAGAATCTGATTTGGCTATAGCGTCTTCCGGGATTGCGGTTGTTGTGGCGGCTAATGCTGCGCGGGTTGTATTGGTGCTGGTGGGTGCGGCATTGTCACTGATGACGATAGTTTTTTGCCCGGTTGGCACGGCCTGCCGAGCGACCGGTACGGGTATGGGCGGTGAGACCGGCTGTGCACGCTGTGCCGGTTTGTTCGCCGCCGGCGGTGTGGCTGGCAGCAGTTGCACGGTCAGGGTGGTGGCGGTGGGCGGCGTGGCGATCACCTCATTCCAGGCCGACAGCAGTAGCCAGTGGAGCGCGATGGAGACGAGAATCAGCGTGCCAAAACGGACTCCTGGGCGTGGTAGTTGTGGCTGTTGGGTGAGGGTGGTCATGCCGCTTATCGCCCGTTATAAAACTCGGTGCTAAGGGTCAGGTAGAAGGCGCGGCCGGGCAGCGGGTAGTAGCTGTAGCTGTCATTAAAGGCGCTGTAGTAGCCGCTGTCCGCTGTTTTTTTGTCTGTCAGGTTGTTGATGCTGAAGCGGGCCGTCCAGCTTTTTAGCGTGTAGCTGTAGCCGAGATTGATGCGGGTATGGCTCGGCATCTGTTTGGCGGCGTTGTCGAAGTCGTTGCCAAAGTAACGTCTGCCGGTATAGACAACGTCGACATTGAGCTGGCTGTGGTAGCTGAGCTCGACGCTATTGCTCAGGCTGAGTTTGTGTTTGGGAACTTCGGGGATCGTTTTGCCGGCGTTGCTGCCAGTGCTGAAGGTGGCAGTGCGCCAGCCGTAGCCGAGGGTGGTCAGCCATAGGTCGTTGACCTGATGACGCAGGGTGAGGTTGAGGCCGCGATGGCGGGTGGGGTCGGTAAAGTTGATGTTTTTGTAGTTGATGCTGTCGAAACCGATCTCGTGGTTCAAGTTCATCTCGAACAGGTTGATGTCGAACTGGTCTTTTTTACTCATCTTAACGCTGCTGCCCGCCTCGATGTGGTGTCCGGTCTGCGGTTTGAGCAGCGTACTGCTGCCATCAAAGTAGCTCCACATCTCATCCAGTACCGCAAAGCGGAAGCTGTCGGCCCAGCGCACATAGCCGTTTATCTCCTTGTTGAACTGGTGGCTAAGGCCAATATCCCAGGCATTGACGTTATCCCGTTGGCTGTTGTTGGTGGTGACCAGGGTGCTGAGATTGTTGTTGTCGATCCCAACATTGACCCACTGGCGGCGCAGCCCAACGCTGATGTTGGAGCGCCGACCCAAGCTGTAACTGTCGCTGACATAGAGCGCATAGCTGGTACGGGTGGTGGCGCTGGTATTGGTATTGGGGGCGCCAAAATCGGCGCGGCCATCCAGGGCGCTGAAGTAGACATCAAGACCGGCGATGACCTCCTGGCCACCGCCACTAAGGGTCAGGCGCGGCGTGGCCGACCAGCTGCTTAGATCAGTCTCCGTCTTGCCAAACAGGTTTGCCTCTTGAAATTTGTGACTGGTGGTGAGTTCGATGGCATATAGATCGGCATCGAGGTAGGCCTCCAGTGCATTGCGATTCTGGCTGGCCCGCTCATTGGTGGTGGTCGCGGCGCGTGGATTGTTCTGATAGGTCTGCTCATCCAGGGCGCCAGGCAGGGTCTGGTCTTCATAATTGCCGTTGAAGCGGAAGCCGTAGTTAAAGTCATCGGTGGTGTGGCTCAGCTCGGCGCTGAGACTTTGCTGAGTAAAGTCACTCTGGTCGCGATAGCCGTCGGAGCGCAGGCCACTGGCGCCGATGAAGATAGAGCTGTCATTGCCGATGGGCCGACCATAGGCTAGGTCAAGCTGCTGGGTATTGAAGGAGCCACCCCCCGCGCTGAACTGGGTGCGTGGCTGTTCAAAACCATTTTTGGTGACGATGTTGATGACGCCAGCGGTGGCGTTGTCGCCGTAGAGCACAGCGGAGCTGCCGTGGATGATCTCGATGCGGGCAATGCTGTTGAGTGGGATGGTGGCGAGGTTGGCGCCGCTCAGGTCGATGTCGTTGAGGCGGCGACCATTCAGCAGGATCAGGGTGTTCTGGTTGGCGGTGGCGCCAAAACCGCCCAGGTCGGCGCTCGATTTGGTGCCGGTGATGCCAAACAGATCGGTCACCTGAACGCCACCCTGGAGCTCCAGCAGTTGGCTCAGGTTGGTGACATTGCTGGCCTTGATCTGTGCAGCAGTGATAATGGTGCTATTGACCGAGGCGCTGTTGATGGTGGTTTGAAAACGGCTGGCAGTGACCAGGATTGGTGTACTACTGACGGCCTGCAGGGGCGGCGCAAACGTCAGGCCAATGGCGATGGCTGAGACTGGTAATAGTAAACGGGGCATGGCTGGCGTCTCCTCTGACTGCATGCAGTTGCAGTGGGTTAATCAAACCGGAGGGGGCAGGGGCGCGCCGGATGGGCGGCTCTGCCATGTCGCCCTCCGCAACATAGTCATATATAAATAGAGAGCAGGCCGGTCTCCGGACTCGTGAACACTACTCGGGACCGCCTTCCCATACTTTAGAATCTGTTCACGACCTTGCTGAAGGGCGCATCGCGCCGCATCCCTTGATCAAGATCGTGAACAGGCTCTTACTGTGCAGTGGCCTGTTGGTCCGTCTATTTCACTTACCGTTGCGGGGGCAGTGCCGGGATTGTTTTTTTGCCCCCCGGTTGTTGAGGGGGACAAGTAAAACGCACCGGCTTCCCGTTTCATTCCCGGCGGCGGCTACCGCGGGAACACCTGCTCTTAGGGGTGGCGCACTCTAAAGGCCGAGTCGCCGCCGTGTCAAGGGACGCTATGCCGCTTCGGCTGAGTCCGCGAAATTGTTTTCAATCGCCTCCAGGGTATCGCCACTGGTCTGGGTGCTGTTATTGCCAAGGCTCTGGTGCAGGGCGTGTAGCGTGGCGCAGATATCCTCAGGGGCCATCTTGATCAGCCGCCCTTCGTGGGAGGCCTCGATCAGACCCTCAATATCGATCTTCTTCAGCTCCATCTGTTTCAGCAGTGGTTCGTAACGCCAGAGGGTGCCGCTGTCACCTTCCACGGCGCTGATATGGGCGCGGATATCCTCGCGGATCGGGAATTCACGGCGACTGCCGCTGAGCAGAAAGGTAAACATGCCGATCACCGAGGCGGGGATCATAAAGATGAACGAGAGTTTGTTGAGCAGCAGGGTGTCGATCTTGCCCTGGCTCCAGCTGTAGTAGGCCAGACCAAAACCGGCCAGGTAGACCACCCCGGCAAACAGTGCGCCGGTCGCCTTGGCTGCGCCCTTGGCCGGTTTGCTGCGGCGGCGATAGTCGAGGCGATCAAGGTCGAACTGCTGCTCAAAGCGGCGTAGCAGGATTTTGCGGAGGTTGCGTTTGTTGGGTTGTTTACTCATGAGATTCTATATATCCATTGGCGAGGCGCCATTATTTCAGATCAGGCGTTTTGATGCCCAGCCAGTTTGTCCAGTCGCGGAATAGCTGGCCATCAAGGGCGGCGACGGCGGAGCGCCCGGCGAGGCTGGCTTGAAGCACCGGCTCGCCCGTCAGGGTACAGCTCTGGCCGCCGCTCTCACTGAGGATGAGCTGGCCGGCGGCGTAGTCCCAGAGGCGCTGTTTGCCGTGCAGGTAGACGTGGCAGCGCCCGGCGGCAATCCAGCACCAGTCGAGTGCCACTGAGCCAAAACTGCGCTGTGAGCGATAAGGCGGCTGCTGGATCAGGCGTGTTTGCAGTTCGGCAGGCAGGCGTTTGAGGTCGACCAGCGCGCTGGCCTTGGCCAGCGATGAGTGTGACTGCAATTGTCCGAGCGGCTGGCCGTTGAGGCTGGCCCCCTGACCCTTGATGGCGCTGAAACATTCATCGCGCATCGGGTCGTAGATAATCCCCAGTACTACCTCGCCCTTAACGATCAGCGCCAGCGAGACGGAGAAAAAAGGGATGTGAGCGGCAAAGTTGCTGGTGCCATCGAGCGGATCGAGGCACCAGAGTGGCTGCGAACTGTTTTGCAGCAGCGCCAGCTGCTCCGTCTCCGCCATCTCCTCACCTAAAAAGGCGTAGTCGGGCCACTGTTGTTGCAGGGCGGTTTGAATGCGCTGCTGCATCGCCAGATCGGCCGCGGTGATGAAGCTGCCGTCGGCCTTATCGTGGCGGATTACCTGGGTGAAGCGTGGCTCCAGCTCCTCGCGAGCGGCATTGACGACGATCTGTTGTAACAGGGTGATATCAGGAACGGTTTTCATGGTTGCCTATTTGAAGTAGGTGGTGAGGCCAAAGTAGAGGCCGCGCTCAAAGCCATCCGCATAGTTGTTCAGCAGTTTTACGGTGATGTTGCGGTAGCCAACGTTGAGTTCGGCGTTTTCGGCAATGGGGTAGTTGAGCTGGGTCTTGAAGGTCCAGAGAAATTTGCCCTTGTCCAGTGTTGTCAGCTGCGGCGCGAGGGTCACCTCGGTGAGGATGTTGTAGTGGCGTGACTCAGTTGCCGCAAGGCGGTAGCTGACACCGCCCGCCGCGGCGATGAAAGAGTAATTCATGAAATCGACTACCATCAGATCAACCCGCGGAGTGAGGCTGTGGTTATCCCGGAAGCGCCACGCCTGTTGCGGAAACTCAACCTCGGCACTCACCAGAAAATTGCGTGGGTCCGGCTCCTGAGAGTACATAAAATTGTAGTTTAGCTGGGTCTCTATCCCGCGCACTGTGGTGGGCTCACTGATGTGGTGGATAAGCACACTGTCGTCGTTGAGGATCAGGCCGGTGGAGCTGGCCTGTGCAGTTGCGGTGGTTGCAAGTAGCAGCATGGCGGAAATAAGAGCGGTTTTTTTCATGGGGTTATGGTTTTTAACTGGCATCAAAGAATTCGATTATACGGCTTTCCAGATCGTCCGGGTGGACCTCGCCTTCGGTCACGCAGTTGCCGCGCACCGAGATTCCGGCGCTGTGCACGGTGGCGGGATTGCCAGAGATCAGCGGGTGCCAGGCGGCCAGCTCCCGGCCTTCATAAAGGCGACGATAGGCGCAGCTCTCCGGCAACATGGCGAAATATTCAGGGTGATCAAGGCTGAGTTGGAGACAGTCGCTCACTTTTTTCTGGCGCTGAGGGTAGTTGCTGCAGCGGCAGCTGTGGGTGTCGAGCAGATGGCAGGCGACATCGGTAAAAAATAGCGCGCCTGTATCTTCATCTTCGAGTTTGAAGAGACAGCAGCGGCCGCAGCCGTCGCAGAGGGACTCCCACTCCGCTACGCTAAGTTCGGCGAGGGTTTTGCTCTTCCAGAAAGGTGGTTTTGATTTTGGCATGTTGGACCGGTTACGACTGGCAGCCTTGCATCATACACAACTAATAGCAGGGGCTTAGTATTGACCTGGACGCTGGCGCCATTTGTGTGGTTTTGTTAACAATTCCCGGACAGCGCCAATATCATGTTGTTTTTATTGAGGTATTAGCGATCTTCCGGAATCGCCCTTGGTGTTATAATGGGCCGAATTTTTTGGCCAGTGAAAACTTAGGTGTATGGAATGGTAGTACCAACAAGTCAGGCGTCGCGCTATGTATGAGGCATATTACGGTCTGAACGTAAACCCGTTTCGTCTGGCCCCTGACCCACATTTTTTTTATGAAAGCGGTTGCCACAAGCGCGGTTTGGCTTATCTGCGTTATGGTCTGCATCAGGGACAGGGGTTTGTGGTGGTTACCGGCGTACCCGGCACCGGTAAAAGCCTGCTGATTCAGACGATGCTTGCGGAACTGGTGGGTCAACACATCATCGTTTCAAGCATCAACAATACCAATCTTGAAGCGGATGATGTGTTGCGCACTGTCGCCAATAGTCTTGATATCTACTGCGGTGATACGACCAAAGCGGCGTTACTGAATGCGCTGGAAAAATTTCTGATCGACAAACACAGCAAGGGTCAAAGGGTGTTGCTGATTGTTGATGAAGCGCAAAATCTGCCACTACGCTCCCTGGAAGAGCTGCGTATGCTCTCTAATTTTCAGCGCGGTGAACAGCCACTGATACAGATTATGCTGCTGGGACAACAGCAGCTCCAGGCGCTGCTTGCCGATCCTGATATGGAGCAGCTCTCCCAGCGGGTGATCGCTTCGTGTCACCTCAAGCCGTTGAGTCCGAGCGAAACCCGTTCTTATATAGAATACCGTTTATCTCGTGCCGGCTGGCGCGGAAAACTCGCCTTCAGTGGTGAGGCACTGGGATTGATTCACCACATCAGTCAGGGCATTCCGCGCATTATCAATACTTATTGTGATCGCCTGTTACTGGCTGCCTATCTGGATGAGAAGCAGCTTATTGATGCCGCTCATGTAGGGTTGGTATTGAAGGAGTTGCAGGCAGAGGCGATGGGGTCGTGGTGGGGCGGTGACCTCAGTACCGTGGTCCCTGTTGCGTTGCCGCCGCTACCCGATGGCGAGTTTGTCGCCGCTGAGATTACAACGCCTGATGTGACAGAGGCGCCCGTTAACACCCCCGAAGAGTCCCCGCCTGCGTTTGAGAGCGAACCGCCGCTAGTTGAACAGGTGCCATTGATTGTGCCGCTTGTTAAGCAGGCTGAGAAGGTTGTGGAGCCGATATTCAGTGACACCGCAGAGCTGGGCGAAGAGTCGCCACCACAGACTCCGTACGGCAATAATGATGATATGGTGGCAGTACCAGTACCAGCACCGAGTGAAGCGATAAGCGCCGTTCTGCCTGTGCAGAACGAGCCGGTTGCAGCAGAGATCGCTCAGCCTCGTGCGACGCCTATTCCATTGGTACGTACCCGTTCCCCGCTGGATGATGAGGGGCTGCCACCTGAGTCGGCCTATCAAGGTCATCATGTCAGAAAGGCGCGAGGTCGGCGGGTGTTTGTGGTGGTGGCCACGTTGGCCGTGATTGTGGCGTTGCCGTTTGTTCTCTTTATCGGCAATGATAAACCGGTGAGTCAGGTTGAGGCGTTCCTGCCAGAGTCCCAGAGTGAGGATCAGAACCAGAGCGCAGCGCTGCAATCGGAGTCGGAGTCGCTGATGGCGGAAAGTGGTGTGGACGGTGAAACTTCTGATATCGATACAGTGGCTTTGGATGAGATGGTCACCATGGAGCAGGGGGGTGTTGAAGGCGCGACTGCCGAGTCTGGTGCTATAGTTGAGATCTCCTCAGCCGTAACAACGCCAGCACCTCCGTCAGCACCTCCCTCCCCACCGGCGGCGGTCGTGAAGGTGCCCGTTGCGCAGGTGCAGGTAACGAAGCCAGCAGTTGTGGCTAAGGTGGCAACACCGCCGGCAGCCACTCTCTCGCCGGCTGCTGCAGAGGTTAAGCCACTCCCTGCTCTTCCCGCTAAAACGGTGCCGGCTCTGGTTCCGGCGCCGAAGCCGGTAGTACAAGCGGCGCCAGTTCCTGTTATTGTTGAGCCATTACCGTCGCCGCCAGTACGTGTTCCAGAGGTTCCCGCTGAGTCTGTTAAAAGTCAGCGTGATGCTGCTGGGGTGGATGTTGCGGCGCTAAAGCCAGCATTTTCCGATGTTGATTTGACGCAGTTGATGTACAAGTTTGTCCTGGCTTATGAAGGCGGGGATCTGGGCCGTTTGATCAACCTGTTTGCCAGTAATGCAACCGCTGATGGCAGCATGGGTCACGCTAAAATCACACGTGATTATCGTGAGCTGTTCCAGGCCACCGATATGCGGCGTATGAGTCTCGGCACCATCAGCTGGCGGCTTGATGGAGCCGTTATGCATGGTACAGGTGATTTTGAGGTGACGGTTTGGCGGCGTGGTGATGAAGACCCAACTACCATGAAGGGCAAGCTTAGTATTGATGTGGGTAAAACGGATAAACAGCTGGAAATTCGTAAACTGACCCATGTGGTAAGCCGTTAATCACGCCCCCTGATTTCAGGGCGGTGTTGACCGGCGTGATGGCAGTTGAAAAATGGAGTTTTCAATAAATGCCGAAAATAACTCTTTTAGTCTTGACCATGGCTGTAATGCTAACGGGCGGCACTGCTTTTGCGGCGGCTATCGGCATGCCTGAGGAGGGAGGGCGCTGGGGCTATTCGCTCGGTGTCGCGCATGTCGCGGTGGATGACCCCGATGCGGCTACTCGCAAGGAGTGGGCGTTGCGGCCGCTGAGCCTGGTCTACACTGATCGCTGGCTCTACGGTACCCGTTACTGGGGTGAGGCGTTCTATCAGGAGACCGCGCTGGACGCCGGGGCGGGACAGATTGGTCAACAGGTCCGCCAGCTTGGCGCACGTCTGTCGTTACAAAAAAGTTTGCCCCTGTCGTCTGTTGTTACACCGTGGTTTGGAGTTGGTGTGCAGCTTTCGCACAATCAGTTTCATAAGCGTCACACTATCGACAGTGATGGTTATTTATTGGCGAGTTATCCTGATCGTAATGAATTTCATGCCTCTCTGTTATTGAATATGGTGGTTGAATATCGTCTCTATCGCAATTGGGATGTGGCGGCCAAGCTGGAGCAGGTGGTGCCGCTGGCGGAGGGTGTCAGTGAATCTGTAATATCCGCAGTGCTGCTCTATCGTTATTAATTACGGTGTTATTGGGGTGATGACCATGTTGCATAAGGGATTAACAACGGGTGTATTGATAGTGGCGATGGCCACGCTGCTCTCATGCAACGGCGTCCCTGGCGGCTCCGGAGTCGATGTTCCATCGCAACGTCCTACGGGCACAGTCAGCGGCTTTGTTGTCGATGAGGCGATTGCCGCGGCCGATGTCCGCATCTTCGCCTTTGACAGTGGCGTGAAGGGGGAGCTGCTTGCCAGCACCACCAGTGATGCTGCCGGCGGTTATAGCATTGAATTGCGTTCCACTGATCGACCAGTGCTCGTTGAGATCAGCGGCGGTTACTATAACGAACTGTTGAGCGGTGAACGGATTACTCTGGGTGCCGATCAGCGCCTCACTGCTGTTACTAACTACCGCTCCGGCCAGCCACTGCCTACCATGATCACGCCGCTGACCCATCTGGCTGCGGCGCTGACACAATACAAAATCAGTCAGGGGGCAACGGTGCAGGCGGCAGTGACAGCCGCCAATAATGAAATATCACAACTTTTTGGCATTGATGTGCTCGCGGTATTTCCACGCAGTATCACCGAGCCGAGTCAAGGCGTGGCACTGAATAACGAGCAGCTCTACGGTTTTCAGCTTGCCGCACTCTCCAGCTGGTCTAACTGGGCCAGCAATCAAAACGGCGCTGCAATACAAGGTACCTTCAGCACCATCGCACTGAGTCAGTTGATGTTTGCCGACATCCGGGCTGATGGTCGCCTGGATGGTCGTGGCTTGAATAAAGATGGCGATGCGTTGATGGATCTCGCTTTTGGCGCGGTACCACTGAATCCAAATCTTTACCGTGTCGAGTTGGCGCAGCACCTGCTGGTCATGGCCGCCAACCCGCTCAACCGTACCGCCGCTGCCGCCAGCGATCTGCTGCCGCTGGCGCGGAGTATGGCTGCCAGGATCGAAGCGTTGATGCCCGTGCCTGCCAATACAAGTGCTGGCAGCTTCAATATCTATTCGGTGGAGCCGGAAAATTTTTATCACAACGGTCGTTTTGATTTTGTCCTGTCGGTTGATTATCCGAGTGTTGTTGCCGTTGTTCGTTTTGAGCTTGATGGTGTTTTTATCGGCAATGCCAGCAACCCCGCCGCCCCCACCATCAATATCGATTCCGCCGCCTATAGTGATGGTCCACACCAGCTGCTGGTTAAAGCGAAAAATCACTTTGGCGATGAGGTTAGCCGCAGCTTTAGCCTTAATTTCGACAATACCTTGCCCTTCATCAACCTGACCTCGGCGCAGATTACCAATCAGGAGAACTACCTCGCCACCTTTGTTGTGGGTGATAACGGCGCCGGTGTCTGGCGCGTGCTGGTGCAGGGCGAACAGGCGCAACTCACACAGGGGCAGGGGCAGGCAACCTTGAGGCTGAGCGTTGGCAATAACAGCATCCCCGTCACCATCGTTGATGTTGCCGGTAATCAGCGTGACACTACAATGACTGTTGCACTGGACCAGGCGCCACCGCAATTTGGCACGGGCGGTGGCCACAGTCGGGCGCAGTTCGAGCAGGCCGGCAGTATTACCAGTGCGCCGTTGCAGGATGACAACAGCACGCCGCTACGCATTGAAACCGCCCACGCCGATCTGGCGGGTGTAGCCATCAGCCGCGTTGCGCTCGACAGTAACACCATCCCCTATTTTGCCCTGAGTGCCAGTGATCCACAGTTGGATGGGGTTGGTTCTGGCAGCAAGGTTAAGGTTCAGTCGCGTTATGAAAAAGAGGGCGTGGTGCTGAGCGACTGGAGCAATGTTACTGTCGCCGGGGCGGAGTATCTGGCGCCGCTGGCCACGGAAAAACTGGCGCCAGCATGGTTAAACTCAGCACCCGCGGATGGCCACGTGGTGCGGGTACGCATTACCGATGAGGCGGGCAACAGCAACGAAAAACTGTTCCGCTTTAAAACCAGCTTTGTTGTCTCACCATTCACCTTGCAGCCGGTAGAGGATCTGGTAGGCGGTTTCTTTGGCAGTGTTGGCTTTAATAGCCGTGAGCAGTTGTATGGCAAGAGTTTTGCCGCCAACGGGTATAGTTTCATCAACAACACCGGCAAGGCGTTTTACCTTGGCCTCAGCGATGGCTATCCTCACACCGCCACACGTAACGTTGAGACATTAGTGCGTAAACACAGTGCACAGTTGAAGACGACCACCGAGTGGCAGGCGCAGTCTGTTGTCAGCACCATCACTAACGATTGTCCTGCGCTGGGTAGCTATCAGCCGATTAGCGAACTCCGGAATTACACGGGCAGTGACTGGCAGGTGCAGCAGGTTCCGGCAGTGGTCAGCGGTTCAGCGGCGATGGTTGATAGTGATGCACCGGCACTGCCTGCTGACAATGGCGTCTGGAGCGACATGGGTCATTTTGACGATCAGTTTGCAACTGCGTCGATAGAGTTTGGCGCGGCAACCTTTGATTTCAAATTTGATTACCTGCTGACGGGTGATGATCCAGCCACGCCACTCGCTCCACTCTATCTCGCCGACTGGGCAAAATCGGTCGACAACCCGGGTCCTTGCCCAGATCTTGGTCCGGCATTGCAACAGCGCAAGCTCTACGAATATGAATCTCTAACGATAGGTGGCGTTCAGAGCCCGGCCAATTTTTCCACCAGCGACAACGAACAGATAGATTTTGCCGGTGCACAATTCACGGTGCAGGACAACGATACCGGTCAGCCCATCACCCCAATCTCAGGTTGGTACCTGATTCCTGCCAACCACGCCATCACCGTCACCAAGCGGCTGCAGACACCTGCGCTAACGGTTGATAATGACCTTGATGTCGCCAGCCCGCTATCGTTTGCCAGCTATACGCCGCGTCGTTATGACAAACAGATCCTCTGGAACGTTGGTCGTGAGATCACCATTACCGCCGTGCACGACGCCGGATATGACAATATCCCTGCCATGAACAGGCGGGAGCTATTGATGGGCAGTGGTCTGCGGCAGTATCAGATCACCCGCTGATGTGCTGATCGGATTTAACCGTGGTATACGGTAGAATGGCGGCAAATCTACGCTAACGGATCGCTCCTTCCACCAGCCCTATGTCTCAGCGCGTCTCCCTTGAACCGGCCTACGTCCTGCATCAGCGCCCCTATCAGGACAGTGGCCTGTTGCTGGAGGTGTTTAGCCCCAACTACGGCCGTGTTGGTCTGGTCGCCCGAGGTGTGCGCAAGGCCAAGGGGCGCTGGCAGTCACTGTTGCAACCGTTTGTGCCGCTGCTGCTCTCCTGGTCGGGGCGGGGCGAGCTGGGCACGCTGGTGGATGCCGAAATGAGTGGTGCGGCCCAGCCACTCAAAGGCGCGCTGCTGCTGAGTGGTTTTTATATCAACGAACTCTTGACGCGATTGCTGCACCGTCACGACCCTCACCCAGAACTGTTTGAGTATTATCAATCCCTGCTGCTGCAGCTGAGCCTGCTAGGTGAAGGCGACGGGCAACTGCCGTTGCAGCAGCGGCTGCGTCTGTTTGAAAAGCAGCTGCTGGAAGAGCTTGGTTACGCGCTGGTGTTGGGACACGATGTGATAACCGGGGCGGTGATTGAGGCGGACACCAGCTACAGCTACCGGCTGGGTGCAGGGCCGGTGGCGGTGACACACGATCTGCTGGTGGTTAGAGGGCGATCATTGTTGGCCCTGGCCGCGGGCAATTTGCTGGATGCCGATGTACTGCGCGATGCCAAGCGGCTGCTGCGTGCGGCGTTAGATCAGCAGCTCGGCGGCCGGCCGCTGCATAGTCGCCAGTTAATGATGGATCTGCAACGTACGACTGGGGCTGCTGCGCTGATGCAGGGCAACTTAAATAATCTATTGGAGTAGAGCAATGTTTCTGGGTGTGAATATTGATCATGTAGCAACCCTGCGTCAGGCGCGTGGAACCCGTTATCCCGATCCGATTCAGGCGGCAATCGAGTCAGAGCAGGCAGGCGCGGATCTGATCACATTGCATCTGCGTGAGGATCGTCGTCATATCAATGAGCGTGACGTTGAGATGATCAAGGGCGTATTGCTGACACGCATGAATCTGGAGATGGCCGTCACCGATGAGATGCTGCGCATCGCCACCAAGATCAAACCGGAAGATTGCTGCCTGGTGCCAGAGCGGCGCGAGGAGCTGACCACTGAGGGAGGGCTGGATGTGCTGGGGCAGAAATCACGTATTCGCGATGCCTGCCAGCAGTTGGCCGAGGCGGGGGTGCGGGTATCGCTTTTTATTGGCCCCGATCTGGCGCAGATTGATGCCGCGATTGAGGTCGGTGCGCCAGTGATCGAGATCCATACCGGTCACTTTGCCGGTCTCGAAGAACAGCACGCCAAACAGAAAGAGTATCAACGCATCGTTGCTGCCGCCGAACACGCCACAGCGGCAGGGCTCTGTGTCAACGCCGGCCACGGTTTGAACTATCAAAACGTCGCCACCATCGCCGCGATCCCCCAGCTGCGTGAGCTTAATATTGGCCACGCCATTATTGCCCGCGCTTTTTTCACGGGTTTGCAACCGGCAGTGAGCGAGATGAAACGGTTAATGCTGGCGGTGCGACCAGCATGATATTTGGCATCGGCACCGACATTGTCGCCATCACCAGAATTGCACAGGGGTTGGAGCGCCACGGCGACAGATTTGCCGAACGTATCCTGGCCGACTCTGAACTTGAGGGTTATCGCAATGCCGCCAGACCCGTCAGCTATCTGGCCAAACGCTTCGCCGCCAAAGAGGCGATGGCCAAGGCGCTGGGCACAGGCTTTCGTGATGGACTCTCGTTGCGCCACATTGCCGTGGGCCATGATGCCAAGGGCAAGCCGCTCATCGAAGTGAGTGGTCGTGGCGAAGAGCTTTGCCGTGAACTCGGTATTGGCGCCCGTCACCTGAGTATCTCTGATGAAGATGAGTACGCCGTGGCGTTTGTGACATTGTTATATAAATAATAGCCATGCTGGGTTTTTTTAATAGAACGCGGTTTCAAGTAATAACTGCAATTTAATTATGCAGCGAGTAAATCCACTTGCTGCCCCATAAAAAATTCTAGCGTAACTGTTTTGAAAAAATCCAATGCAATATCGCGACAGACGTTATGGTCGTTGGCTTTTTATTTGTGCGTTAAGTGTCTCAGCTAAGCAACCTCACTGTTGTAGAGAGGTATGGCAGTTATCCACTGACTGAAACCTTCGCTTATGACGGCCTCAACCGGCTCAGCTCGGCGACAGCAAGGGTCTATGCCAGCGGCAGCAGCTATAACGAATCGACCAAGAGCTACCGTTACGACTCGCTGAAAAAGAGTACCGCAGTGGCACAGTCTCTTATATTCATTACATCCATGCCATGGATGGTGTTGTTGCCGAACATCGTGTTGAAGACAACGGTGCCACCCGTACCAGCAAAACCCAGTATTGGCATAAAGACCATCTGGGATCACTGGACGTGATCACCGGCAACATCGTGGCCCGCATGAGCTTTGAAGCCTTTGGTGAGCGACGCGATGCCAACAGCTGGGGCGGTGCCAGCAACGTAGCCAGCCTGCCCACGCACCACGGTTATACCGGCCACGAACATATGGACAGCCTCGGCATCATTCACATGAACGGCCGGCTCTACGACCCAACCCTGGGTCGTTTTCTGAGTGCAGATCCTTATGTCGACAACCTATCCAATAGCCAGTCACTCAACCGTTATAGCTACGTTGGCAACAATCCGTTAACGGCCACGGACCCTAGTTGATGTGGTCAAGCAATTTTGGACAGCGCTTTAGGTTTTTTTTCACGCCGCCTCAGATTCCATCCTTACTGGCGGCTTGTAGTCGTTATAACTGTGCGGCCGTACTTGGTTGTAGTGTGATGTCACATATCTCAGCACG
>CAMTXZ010000224.1:0-29372 GCA_947085765.1 uncultured Chromatiaceae bacterium | reverse complement strand
TCCTACCCCGAATATTCTTGTTCAACACCTCTTGTTCTTGAGGGCTCAGTTCAATAATGATTGCTGAATTCATTGTTCACTTCTCTTGCTATAACGCAGAACATTATAAATGAACAATATATTTAGGACACTACACTAGCACCACCATGGAAGAGATCTCCCTCACTACTCTTGGCACCATTCTCGCCATCTGCATCGTCCTGTCTGCCTGTTTTTCGGCATCTGAAACGGCAATGATGAGCCTCAATCGCTATCGTCTGCGGCATATGGTTCAAGCCAAACACCCTGGCGCAATTCGCGCCCAACGTTTACTGAATCGCCCCGACCGGCTGATTGGCCTGATATTAATCGGCAACAACTTTGTCAACATCCTCGCCTCGTCAATCGCCACGCTCATCGCCCTGCAGCTCTGGGGCGAATCAGGCATCGCCATCGCTACCGGCATGCTGACCTTTGTGATCCTGATTTTTGCTGAAGTAGCGCCCAAAACACTTGCTGTACTCCATCCCGAACGCATCGCCTTTCCCGCCGCCTTTGTACTTGAGCCGCTGCTCAAAATCAGCTACCCCCTAGTCTGGCTGGTCAACACCGTCGCCAACGCTGTCTTGAAAGTGATTGGGGTATCACCCAGAGACGGCGCTATGCAGCACCTCAGCAGTGAAGAGCTACGCACCGTAGTCAATGAAGCTGGCGCGCTGATCCCGCGGCGCCATCAAACCATGTTACTGAGCATACTTGATCTGGAAAAAGTGACTGTTGAAGACATCATGATTCCACGCAACGAGATCATTGGCCTGGACATGGAGGAGGATGTGCAGGTCATTCTTAGCCAGCTCACCAACAGCCAGCATACCCGCCTGCCAATCTACCGCGACAACATCGACAATGTTGTCGGTTTTGTGCATGCGCGTAATGCCCTGCGTATTTTGCCTGAAGGCAAGTTCACCAAAGAACTGCTGCTGGAGATCACCCGCGAGCCTTACTTCGTTCCTGCGGGTACCCCACTCAACTCACAGTTACTGAACTTCCAGCGACAGAAGCGCCGCATCGCCTTTGTGGTTAACGAATATGGTGACATTCAGGGACTGGTAACACTGGAGGATATTCTCGAAGAGATTGTCGGCGAATTCACCACCGATATGGCCGCCAACATGAAAGACATCCACCCTCAGGAGGATGGCACCTATCTGATTGACGGTGGCGCTTACATTCGCGAAATTAACCGCACCATGGGCTGGGAACTGCCTACCGATGGTCCTAAAACCATTAACGGATTAATTATCGAGTACCTGGAATCGATCCCAGAGACGGGCACCAGCGTCAAACTGGCTGGCTATCCGATCGATATTGTTCAGACCAGCAGCAATACCATCAAAACCGTTCGTATTCATCCGGCACTCAGATCCATTCCATCCGAAGAGTAGCAGCAGTACTATTTAGCCATCTGAAACTGATTACGGCCAGACTCTTTAGCAAGGTAAAGCGCCTCATCAGCTTTAGTAATAAGCTCTTCAGGGGCTGTTACACCATTAGGAGGCATTGTCGCCACACCGAGACTGATGGTCACATGATCAGTGGTTGTCGAAAATTCGTGAGTAATATTCATGCTGTCGATCGCGACACGTAACGCCTCAGCAATTTTGCCCGCCCCTTCGCGATCGGTATCAGGCATCACCACCCCAAACTCCTCACCACCGTAACGCGCCACCAGATCACTGGGGCGTTTGACCGTATCCGCCAGTGCACGAGCCACTCTACGCAAACAGTCATCGCCACCTTGATGTCCATAACCATCATTGAATTTTTTAAAGTGATCAATATCAATCATTATCAGCGAGATTGAACGGCCATCACGTGCCGCACGCAACCACTCTCTTTTGATGAACTCATCAAAGATACGGCGGTTAGATATTCCCGTCAGACCATCCAGCGACGAGAGCCGCTCCAGTTCACTGTTTTTGGACTCCAGCTCCTTCTGCAATTCACGTAGTGCGCGATACGCTTCATCACGCTGCTGCTGCGCCATAAAACTGCGTGAGTGGGCACGAATGCGAGCGATCACCTCTATCCGGTCCGGAAACTTTACCAGATAGTCAGTTGCACCAAACTCAAAGGCCTCGCTTTTGGTCTTGGGATCTTCCTTGGTCGAAAGCACAACAATAGGCACAGAGCTGACCTGCGGGTTGGCCCTAAAAAACTTCAACAACATCAAACCATCGATATCGGGCATCACCAGGTCCTGCAGGATCACTGTAGGCTTAAAGGCGATTGCTTCACTAATCGCCTGCGTCGGATTACTACAATAGTGATAATCGATGTCTGTCTCATCTGCCAACATCCGCCGCAACGCTTCAGCCACGATCGCCTGATCATCCACTAGCATGACCCGGCTGCGCATATCATCCACCGACACGCTCAACCCGGCACACTCATGATCATACTGAATCGTATTTTCCACGTCAGCCATTACAGAACTCATCCCTTACGTCTATATCTGGCAGGCAAGAGTGTCACCAGCGCAGAGCCAATCTGATCCAACGGTAATATATCAACGGCAGCATTAAGTTTAACGGCGGCCTTGGGCATTCCATAAACGGCGCAGGTTGCCTCATTCTGAGCAATTGTGTGCATACCTTTATTTCTTAAATGCAACAACCCTTCGGCACCATCACGCCCCATTCCGGTCAGCAGGACTGCTACGACATTCCCCTTCCAGTTATCGGCCACACTGTTAAAAAAAATATCCACCGATGGCCGATAGGACATCTCCCTGGGAAACGGCGTGTAATCGAGCAGATTGTCAGGACGGATGATCAGATGGTCGTTAGTCCCTGCAATCAATACCTGTCCGGGCATCAAGGAGTCTCCGCTCCGTGCCAGCTTCACATTCAGTGCACACTTTTTGCCCAGCCACTGCGCCAATTCACTGGAAAAATTCTCATCCACATGCTGAACAATCACCACCGGAGAGGAGAAGTCCGCAGGCAATGCTGACAACACCTCGGCCAATGCATGTGGTCCTCCTGACGAAGCACCAATAGCAACCAATGCAGTTTCGTTACTTGCAACTACTCTACTCAACCCTTTTTCAGAACGCGGAACGACAACATCTTCACGCTTGTTACAGACCAGTTTGCAGATCGTTGCAATTTTGGTGAGTAACTCCTCCTTTCCCGGTCCATCACCAGCAGAACCCAGGATAGGGGTATTGACCGCATCCAATGCACCGAAGCCCATCGCCTGAAATGCCTTGGAAGCGTTGCCAGAGACTGTCGACGTCACAATCAGGATTGCACACGGCGTTGATGCCATAATTTTACGTGTCGCCTCAACCCCATCCATAACCGGCATAATCAAATCCATCAGGATAAGATCAGGCTTATCCAGGGTGCAGCGCCACACAGCCTCGGCACCATCACGGGCCACCCACGCCAATTGAATGTTGGGTAAAGATGCCAGCACACGGCGCAAACTTTCAACTGCCATGGTTGAGTCATCTACTATGGCAACTCTCATACGCTGGCCGTGCCAATCAAGTCGATTACCGCTTGGCGCAAACTCTCATCATGAAAGCTGCCTTTGGTCAGATAGTAATCTGCCCCTGCATCCAAACCTCTAATACGGTCCTCCTCACGATCTTTATAAGAGACCATCATCACTGGCAGGCTGCGCAAGCCAGGATCCTGACGTACGGTTTTAACCAAATCAATGCCATTCATCCGCGGCATATCAACATCAGTAATCAACAGATCATAACCACCACCACGCAACATATTCAGCCCATCCACTCCATCAACAGCCGTATCAACCGCGTAACCAGAAGCCTCAAGTAACTTGCGCTCCACTTCGCGTACCGTAATTGAATCGTCCACTACCAATACCCGCTTGGCCACTCCCAGGGTTTGCACGATATCCCTGATTTTGCTCAAGCGCGCCACTTTAAGCACCTTCTCTATTGAACGAATAAGATCATCCACATCCACAATCAGAACCGGCGAACCATCCTCCATCAATGCAGCAGCACTAATATCTTGCACCTTACCCAAGGCCGCGGGCATCACCTGTACCACCAACTCCCGCTCACCTAAAAATTTCTCCACCACCATGCCGTAGTGGCTGGCACGCTCTGTCAGTACCACCACCGACAACAGCCCGCCATCGTGAACACGGCGAGGCTCACGCTCGAGTATCTGTGCTGCATTTACAAGACCAACATTCATGTTGTCGATACGCACAAACTGATTACCTTCCGCCTCTTCAATCGAATCTGGATCGATACGCACTATCCTGTCGATGCGGGCCAATGGAAAGGCGTAACTCTCTTCAGCAATTTCAACAATCAAGGCTGGAATCACCGACAGGGTCAATGGCAACTGCATATGGAATTTAGTGCCCTTGCCAAATTCCGAAACAGCCCGAACATTGCCCCGCATCTCTTGCACCACATCGTGCACCACATCCAAACCGACGCCGCGCCCCGAAATTTCACTCACCTGTTCGCGGGTGCTGAAGCTGGGCAGAAACAGAAACTCCAGCAATTCCGAATCCGAAAGTGTTGTCGCCATCACCTCATCAACCAGACCCTTTTCGATCACCTTGCGGCGCAATCGTTCCAGATCGACACCACGACCATTATCTTCCACTACTATCGAGAGCATTCCAGCATGATGATAGGCGTGCAGACGGATAGACCCTTTAGTGGTTTTCCCCGATGCCTGGCGCTCCTCAGGAGACTCCATGCCGTGATCAATGGCATTACGAATCAAGTGATTCAGCGGTGATTCCATCTTGTCAAGAATGTCACGATCCACCAGCGTTTTTGCACCATCAACAACAAACTGCACCTCCTTACCCAACCCTCTGGCCACATCACGCACCATCCGGGGAAACCCGTGAATACCATCACCAAAAGGACGCATACGGCTCTTCACTACCTCACGATGCAACCGTGAAGAGAGATTGGTCGCACGACGGTCATAAGACTCCAGCTCAGCAAGACGGTCAGCCAGAATCTCACGACAATAAGATGACTGTTTTTGCACGCTACGTACCAATGCCTGGATATCATCACAAGATCCACCGCTATCGACCTGCTCACGCAAACTATCAACCAGACATACAAGATCGGTCTGTTGCCGTTTTAACCGCAACAGCGATTCAGCATAGGGGTAAATCCAGCGTGATTCGACCAGTGATTCACCTGCCAATCCCATCAGGCGGTTTAACTGATCGGCACTCACACGAAGCACTCTTTCCTTGTTTTGCAACGGCTGTTTATCAGGCGTATTACTTACCTGTACAGCACCATCTTTGGACTCATCTGACAAGGCCAGAGGCGCTGCCACTGAAAGTTTTTCTTTTTTATCAGCGCTGTTACTTACTGGTGCGGCGGTCACTCCTTCACCTTTAAGGATCGCATTAAGATTATGTATTAAATTGTCAAAGCGCTCTTTGGCCAAGTCCATCCATTGATTCAGCACCCCATCAAATTTAGAGATCTCAACAATGGTATCAACACCATTAAGCAGCACATCAATATGGCTTGCCTGAATTATCAAAGAACCTTTCTGCGCCTCAACAAAGACATCTTCCATCACATGGGCCAGCTGCACCACAAACTGTATATCCACCAACCGCGCAGCCCCTTTGATCGAATGCGCCGCACGCATCAATGGCTCAAGTCGCTCCGGTGATCGTGGGTCTTGCTCCAGCTCCAACAACCCTTCATTTAAAACTACAGACTGCTGATCCGTCTCCATACGAAACAGATCTACCATTGACATGTCTTGAATATTAAGAGGGATATCGCCGCCCTTTTTTTTCACTGATGAAGATGCCGGCGTCTCAGGGGTCTCGGCAACCACCAGAGCAGCGGCTTCAAAATCATCCTGAGAAGCCACATTGGCTGACTCAAGAATAGATTTAAGCGCGTCTACCAATGCATCAAATTGAACAGCGTTATCTGACTGCCAGATAGAAAAATCATTGGCCACAGCAGTAATAGTAGAGATCATCTCGGTTGCCGCTACAAGTTCAGAAATTGCATCATCAGTAAAAATCAGATGGCCATCCTGAGCGGCAACAAAACACGCCTCCATCACCTCTGCAATATGAGAAACAGGTGAGATCTCCATCAGGCGTGCGGCACCTCTGATAGAGTGTGTCGCCTTTATGGCGGAAGCGTAAATTTCAGAAGAGAGATCTTTTTCGCTCATAGCCTGAAGAGCGGCATTGAGTATGGTGGACTGCTGCCCAACCTCAGA
This sequence comes from uncultured Chromatiaceae bacterium, assembly GCA_947085765.1. GTDB lineage: Bacteria > Pseudomonadota > Gammaproteobacteria > Tenderiales > Tenderiaceae > JAKFXL01. The sequence continues at coordinate 23,109 of CAMTXZ010000224.1, read as the reverse complement.
CCTAAACATATTCAGCATGGATACATCCATAATCCAATCACCTCATGCCACTAAAGAATAACCCGTTCCAGGGCAGGAAATAACAATTCATGATCAATAATACCGACATGACGCCCTTCAATATCCAGCATCCCCTTGATATAGTGCACCGAACAGTTCATCGCAGTGGCTGGCGAATCTTGCACTTCATTATCACCAAAACGATAAACCCCTCGCACCTCACTCACGGGAAATACAAACTTCACACCATTAAATGACATCACCACCATGCGTTCATAGATCCCTTTTACAACATTGGTGCCAGCGATTTCACCACGGGTAATACTCATTAACTTTCCCAGTGATATACATAGCTGCAACTCACCGCGAATATTGGTTAATCCGTTTAAAATTGAGCTTCTACGATGAGGAATGCTATGCACCGCTCTCATCGAAACCACCTCATCCAGCAACCCCGTTTCGATACCCAGCCACTCATCACCGAGACGAAATAAAATTATCGACCTGGTGTGGTAATTCTTTTTTACTTTTTTAACAGAAAGAAGTTTCGCCCACTCTTCCAGATATCCTACCGGGGCTTCACCCTCGAGCAGGGTCTTACCCGCTTGAGAAAATATTTCGCAATTGGCGCAATGAATTACATCATCGAGACGTGGGCAGGTTCGCTGCTTACTTTTTGCCCATACACCAATTTTATTCCAACAATCGTCTATTTTGAGGTCACTCATCCCAATTCCACCCCATACAGTTCAGCGGCATGATTCATAATCTTTCTCTGACCCGCTCAATTCTTGCACGATAGTTAGTCACAGCCTGAGAATCACCCCGCTCAACTGCCAATACCGACAGGTGAACCAGAGATTGATAATGGGCAGGATCAAGGTAGATTGCGCGCTTAAATGCGGTTTGAGCCTTATCACTTTCAGATTGAGCCAAAAATATTATGCCTTGCAGGCAATAGCCATCCGCCTCCAAAGGATTCTCCTGAATATAAACAGAACATAACTGCATCGCCTTTTTTATATCCCCCCTATCCGCCAGTAGCTGAACCTCATCAATCGAGAGCGCATCATCTATTTTTTCATCAACCAGGCTTTTATGAACAACTGAATGAGGCATTACTGGTTGCGGAAAAAACATTTCAACCGCTGAAAAATCAGGGGCAGCAAGATTCACATCAGATGGCTTTGGTTTTTCTATTGAATTTCTGGTTAAATCTATCGGCTGATAGGCAAAAGCACCAGGGTGCCTCATTGAGTCAAATAGCCCAACCACCATTCGTCCTGTTTCTGCATGGCCCAAAAAAAGCAATCCATCAGACAGCAGCAGGCGATGCAGTGATTTTATTGCCTTTTCTTTTGTTTCAAGATTGAAATAAATCAACAAATTTCTACAAAAAACTACGTTATAGGGGGCTGCGTTCTGCATAAAATCAGGTGAAAGAACGTTCCCATGATGAAATTTAACCGATTTTCTTACCTCATCGACAACCTCATATCCAGCACCTGTATCGTTAAAATACTTATCTCTGAACAACAGATCCCCGCCCCTGAAAGAGTTTTTCCCATAGATACCATGCTCAGCAAAACTCAATACCCGTGTATTGATATCGACCGCATCAATCACAAATGAGTTTGGTGAAAGCCCGGCAATTAGAAGTGCCATTGCAATTGAGTATGGCTCTTCACCGCTTGAGCAGGGAACACTTAAAATCTTTATTTTTTTTCCACTGGCAGGAGGAGAGGTTTTAGTAACGTAATTTGCCAGAAACTTAAACGGCTCGCTATCACGAAAGAACCAGGTTTCAGGAACCGTAACATCATTAACCAATGCCTGACATTCTTGCGTCGAATCGTTTAGATAAAGCAGGTAATCATCAATATCTTTATGACCACTCACTACCATTCTTGCCTTTACGACACGATCAACTGCCTCTTCACCAATAGACTCAATATCAATACCGGTTACATTAAACAGATAGGTATAGATATCGCTATGCGCCATTCATCACATCCCTTGACGTGATGTCATTTGTATCAACGAGTTTCATGAAGGCTCGTAAATCATCAGGAATCAGACGGTTGGTATTAATATGTTGAATCATGCCATCCTCATCAAGAATCACCTTATCAACAATAGAGTTGCTTCCATCCCCTATACTGGCATCGATGAGCTGATCATCATCCACTTTGAAAGTCTCCGTTACATTTCCAGCGAGCAGGCCGATGCAAGAGGATCTCATTCGTTCAGAACGAACCATAATAATGCGACTACTCAGGCATGCATTAACATCACTGTCACCCAACAGTCGGGAACCGTCTATAACAGGAATAATATGGCCACGGTAATTAAACAAGCCGGCAATCGTCGCCGGCGACTTTGGCAGTTTTTGCAATAAGACATGCGGCACCACCTCCACAATCTCCACGACATTAATGCCATAGCGGTTGTCATTAACCTTGAACATCAACAACATCATGGCTCTATGCCTCTAGTTAACGCTGCTCAATTTCAGAGACCTTAAACTTAGAGACACCACCCTGCAGCATTCGTGCTGCATCATTCAAATGATCGATAGATGAGTGTGACTGGCGCAGGGAGTCAACTGTCTGTTGGGCCGACTCACTTAATGAAACAATCGCCTGTTTAATCTGATCTGCACCCTGAGACTGGAATTGCATCCCTTCATGCACACTTTCAAAGCGTGGTGTTAATGCCTGTACCTGATTGATAATCTGAGTCAGCTGGGCACTGATCAGACTCACCTCGTCAACACTGAGACGAACCTCTTCAGTGAATTTTTCCACGCTCATCACACCAGCGGTCACTGCCGATTGCATCTCTTTAACCATCTGTTCGATGTCCCAGGTCGCCACTGCGGTTTGATCCGCAAGTCGACGAATTTCAGTAGCCACTACCGAAAACCCAAGGCCATACTCACCGGCTTTTTCAGCCTCAATTGCAGCGTTTAGTGACAACAGGTTGGTCTGATCTGCAACCTTGGTAATTGTGGTTACTACGGTATTAATATTACTGGCCTTCTCATTCAGGACTTCAAGTTTTGCCGCGATCGATGACGAAGCCTCTACCACCTGATGCATGGTCAAACCCATCTTTTTCAAGCCAGCTTGCCCTGACTCTGCAGAACCCGCTGTACTTTCAGCTACCTTGGCAACCTCGTCCATCGTTTTAACCAGCTCTTTAGCAGTGGCCGATATCTCTGTAGCCGTAGTCACCACCTCATTCACTGTCGCCGCTTGTTCAGCAACAGTCGCCTCCTGTTCTCGAGCCGTTGCGGCAATTTGTGTCGCTGATGAGGTGACTTGAATGCCGGAAAGCTGCACTTGTGCTACCAGGAAGTTGAGGCTATCAATCATTGACTGGACACCACGCGCCAACTGCCCAATCTCATCATTACCGTCGATATGAATTTTAACTGTCAAGTCACCTTCGGCTGCCTTGGTCACGGCGCTAAGAATTTTATCTACCTTGGTACGTAACTCCTCAACGGCATGATGCCGCTCCTCCACCATTTTATTAAGATTATCGATCATGATCTGAAGTCCATGGGCAAGTTCACCAATCGCCCCTTCATCAACAAAGTTGATTTTTCCGCTCAGATCACCACTGGCTGCTTTATTCACTATTTCAAGTAGACTATCAACCTTCTGCCGTAGATACTCTGCCGCCTCATATTCACGCTTGGTGCTGGCATTCACCTTGTCCGCCATGGTATTAAACGCGATGCCAACACGCCCCACTTCATCTGAGTTGATAACCTTAAATCTAATATCATTGTCACCCTGTGTCCGTTGCGTCACCACGTCCATCAGATTGCCAATAGGTGATGAGATCCAGCGGCGGGTAAACAGATTGGTCACAATCAATCCAATCACCAGAAAAAACAGATTTATTCCTGCCTCAAGCAGCATGTCATTTCTGACCGTTTTATCCATCTCAGCCAGTGAATAACTGATACGGATGCCGCCATTGATGGCACCACTCTCTACGTTATGACACTGAAGACAGTTGACTCCACGGGTATTTTCAGTCGCTCTGAACGGTGTCAGAACAGTCAGCACACGTCCTTGTGGTGTCTCACTAACCTCATTGATCTCTTCACCACGTAAGACCCGCTGGTCCAGCTCGTCGATCGGCTGTTCAGAATCAAATCCCGGACCAAACTGCTGCTTCACAGGCTCGCCACGAATCACCCGGGCATCAAGCACATGTGCACGACGTTGCATCTTGTCCTGAAGGATTTTGCGTTGCGCCATGGTGCCCGTCAACATCATGGTATTCAGACCATCAAAATAGAGGGTGGACATATCCTGGGTACGACTCGTGGCCTCCTCAAGCACCCGATTACTGTTCTGGACAAACATGTAGCCTGTCACAACAATAATGACCACCAGAAACACCGTCCCAACAATAAAATTCATCTTTGTCGGAATGGATAAGGTGCCTAAAAAGGAGTGGGTTTTCTGCGTTTCTGTCATAGCATTTTCTCTTTTAATTTGTCCCGATTGAATGGATACCGCGTATCACTGCTTCATTGTTGTCACGTAACAACAATTACCATCCAATATCTGTCCCTGGTTTTACCGGCACATATATGAATACTGTCCTGTAAGCGGCCACCGTAACTAAAACTTTAGTACCCGGCGTGCTTTGCAAAGCAACAACATGAGAGTTTTTTCGCCGCGCCTGTTTGAGGCTGGATTGGAGGTTTTTATGATGACAAAAACTAATCAGCCGCTCTGCCCGCGATCAGATTAAAGAAATCCCTCGATTATGGATTTAAGGAGTGGGCATGAGGGTACTTAACAGGGTGGAGGTAGCTTGGCAGTGGCGTAAAAAACTGCCTATTGGCGCACGAGAGGGAGGGCCTTTTACAGAAAAAGCGCAAAGCGCGCCAAACAAGAGATATTCTCAGGGCAAGGAGTCTTGCCCTGGATTTATATCAAACAATCAACCATTACCAGCAACTTCCGTCGCACAGTTTAATTAATGCACCCGGACCATATTTGCCAACCATTGCAGCTGACATCAGGACAATGCTTTAAAGCTTTAAATAGGTGCGCCCATCATTGTCCGGGCGCTCCCAGGAGACTACTCGTCTGTATAACCCAAGCTGCGAAGGGCACGTTCGTCGGCAGACCAGCCCTCCTTAACCTTGACCCAGAGTTGCAGGAACACCTTCTGCTCCAGCACATTTTCCAGATCCAAACGGGCCTCCTGGCCGACCTTCTTTAACCCCTGTCCACCCTTGCCGATGACAATCGCCTTCTGCCCAGCACGCTCAACCCAGATCAACGCGGCGATATTGACGATACCTTCCTCAACCTCGTACGACTCGATCTCTACCGTCATCTCGTAAGGCAACTCCTGACCGAGCTGGCGTGTAAGCTTCTCACGCACGATCTCAGCAGCAAGAAAACGCATGCTTCGATCGGTAATCTGGTCTTCAGGAAACTGCGCCGGGCCATAGGGCATCAGCTTTTCAACCTCACCCTCCAGAGCATCAACATTCTCACCACTCTTGGCCGAGAGTGGCACTACGGAGTGAAACGCCATTCGCTGTGATACCTTTGCCAAATGGGGCAGAAGCTGCTCTGGCTCCAGCCGGTCAATCTGATTCACCACCAGAATCACCGGCGCGCCAGCATTTTTTACCCGCTCCAACACCAGCTCATCTTCATCGGTCCACTTGTTGCCCGCCACCACAAACAACACCACATCCACCCCCTGCAAGGCGGTAGTTGCGGCCTGATTCAGGTAACGATTCATCGCCTTGCCCCCCGGTTTATGCAGCCCCGGGGTGTCGACATAAATCACCTGGCACTCTGCGCTGGTATCAATGCCATGGATGCGGTGACGAGTAGTCTGTGGTCGCCGCGAGGTGATGCTGATCTTCTGCCCAAGGATGCGGTTCATCAATGTGGACTTGCCAACATTGGGGCGACCTACAATGGCGGCAAAACCGCAGCGGAAATTTTCAGGGCTCTTCTGTTCAAACTCGGTCACGGTATCTATTTATCCATTTGAGACGGAGCGGCCAGCCGCTTCCGACAGTATCTTTAACATTTTTTTGGCGGCATTTTGCTCTGCCTTGCGGCGGCTACTACCATGACCAGGAATACGCTCTTTCCGAGCATCAGACAAACATTCAACATAGAAGGTCTGATTATGGGCGTCCCCCTCAACTTTAACCAAGTCATAACGCGGCAAAGGCAGTTTGCGCGATTGCAGGAACTCCTGCAGACGGGTCTTGGGATCTTTGAGTTCATCTTCCGGCGAGACACTTTCAAGACGCTCCTGGTAAAGCGCCAGTATCAGCGTGCCAGCAGCGCTATAACCACCATCGAGATAGACTGCGCCGATCAGCGCCTCGACCGCACAAGCAAGGATGGAGCCACGCCGGAAACCGCCACTCTTCAACTCACCTGAACCTAGCCGAACATAGTCACCCAAACAGAGCTCTTTACCAATCTCGGCGAGGGTATCCCCTTTAACCAGGGTGGCGCGCAGTCGTGTGAGATCACCTTCACTGGCGTCAGGAAAACGGCGATATAGCGCCTCGGCAACCACACAGCCGAGGATTGCATCACCCAAAAACTCCAAACGTTCATTGTTGTGATGGCCAACACTACGGTGAGTGAGTGCCTGTTCAATCAGGGCGCTATCGTGAAAACGGTAGTTGAGCACCCGCAGAAGTCTGTCAAACGGAGGATTCAAATAACCACTACCTTAACTCAACCGAGTTGTTGCTGAATTTAGCCACGGCATCAACATTGGCAAACATCGGTACCCGTGCCTCATAATCGATAGAGACTGTACGACCTGTGGAGGTTTTGGTAATGACAATATCTTTTTCCGTCACAAAATCGACGTCATCAACATCAAGTTTTTTCAGGATCAGACTCTTGATCTCTTTATCACTGGCACCCTCAGCACGCTTATCTGAGGTTAGGTTTTTGAGCGCCGCCTCCACCTTAAAGTGAGCAAAATAGGTGGGCACCAGTTTGGCTGCAATCAGCAGCACAAACCCCACCAGAACAACAATCATCAAAACACTGATGGCTGTCATGCCATGCTGTGACTTTAATCTATTCGGCATATCGTCTTCTCCAGATTCACGGGCATATCACCAGCCATCAATGAATCATGTTGCCGATACGCTCCCACGATACCCGGTTCTGAATACTGTCCCAGTTCATCCAGATCATGAAGGCGCGTCCAACCAGATTCTGTTCCGGCACAAAGCCCCAATAACGACTATCATTACTATTGTCACGGTTATCCCCCATGACAAAGTAGTGCCCGGCGGGCACCTTAAACTCACCCTCAACGGTAGGACGCCCGTTGATAATTAAAATATCGTGCTCCACATCACCGAGCTGCTCTTTACGTAGCTCAGCACCGGCCAGGAACCCGGCACCTGTGGCAGTATAAGTGCCCTCTTGTTGTTGTCGGGCGATCTGGCCATTTACATAAACCTGGCGACCATAATAAGAGACCGTATCACCGGGCAGGCCGACCACACGTTTGATGTAATCCACCGAGGGCTCTTTAGGGTAACGGAATACCACCACATCACCGCGCACCGGCTCACTTACTTCCAGCACCTTGGTATTAAGGGCTGGCAGGCGGATGCCATAGGTGAATTTATTGACCAGAATAAAATCACCCGCCAACAGGGTTGGCATCATTGAGCCTGAGGGGATGCGGAACGGCTCGACCAAAAACGAGCGCAGCAACAACACCACCAGAATCACCGGAAAAAACGAGCGGGCATACTCCACCAGTACCGGTTCACGGTAGCTGCTCTCGACTACCTTGGCTTCAGCCCCCTCTGCCTTAAGCTTGGCCAGCCCGGCATCGCGCTTCGATTTCCACAGCAGCGAGTCGAGACCCCAGATCAGCCCCGTTACCAGAACCGCCCATACCATTACAGTTGCAAAATCAAAGTTCATCTATTTTTTACCCACATCCAGTACCGCCAGGAAGGCCTCCTGCGGAATTTCCACTTTACCGACCATTTTCATGCGCTTTTTACCCGCCTTCTGCTTTTCCAGCAGTTTGCGTTTACGACTGGCATCGCCGCCATAACATTTGGCGAGCACGTTTTTGCGCAGCGCCTTGATGGTGCTACGGGAGATGATTTTATTGCCAATGGCCGCCTGGATGGCGACATCAAACATCTGCCGCGGGATTACCTCTTTCATCCGCTCGACCAGGGCACGTCCCTGAAATTCAACTTTATCGCGATGCACGATTACCGCCAGTGCGTCGACAGTCTCGCCGCTGATCATGATGTCGAGTTTCACCAGATCAGCATACTGGTAACGCTTAAACTCATAATCGAGTGAGGCATAACCACGCGAAACCGATTTAAGCTTATCGAAGAAGTCGAGTACCACCTCATTCAATGGCAGTTCGTAGGTCAAAGACACTTGGCTGCCAACGTAGAGCATATTCTTCTGCACACCACGCTTTTCAATGCAGAGACCAATCACGTTGCCAAGATACTCCTGCGGCATCAGCAGATGGGCCTCGATAATCGGTTCACGAATCTCGGCGATGTAGTTGGCGGCGGGCAGATTGGCAGGGTTGTCGACCAGCAGAATCTCGCCCTTGGTCGACAGCACCTCATAGATGACCGTCGGCGCGGTGGTGATGAGATCGAGATCATATTCACGCTCCAGCCGCTCCTGCACAATCTCCATATGTAACATGCCGAGAAAACCGCAGCGGAAACCGAACCCCAGCGCCTGCGAGGTCTCCGGCTCGTAAAAAAGCGCCGAGTCATTGAGCCGCAGCTTGGAGAGTGCATCACGCATATCCTCGTAATCTTCCGAAGAGGTCGGAAAGAGTCCGGCAAAAACGCGCGGTTGCACCTGTTTAAAGCCAGGCAGCTGTTCAGTGGAGGGGCGATCCGCACGGGTGATGGTATCGCCAACCGGAGCACCATCAATCTCCTTAATACCGGCAATGATAAAACCGACCTCACCTGCCTTCAGCTCTGCGGTATCAACACGTTTAGGCGTGAAGATACCCACATGATCAACCAGATGATGACGCCCGGTCGACATCACCAGAATTTTATCCTTCTTACGCAGGGTGCCGTTTTTGACCCGTACCAGCGAAACAACACCCACATAGTTATCAAACCAGGAGTCGATGATCAGCGCCTGTAGTGGCGCGTCGGGATCACCTTCCGGTGGCGGAATACGTTTGACGATGGCCTCCAACAGTTCGGCCACCCCTAGGCCGCTCTTGGCACTGACACGCGGGGCATCAGCGGCGCCAACACCGATGATATCCTCGATCTGATGGATCACCCGTTCAGGGTCGGCAGAAGGCAGGTCTATTTTATTCAGCACCGGCATCACTTCCAACCCCTGCTCGATGGCGGTGTAGCAGTTGGCCACACTCTGGGCCTCGACCCCTTGTGAAGCATCCACCACCAACAGCGCCCCTTCGCAGGCGGCCAGCGAGCGTGACACCTCATAAGAGAAGTCGACATGGCCGGGGGTATCGATGAAGTTAAACTGATAGACCTGACCATCGCTGGCCGTATAGGGCAGGGTCACGCTCTGGGCCTTGATGGTGATACCACGTTCGCGTTCGATATCCATAGAGTCCAGCACCTGGGCCTCCATATCGCGATCTGCAAGACCGCCGCACATCTGGATGAAGCGGTCGGCCAGTGTCGATTTACCGTGGTCGATATGGGCGATGATGGAAAAGTTTCGGATATGCTTCATTAGGCTCTTTAGTTATCACATCAGGACAATGGCCATTATGGCATTGATTTTTGGAGCGCAATTCTAACGAATTTCGCTCCCGGCTTACATCCCTAAAACAAAGCGGGGGGCTGATTATCAGCCCCCCGCTCCTCATACTTCAAACAAACGTCTTATTTTTCAGGCACTTTAAGTGCCAGGAAGACCGCGCCATCACGCCTCTGCAGCAGCACAGCCACTGGCTTGCCAGCAGGCAAACCCGCGACCAAATCACGAAACTGCTTAGTATCTGTGACTTTTACGTTATTTATCATCATCAGCACATCGCCTTCGCGGATGCCTGCATCGTAGGCAGCACCCTCCTGGACCTGAGTCACCACGATACCTTGCTTCTCGGGTAGCCCCAACGCCTTACGCTGATCCGCTGTCAGATTGTCAATATGGAGTTTGATACGGCCATCCTCGACACCACTCCCCTTCGACGCAGGACCAGCACTGGCCAAGGCGTCTTCAGTCGGGAGTTCGCCAATTGTCACCATCAAGGTCTGGGGCTTACCCTCGCGGATCACTTTGACCTTCACCGGTTTGTTAATCGGGGTCACTCCAACCATCGGCGGTAGTGTCGCCGAGGTAGAGACACTCCGGCCATTAAACTCAACAATAACATCACCTACCTTAAGCTTTGCCTTCTCCGCCGGACTCTCCGGCAACACCTGCGAGATCAGCGCCCCGCCTGGTTTATCCATGCCCAGAGACTGCGCCAGTTCACGGGTCACATCTTGAATCAACACACCCAGCCAACCACGACTGACATGGCCACCGTTTTTGATCTGCTCCACCACATCCATGGCCAGATCAATAGGAATGGTAAAAGACAGCCCCATGAAACCACCGGTACGGCTATAAATTTGGGAGTTGATGCCTACCACCTGACCATCAAGATTGAAGAGCGGGCCACCGGAGTTGCCGGGGTTGATCGCCACGTCGGTCTGAATGAACGGCACATAGTTCTCATTTGGCAGATTGCGGCCCAGTGCACTGACAATACCGGCCGTCACAGTATGATCGAAGTCAAAGGGTGAGCCGATGGCGAGTACCCACTCTCCCACCTTTAATTTTTTGGAATCACCAATTGTCACCACCGGCAGGTCGTTGGCATTGACCTTCAACAACGCTACATCACTGCGCTTATCACTACCAATCAGCTTTGCCTCCAACTCACGACGATCACTCAGGCGGACGATAATTTCGTCGGCTTCGCTGACCACATGGTTATTGGTGAGAATATAACCATCCTTGGAGATAATAAAACCAGACCCGAGAGAACGTCCATCATCTGGCTCACTACCAGGGCCTTGCTCAAAGAAGCGCCGCAACAGCTCATCAAACGGGGCACCTTCCGGCATACCCGGGATACGCCCTCCATGAGGCACATTACTCTTGTTTTGAGGCTTAACCTTCTGCGTAGTACTGATATTGACCACAGCAGCACTGGTTGCTTCAACCACGCGGGTAAAATCAGGCAGTTGTGCAGGCACCGCTGCACCCGCTGGCACAGCCACGGCAAACAGGCTTACCGACAAAACCAATGCAGCTACCATTGAGTTCGATTTTAAATTCAACACACGATCTCCTTGAAAGTAAAAGTAATGAGGCATTAGAACGTTAATGTGTTTAAAGCCGGACCAAAATTTGAGAGACGGGGGTAACCTGACTCTGTCGCAAAATAACAGGCTGATAACGAACATCATCCGCGATTCGCAGAGAGAAACTCCTTACCCACAAGAATCCGAGACCAAGACCCGCCAGGCCAAAGATAACTGTCAACCCTTCATTGGAACTGAGCTGCAACTCACCGCCAATCAGGTCACCCACCATGGCCATTAACAGCATAGCGATGAGTGGCGCAGCATAAACGGCAAGGGAGCCACGCACCAATGCCTGATCGTGCAGGCCAATAATAATTTCATCGCCAACATGGGCGCCGATCGTATTGATAGCCCGAACGCGGCTGAGTCGCTGCCCAACTACCTTGGCAACCACACCGGTACCACATCCCTTATTGGCAGAGCACGAACCACAGGTGCTGGTGCGCTGAGTCTCAACCCAGGCAAAACCCGCTTCAACCGAAACAACCGTAGCCCGCTCTTCAATCATCCCTATTGACCCTGATAACGAATCGACTGACCGATCGTCCTGACGGTAATCTCTGGCACCTCACCTACTACCGTTACCTGATGTCTCTCAACCATATTACCGTAGGCATTAACCGCCCCCATGCTGGAGACACCTATAAATGGCTTCTCACTGGATCTCTGTTCCGCCTCAATAAAGACCGAAACCGAGGCCAGACCATCACTATAAATCATGTGTGCCACACCACCCTGAGGGGTAGTGGTACGAGTGGTAATCAACTGAAAACCCACCGGAACAGTTGCCACCAACCACTCAGAACGTTCGACAGGAGTGGCATTACGCTCTTCAGGGGTGACTAACTGTGCGTCAACCTCAGCCAACAGCCGCTGTTTCTCCTTTTCAGGCAGCAGCTCGATCGAGGTAAACATGACCTGTTCCAGAATCCGCCCCTGCTCACTGAGCAGGTCTGACTTAAGCAGCAGGCCAGTCTTTGCGTCGAGCCAGAGGCGATAACCGTAACGAAACTGATCACGCGGCGCCACGGCAATCAGCCTTGCATCACGTCCCGCCACCCGATCACGACTGACTGGCGCCAACCGGTAGTAACTTTCGACTCCGGCCAACCGCGCCGCCACCTGCTGGCCCATAAGACCAAAACGGCGACTGTCCCGTACCGTTTCGCGCGCCTCCCCCGTCAACGTCAGCAACAGTTCACGCTCACCCTCTTTATGGGCCAAGTGGATCACCTTCATCGCCGCCAAATCCTCATCACGACGATAGACAAATACGCCTTGGTAACTCAACTCCTGCAGCGCTACTGACATTCGTTCCAAATGTTTGCGGGCCTCATTATTAGGACCCGCTGCAAGAGCGAGACTGCTGCAAGTCAGCAACACACTGGCGATCATCAAGCCAGAGAGAGAAAAGCGCTGCCGCAGCAGCCCATCACAACAACAGCTTAGATACAAATTACTCACCCTGCGCTGGCTGGGTCTCTACCAAACGAACGTTTGGCAGCATGAGACTATTCATCGCCGTCACACTCGACAACGTATTGTGGTTCTGAAGATAACTATTCAATCTTGACTCTACCGCAGGCGTATCTACATTCCAACGCTGCCCCTGTACAGTCTGAAATCCATCCAGCGTGGCTGGCTGTATTACCGGGGACGAGAGCGGCAAAACATTGCTGGCCAGATGAGGAGCAGAGACTTGCTCATCCACCGCAATCATGCCAACACCAAGATAAGCTACCGCCGCTACCGACGCTGCAAGTGCAAACCCGGCCAACGGCTTAGAGAAAGTGGAGTGTGATTGAAGAGAGGCGCTGGGCTTGGGCTTGAATTTAACAACCGTTGTAGAGTGTATATCCTCAGCAACAATCGCCTGGCTGACTCGACTGGCAAACGAACCATCGATATGAGCCGGCAAATTTTTACGCAGGGCATCACCAATCAAATGGTAACGTTGCCACGTCTGTTGCTGCTCTGCTTCATGTTGCAGCTCACGAATGAAACGCACCATCTCATGTTCATCCATCTCACCATCAATCAGAGCCGAGAGTGACTCATTTGTTTTATCGTCTGCCATATGCTCGCCTTCAGGAATTTAATCCTACAGTAAAGGTTCCAACCGCTTTTGTATCGCCTCACGCGCCCGAAATATCCGGGAGCGAACCGTGCCCACGGGGCACCCCATGGCATCAGCGATCTCCTCGTAACTCAACCCTTCCAGCTCACGCAGGGTGATAGCCATACGCAGATCCTGAGGAAGTTTTTCGATGGCATCGGCCACCACCCGTTCTATCTCATCTTTGATCAACAACCCTTCGGGGGTGTCGTGTTCTCTTAGATCACCAGCAGATTCGAATTGTTCCGCATCCTCGATATCTATGTCGGACTGTGGTGGACGACGCCCACGCGCCACCAGATAATTTTTTGCCGTGTTAATGGCAATGCGGTAAAGCCAAGTATAAAAGGCACTGTCGCCGCGAAAATTGGGCAGTGCCCGGTAGGCCTTGATAAATGCCTCCTGCGCCACATCGTAAACCTCGGAGGAGTCACGCACGTAACGCGAGATCAAATTGATAACCTTGTGCTGATACTTAAGCACCAGCAGGTCAAAAGCCTTCTTGTCGCCACCCTGCACACGCTCAACAAGCGCTTGATCCGTCTGACTATCCCCCATTCGGACCTTCCATATTATTTTTATGTATATTCATTATAAGTTGTTACATGGACTCCAGAATGACCTACTGGTTCAGTACAATTCCAAAATAAGGGCATTATATGCTAAAAAGTAACCATAGATATTCACCATCCTCAACAGTCTCTTAACTTCTGAGTAACAATGAAACAACTTCAATACGATGCCGTCATCATCGGCGGTGGCGCCGCTGGCCTGAGCTTAGCACTGCGTCTGGCCGAAAACGCCAGGATTGCAGTGATCACCAAGGGGCCGCTGCAAGAGGGCGCCACCCTCTACGCCCAAGGGGGAATCTCGGCGGTATTTGACGCCAAAGACTCTATCGAGTCCCACATCGATGATACCCAGATCGCTGGCGCCGGGCTTTGTGACCCCGAAATTGTCCGTTACACCGTCGAACATGGACGCGAGGCGATCGACTGGTTGGTAGCGTGTGGTGTTGATTTTACCCGCGAAACCCGCACCGACGGCAGTAGTGATTTCCATCTGACCCGTGAAGGTGGCCACAGCCATCGACGTGTCCTGCACGCCGCCGACGCCACTGGCCGCGCCGTTGAAAACACACTGATCAGCCAACTCAAGAACCACACTAATATAGATATTCTGGAAAACCACCTGGTCATCGACCTGATTACGAATAACGACCCCAATCCCGACCAAAAACAGTGCCTCGGCTGCTATGTGTTCGACAAGGCCAACGACAAGGTTCTCACCCTTGCCAGCCGTTTCACCGTTCTTGCCACGGGTGGTGCGGGCAAAGTCTACTTATATACCAGCAATCCTGATGTCTCCACTGGCGACGGTATCGCCATGGCCTGGCGCGCGGGCTGCCGTGTCGCCAATATGGAGTTTGTGCAGTTCCACCCTACCTGCCTCTACCATCCCAAGGCCAAATCGTTTCTCATCACCGAGGCGCTGCGCGGCGAAGGGGCACAACTGAAACTACCCGATGGCAACCGTTTTATGGAGCGTTATCACGCACAGGAAGAGCTTGCACCACGCGATGTGGTAGCACGCGCTATCGATCACGAGATGAAACGGCTCGGCATTGATTGTGTCTATCTGGACATCAGCCACCAACCGCCGGAGTTCATCAAAGAGCACTTCCCAACCGTCTACAGCACGTGTCTGGAATATGGCATCGACATCACTCAGGAACCGATCCCGGTCGTGCCGGCGGCCCACTACACCTGTGGTGGTGTCATGGCTGATATAAAGGGGCGCACCGACATCAGCAACCTCTACGCCATTGGCGAGACCGCCTTCACCGGCCTGCACGGCGCCAACCGCATGGCCAGCAACTCATTGCTGGAGTGCCTGGTCTTTGCCAAGGCGGCCAGCCACGATATCACCGCACGCTTCCAGGATTTCCCGATGCCCGCCACACTCCCGCAGTGGGACGAAAGCCGCGTTACCGAATCGGATGAAGAGGTAGTTGTCGCCCATGACTGGGACGAATTGCGCCGCGTCATGTGGGACTACGTCGGCATCGTGCGCACAGATCGCCGTCTACGACGCGCCATGAGCCGCATCCAGATACTCTCGCACGAGGTAGATGATTACTACGCACACTTCGAAGTCAGCAACGATCTGCTGGAACTACGGAATCTAGTCCTCATTGCCGAACTGATTGTCCGCTCTGCGCTCTCCCGTAAAGAGAGCCGTGGGCTGCACTACACCCTCGACTATCCAGAACAGCAAAAGGGCGCGCCGCAAAACACGATACTCACTCCATAACAAAACCGCTGCAAGGTGAGCGTTTTAAGCGGCACTCACCTCGGCGGTGTCAGCCACACCGCGCTTAAAGGTAAAACCATCACCCAGCACCTCCACCTCAATCACATCATCAGGCTGGAACTTGCCGGCGAGGATCTCCTGCGCCAATGGATTTTCGATGCGCTGCTGGATGGCCCGTTTGAGTGGCCGCGCACCATAGACCGGATCGAAACCCGCCTCCCCCAACTTATCCAGCGCTGCAACGCTGAGCTTCAAACCGAGGCTACGTTCAGCCAGACGTTTGCGCAGATAGTCGATCTGGATATCGGCGATGCGACGGATCTGCTCCTTCTGCAACGGATGGAATACCACCACGTCGTCAACACGGTTGATGAACTCGGGGCGAAAATGTTGGCCGACGATCTCCATCACCGCCGCCTTCATCTGATCGTAGTTCTCTTCGATCGCTTCCGGCGTCCTGCCTCCCGCGACACTTGCACTTCCATGTGCATCGCCAGCCATCAGCTCCTGAATCACCTGTGAACCAAGGTTTGAAGTCATGATGATGACGGTATTGCGGAAGTCGACCGTGCGGCCATGGCCATCGGTGAGGCGGCCATCATCGAGCACCTGCAACAGGATATTGAAGACATCGGGATGCGCCTTCTCCACCTCATCGAGCAGGATCACGGAGTAGGGTTTGCGCCGCACCGCCTCGGTAAGATAACCGCCCTCTTCGTAACCGACATAACCGGGCGGTGCGCCGATCAGCCGCGCGACAGAGTGTTTTTCCATAAACTCCGACATATCGATCCGTACCAGCGACTCCTCGGTATCGAAGAGAAAGTTGGCCAGCGCCTTGGTGAGTTCGGTTTTACCCACACCAGTTGGCCCAAGGAACAGAAAGGAGCCATTAGGGCGATGGGGATCGGAGAGTCCGGCGCGTGAACGGCGGATGGCGTTGGAGACCGCCTTCAGCGCCTCGCCCTGACCAATCACCCGCTTCTGCAGTTCACTCTCCATACGCAGCAGTTTGTCGCGTTCACCTTCGAGCATCTTGGAGACGGGAATGCCGGTCCACTTCGAGACCACTTCAGCAATCTCCTCTTCGGTCACCTTGATGCGCAGCAGCGTGGTCTTGTGCAGATCGGCATCGCTGGCCATCTGCAACGACTTCTCAAGATCGGGGATGCGGCCATACTGCATCTCTGACATGCGCGCCAGATCACCGGCACGACGCGCCGCTTCAAGCTCGAGATGAGCGCGCTCCAGCGCCTCCTTGATATGCTGGGTCCCCTGCAGGGTCGCCTTCTCCGACTTCCACACCTCTTCGAAGTCTGAATATTCACGCTCCAGTTTACTGAGCTGCTCCTCCAGCGTCTGCAATCGCCTGCGTGAGGCGTCATCGGTCTCTTTTTTAAGCGCCTCACGTTCGATCTTGAGCTGGATCACACGGCGGTCGAGTTTATCCATCTCTTCCGGCATCGAGTCGATCTCCATGCGCAGACGGCTACCCGCCTCATCGATCAGATCGATCGCCTTGTCGGGCAGCTGGCGGTCGGTAATGTAGCGATTCGATAACGTTGCTGCGGCGACGATGGCAGGATCGGTAATATCGACGCCATGATGCACTTCGTATTTCTGTTTCAGGCCACGCAGAATAGCGATAGTGTCCTCAACCGTCGGCTCATTCACCTGCACCCTCTGGAAGCGACGTTCGAGCGCGGCATCCTTCTCCACATATTCACGATATTCGTTAAGGGTGGTGGCGCCGATACAGTGCAGTTCACCACGCGCCAAAGCGGGTTTGAGCATGTTGCCCGCATCCATCGCCCCTTCGGCCTTACCGGCACCCACCATGGTGTGCAGCTCGTCGATGAACAGGATCACCTGCCCCTCCTGTTTAGAGAGGTCATTGAGTACCGCCTTCAAGCGCTCTTCAAACTCACCGCGGAACTTGGCGCCGGCGATCAGGCTGCCCATATCGAGAGACAGCACCCGCTTGCCTTTCAGCCCCTCGGGAATCTCGCCGTTGACAATACGCTGCGCCAACCCCTCAACGATGGCGGTCTTGCCGACACCCGGCTCACCGATCAGCACCGGATTATTTTTGGTGCGGCGCTGCAATACCTGGATGGTGCGACGGATCTCATCATCGCGGCCGATCACCGGGTCGAGCTTGCCCTGCTCAGCACGTTCGGTGAGATCGACAGTGTACTTCTCCAGCGCCTGACGCTGCTCTTCGGCGTTGGGGTCGTCGATCTTCTGACCACCGCGCACTGCCTCGATCGCCTTCTCCAGCGAACCCTTGCTGGCACCGGCCTTGCGCATAATCTCACCAATGGCGCCCGTCTCCATCACACAGGCGAGCACAAACAGCTCGCTGGAGATGTACTCATCCTTGCGCTGCTGCGCCAGCTTGTCGGTGACATTGAACACCCGCGCCAGATCGTTGCCGAGGCGCACGTCACCTGAAGTCCCCTCCACCTGCGGCAGACGATCCAGCGCCTCGCCCAGCTGTGAGCGCAGGGTGTGCACGTTGACATCGGCCTGGGTCAGCAGGTGGCGCACCGAACCCCCCTCCTGGTCGAGCAGCGCCAACATAATATGCAGTGGCTCAATGAACTGGTGGTCACGCCCTACCGCCAGGCTCTGGGCGTCGGCCAGGGCCTGCTGGAATTTGCTGGTCAGTTTATCCATGCGCATCGAAGTATCCTCATGATATTAAAAGTTGCTGCACTGTTAGATGTGGCTCAACGGAGCTTATTCAATAGCATAGTACCCATTCTCTGAACATGGAGATAAAATAGTTCATATCCTTGGTTACTCAAGAGAATTACACTGCTCACGTTACAGAATCTGTCTACCTCTGCGGCTGAAAGCCTGTGAGGTCAACTGGACCAGAGATGCCATAAGGGCTAAGCAACTTAGATGATCACCATTATCTGGCGCCATTAACGGAGGGCGAATACCACCTACCCAACTCTGACTGGATAGGGGTACAACTTGTCGAGCGGCAGACTGAGTCCCGCATGCTGCACGATACGGGCGTGATGGCGCATAAATTCACGCGGGTGGGCCAGACCACAGGAGTGGGCCAGACGCGCCACCTCCACATTCATCCAGCGAGCGTAATTGGCGACCCGCTCTGCCTTATTTTCCACCACCAACCCCTTTTGCAGATGTTTGTTGTGGGTGGTAATACCGGTAGGGCAGGTATCTTTGTGACACTGTAATGACTGAATGCAGCCCAGCGCAAACATAAAACCACGCGCTGTCACGGCAAAGTCAGCACCGATACACATAGCCCAGGCAACATGGGCCGAGGTGACCAGTTTGCCGGAAGCGATTACCCGCACCCGCTCCCGCAGACCACTCTCCAGCAGCACATCCACCAGAATCGGCAATGACTCACTCAATGGCAGACCGACGTGATCCGCCAACACCTGGGGTGCAGCGCCGGTACCGCCATCACCACCGTCCAGGGTGATGAAGTCAGGTGCGCAATCCGGGCCGCGACGCAGGATCGTCTCAGCCAAACCCCTGATCTGATTATCCCCACCCAACACCAGCTTGATACCGACCGGACGGCCGCTGACATCGCGGATACGGCAGATCATGTCTAGCAGATCGTCATCATTTTTTACCTCGGGATGGCGGTTGGGGCTATTGGAGGTCTGAAACACCGGGATACCACGAATCCGCGCCACCTCTTTGTTCACCTTCACCCCTGGCAGCACGCCACCACGACCGGGTTTGGCCCCCTGCGCCAGCTTGATCTCAAAGGCGCGGACGTGTTCGCTCACCTCGCGCAGTCGAGCGTCGCTGAGATTACCATCTGCATCACGCACACCATATTTGGCGGTGCCGATCTGAAAAATCAGATCGCAACCACCCTCCAAATGGAAAGGCGCCATGCCTCCCTCCCCCGTATTCATCCAGATCCCGGCAGCGGCAGCCCCCTTAGAGAGCGCACGAACCGCCGGTGCCGATAGGGCACCGTAACTCATGCCAGAAATATTAAAGATCTCCGGTGCTGCATAAGGCTTATCGCAATCGGGGCCTATCACCAGTGCCGGCGTCGGCTGTAGCTCCTCCTCCAGCACCGGATAAGCAGCATTTACAAACAAGATAGTGCCGGGTTCACGAAGGTCATGGGTTGAACCAAAGCCGATCGTACCGCCGATGTTCTTGGCAGTACGGTAGACCCAGTTGCGGGTGGCGCGGTTGAAGGGCAGCTCTTCGCGATCATTGGAGAAAAAATACTGCCGAAAGTAGTCACCCTGCTTTTCCAGGAAGTAACGCATCCGCCCAATTACTGGAAAATTACGCCGTAGGGCGTGCTGTTTCTGGCTCACGTCCTGGACAAACATCACCAAAATCGCCACCATCACCAGCCCCGCCGCCCAGCCGAGGATGACAACGACCCAGTTGATCACACTCAAAACGTCCATGGCTCTCCCAGTTTCTATCCTCAACGGGCGGGGTTCATCCCCAGCCACCAGACGTTTGGACAGACTCCTTTCACTACGTATCGGGTAGACCGGGCCATCTCATTAAAAAACGTTACAACCACATCAAATACTGGGCAAAACACGTCAACACAACAGAGCTGAAATCAGCAATCCCCGCCCTCCAACCAATGTAAAACGTGAACCGGATCACAATTCCATACATACAGATACGGAATCAGACCACCGCTACGCTATATATTAAAAGAGGCTCCCGCACCTTCATTTAAGACAAACAGAGGATAAAGTGGCCTGATGATTGACTTAACACCATATCCCTGTCTAACATTGGGCTACGATTTGTTATACAGTCCCTGCGTGACTGCCTCACAAATCTTCAAGATAGAGACGGATTTATCTCTTTTCGGCCATAAAACAGCTGCAGCCAACGTGATAGAATCACCATCTCTGCACCCACTTGACGAGTCTAAATATGAGTAAGCGCATCCGTCATAGCCACCAGACGTCCCCGCTCAGAAAGCCGCTGCTGTTACTGGCCGCACTGATGGGGCTGGCACTGCCAAGCGTGGGTTACAGCTTGAACATTACGGTCAATGTCAGCGCCGACGCCCCTCAAAGCCCCGGCAATACCAGTACCTGCGTCTCTACCAGTGGCGGTCAATGCACCCTGCGCGCCGCGATACAGCTGGCCAATATCACCCCCGGCAAGGATGTTATTACGCTGACCTCAGATGTCTCTCTAGGCATCTCCGGCCTCTTCGAAAATGCGGGCAAGAGTGGTGACCTCGACATCAGTGACAGCCTGGATATTATTGGCAGTGGCGCCGTCAGGCCCACGATCAATGCCAACAATAACGATCGTGTCTTTCACATTCAAAATGGCGCCAAGGTCACGCTGAGAAATCTCACCATCACGGGCGGATTTCTGAACATCACCAGCACAACGCCTATCCCCAAAGGTCAACTCCCCGGCGGCGCCGGTATTCTGGTTGAGGGGGCCAGCACCTTGAGCCTTGAAAGTTGCAACCTGACCCGCAACACTCTCATCGGCGAAACCAGCTTCATTCTCACGGGCGGTGGTCTCTATATCGATGCGCTGGCCAAGGTCACTATCAAGGACTCAACCTTTGAAAAGAACAACGCGCCTGGCGGCGGTGCGCTGACCAACCTCGGTAGCACCGAGATACGCAATACCGTCATGACCGAAAATGGGGGTGGTGCTTCTAATGGCGGCGCCATCCGCAACATGGGTGGCTTTCTCAATATCGGTAACTCCACCATCATCAACAACAACGCCAATCTTGGCGCGGGCATATCCAGCCAGGATCTGGGGCTAAACCTCGGTAACGTTATCGTCAGCAATAGCGTGATCACCCAGAACAATGCGCGACAGTATGGCGGCGGCATTCACAACGAGAGTCCTTTAACCCTGACCCACTCCACCGTCAGCAAAAACAGATCCAGTTATGACGGCGGCGGTATCTACAACTCGTCCCTGGGTGACATGGACATCATCAATACCACTATCAGCAGCAACGTGGGACGCAGTGGTGGTGGAATATTTAATACCCGCGCCATCACTCTCACCAACGTCACGCTTTATAACAACAGATCCGAACCATGCAGCAGCTGTACGGGGAGCTTTGACGTCAATGCGCCAGCAGAAAACGGCGCCGTGGGCGGTAACCAGTTGGCTATCTTCGGTCGTGACTCCGGCTCCTCCCCGGGCGTAACGATGACCAATACGATCATTGCCAACGGCATTGACAGCAACCCTGGCACCACCGCCTGCTCGGGTGTCACCACCCCTATCAATTATAAGACGCTGATCCACTCATCCGGCGGCAATCTGGAAAACAGTAATAGCTGTGGCCTGGTTCCGACAGGGACCAGCCGTACCCCTGACATTATCAACTCATCCAACCTGGGACTCGACACCACCTTGGCGATCGATTCACGCTTCCCAGATACTATGCCCGTACACGCCCTGCTCCCCAACAGTGACGCCATTGATCACGCCAATAGCAGCATCTGCCCCCAGGTTGACCAGCGTTTTCTGCAAAGAACTGATGGCCGCTGCGACATAGGGGCATATGAATATGGCGCCTCCATCTATCAAGCAAACACCTATGTCGACTTAAAACTCGTCATGAGCGACAACGCTGACCCGGTCAAACCCAACGATGCCCTCAGCCCACTGACCTACAAGGTGGTGTTGACCAATGTCTATGTCAACGCCTCGGCCATCGGAGTGGTGCTGGAGATCAAACTGCCCAGCCAGTTTAGTTTCACCAAGATCGACACCACCTCCACCACCAATCAACCAGATTGTGACCCAAACCCCAGTGGGCTTAATATCATTGAATGCCGCATGAACACCCTGCCGGGATTGGCGCGGGTAGAGGTGTTTATCACCGGTAACGTGGTAGGAAGTTTTGATAAACCGACCACGATAACGGCAGAGGCAGGTGTCAAAAGCGCTACTCAGGATGCCTTTCTCGGCAACAATCGCGCCAAGGAAGATACGCTAGTCGATAAAAATGCCGACACCACCCTTAACTTTGGCGGAAACAACACAGGTGGTGGTGGTGGCGGTGGCGCTCTACATCTTCCGTGGCTGCTGGCGCTGGCAGCCCTGCTGCTGGCACGGCGTCAACGGCGCACATAAACGTTATTTACCCATTAAAACACGGGCCACCTCAGCAACGCGGTGGCCCAATGCTTTGCAGAGCCGCGCCTCCTCTTCACTCACCTTCTGTTTGCCGTCAATTCCCGCGTAGTGGCTGGCGCCATAAGGGGTGCCACCTGTTTTTGTAGCTGCCAGATCACTC
>CAMTXZ010000223.1:0-2609 GCA_947085765.1 uncultured Chromatiaceae bacterium | reverse complement strand
CTTACTATCATCACAAAATTCAACCATCGCGGTTTTTCAGGATGCAATATTTTTGATACATCCACTGCTGTCCCAAGATCAGTCACCGACGCATCGCTACCCACCCGATAGCGTTTTGGCAGTAGTGTCATTGGGTCAATTCCAGTCGTTACCACAGGTGGCATAAACTCCAGCACTAAGTGCAACGTATTATCAACGCTACGCGCCGCGCTCAACCAGCCATCATATATCTCATGTCGCTGGGTAACAGGTGCCGCAGGGTTGCTGATATCTGAGACCAAAATACCAGTCCGGGGACGATAGGTGGAATAGAAGGATGAACTAAAAGATTCAGCCGCATTTTCCTCTAAAGCAGATGCAGGCGGATAAATATAATCGTTATAAATAATTGTCAACTGAGTACCATGGATAAATATTTTATTAACACTGCCCGGCACTACAATCTGCGCCACTTTATGCATATTAATTGCGGGCACTGCATCCACAATATTAACTCTGTCGTTGGATGCAATATAGAGATACTCACCATCGGTTTTAACTACATCCGGTTCATCAACCCCTTCCTCCTGAATATTAGTACGGGAAAAACTCTCACTGCTACTGCCGGCACTGAAATTAAGGGTAGTATCGGGCGCTCCGCTCACCAGCGTGCTCTCGTCACTACGGCTAGGTTCGAATTGTTTGGTAAATTCACTGTACTCTGCAGCTGACTCAAAAGGCCTCAGCAGTGACGTCTGCCCCAGATCATTACTGTTTTTATTGCAGGCAACCAATATCAGGGCAGCTGACAGCGCCACTAACCATAGCCGAAAAGATCTTACAAATATCCCCATTATGCCCTCCCACCTGCGGTGGTTTTCTAACACATCAAATTCATATTTAGAATTAAGTAAAGCTAACCACAACCCGGTCAAGCCATGTTTAACCATTACTCTTTAGAGGATGGGAATGCTTCTCTCAAATTTGTCGCTCACCGGCCATAATGCAACCTTCTGTTAAGGTTTGGATTTTGGTCGTGGACGTTTTTGTCTTTCGGGTGATGCCCCACCGATGTGTGTCTCGTGGCGCTCCTTGGCCAGCTCCATCTGTTTTTGCCGCTCACCAAAACGGGCGCGCTGTTCTGGTGTCTGACTGGCGTAGCAATGGTGACAGGCAACACCTTCGATGTAGTGTTCTGAGTGTTTATCCTGCTCGGTAATGGGCAAGCGGCAACCATGGCATAGATCGTAAACACCCTTTTCCAGTTTATGATTCACCGAGACCCTATTATCAAAAACAAAACACTCGCCCTGCCACAGGCTTTCGGATTCCGGCACATCTTCCAGGTACTGAAGGATTCCGCCCTCCAAGTGATACACCTCTTCAAAGCCCTGTTCTTTCAGATAGGCCGTGGATTTTTCACAGCGAATCCCTCCGGTGCAAAACATGGCTATTTTTTTATGTTTGGCTGGGTCCATCTGTGACGCCACATACTGGGGAAATTCACGGAAGCTCTCTGTTTTAGGGTTTACAGCCCGCTTAAATGTGCCCAACTCAACTTCATAATCATTGCGCGTATCCACCACCAATACTTCGGGATCGGCAATCAGCTGATTCCACTCCTTGGGTTTTACATAGGTGCCCACCGCCTGACGGGGATCGATGCCTTCCACCCCCATCGTGACAATCTCTTTTTTGAGTTTGACCTTCATGCGGTAGAACGGCAGTGTTTCATCAAAGGACTCTTTGTGATTCAGATCCTGCAATCGCTTATCCGTTTTGAGGTAGGCCAACAGACCATCAATCGCCGAGCGGGAACCGGCTACCGTACCGTTGATACCCTCGGCCGCCAGCAATACCGTGCCCTTAATGCCCGCTTGCAGGCAGTGGTCTAGCAGCGGCGCGCGCAGAGCTGCAAAATCAGCCAAGGCGACAAATTTATACAGCGCGACAACAACAACTTTACTCATAACTTTCAAAACCCATATTCACTTAACATTAGATTCAAATCATCTCCGCACGATACTCATGGGGTGACGGTGAACGTTTCTCCCTTTACGCTACAAAGGTGAACTGACGTAAAAAAGAGAACGTCCTATATTACGTTTAATTTTATGCAGGCTACCCTGCTGGTAGTTGTTCAATAACCTGACAGCTAAACAGGGCTCCAGTGGACGAATCATCCCTATTGCTGCGGTAATAACGCAAGCGATTGTAGTGTAACCCAGCTTCGGCGTCATGTTATTGGTCTTGGAATCTATACTGGTCACCGTGACCATTGACGTTGCAACGGCTGGTCAGCACACCCCCGCCATCGGCCGGGGTGCGCTGCGCAGTTTTATCGATCACCCAGTCACACACTCTCTTTGACCCCGGCCGTTTATGCCTCCTCTCAGGTTATTTTACCGATAATAACCACTGGTAGCAGCTGCTTACGAGGAATGCTCTTGGTCGTTATGATTTTCACTAAGCCTCTTCCAATCAGCGCAGCTAGTGTAGTGTCCTGAATATATTATACATTTTGTAATATCTCTCTAGCTCGCCCCACTTTCTCCATTATTTGACCCACATTTTTGGTCCAAACAAAAGGTTTTGGTGACTGATTATGTTGCTCGATAAATAGTGTGATT
>CAMTXZ010000222.1:0-4654 GCA_947085765.1 uncultured Chromatiaceae bacterium | reverse complement strand
TCGAGCAACATAATCAGTCACCAAAACCTTTTGTTTGGACCAAAAATGTTGGTCAAATAATGGAGAAAGTGGGGCGAGCTAGAGAGATATTACAAAATGTATAATATATTCAGGACACTACACTAGTTGCATTGCTGTTTTCACCCGCGCCAGGGAGCAGGTTATCAATAGGAGGATTGCTGCCGGGGTTGGGACCTGCAGCGCCAATGGCAAGCGTGGTGCCGTCGCTACTCAAGGCAACTGCGTAGCCAAAGGTATCACCAGCCTCTGTGTTGGATGCCTTTATATAACCAATCGCTGCTACCGCGCTGGCGCTGACAAAAATCTCTGTTGAACTGGTACAGCCTTCGCTATTGCAAGCCTTAAGCAGATAGCTGGCGTTAATCCGCTGCGGCAGGGAGATGGTGTGGCCATAGCTGGTAGTGGTGAGGTCAGCACCTATTTGGGTATAACCAGATAGACCATCGGGATTTTCCAGTAGTTGGTAATGGGTGGCACCACTCGCTGTACCCCAGGTGAAGTTGAACTGGTTGGTACCGTAACCAAGTGCAAGCGTGGGCTGTGCCGGTAAGGAGCCGGTGTTGACCGGCGGCGGATTGGGGTTGGAAGAACCACCGCCACCACTACATGCCGCCAGTAGTCCAGCGATCAGAAATAGACTCATCAGGTTAAGGGTATTACGCAAAGAAATCATCGGATACATTTTCAGCTCCAGTAGGGTGCTTGTGTATGCCATCAACACAGTTATAGTCACGCCAGCTTTTGGTGGTCTCACCTCAAACAGGTATTTCCAGTGGTTATTCAAAGTGCGGCTTAGTGTAGGGCTTAATCATACCATCACTGGTCGATCGCTCAATCTTTGACTTGAAAAGGATTGTAATGTTTTAGTGGGAAAAAGGTGGCCTGGATGATTTTCACTGTCGTATCAATCGGTTATATTTGACCAGTGGTTTTGTTGATATCCTTGCGCTGGCTGAAAACGGTTTTTATAACTCATCTTGTCACACTCCTTAATCCAGTAGCCCAAATAGAGCCAAGGTAGCTTGAGTTGCTGTGCATGTTGGATTTGCCACAGGATGGCGTAGGTGCCCAGTGCTCGGCGGTGAAGTTCAGGGTGATAAAAGGTGTAGACCGCCGATAGCCCCAGCGGAGTGTGGTCGGTGACGGCCACAGCGACAAGCCTGCCGTCCAAACGAAATTCATGGAACCGGGTGTCAACGCCATCGGCAGTCAGAAAGCTGACGTACTCTTCGATAGTGGGGTTGGCCATAGTGCCATCGCTGTGACGGGCATTGATATACTGCCGATAGAGTTCGAACTGTTCATCGCTATAATTGACATTAATTTGGTGCGTTAGAGAGCTGTTTTTCTGCCAGTTGCGGCGCTGGCTGCGGTTGGGCAGAAAGCGGCAAACTTCTAAACGTACAGCGATACAGGCCTGGCACTGTTCGCAGTTGGGCCGATAAAGGTGCTGACCACTGCGGCGAAAGCCAACGTTGAGCAGGTCACCCAGTAGTGGTGACGTTAGCGGAACGGCAGGGTCGATGATCAGGTTGCGTGCTTCGCGTGCGGGCAGGTAGCTACAGACAAATGGCGCGGTGCTGAAACAGCGGAGTGTCTGTTCGTTGGTCTGCTCACTCATCGGCAGGCACTGCGCTGAGTGGATCAAACCCTTCATCAAACTGCCAAGGGGTTGGATGGCCGGGCAGATGGGTGAGTTGCAGTGTGTATTCGATGAAGTTGCTGCGTGGCACCTCGATAGCGCCAAACGATTTTAGGTGTTCGGAGGCAACCTGGCAGTCGATGAGCTTGAAGCCCCATACCTCAAGCTGCCTGGCAGCATATACAAAGGCGATTTTGGAGGCATCGGTAACGTGGCTGAACATCGACTCGCCAAAAAAGATCCTGCCAAGGGCAAGGCCATAGAGCCCACCTACCAGTGTCTCACCCTGCCACGCCTCGAACGAGTGAGCGACCCCTTGACGATGTAGCTCAATGTAGGCGGCTTGCATCTCTGGCGTGATCCAGGTGCCATCGGCATAACTGCGTGGTGCCGCACATTGGCGCAATACCGCTTCAAAACAGTTGTCGATGGTGATGCGTAAGGGCTGTTTGCGAATGCTCTTGCGCAGACTGCGGCTGATGTTTAATTGTGATGGAATCAGTATGGAGCGGGGGTTGGGTGACCACCACAAAATCGGTTGGTCGGCGCTGTACCAGGGGAAGAGTCCCTGACGGTAGGCGCTGACGATGCGACGGGGTGTTAGATCGCCCCCTGCGGCGAGCAGACCGTTAGGTTCATCCAGCGCCAAATCCACGGGAGGAAATATATAACTAACGTCGCGCTGGTCTATCCAAAAGGGGCCACGCATGGGGAACTCCTCTTGCCATTTGTGGTTTTGGCTGGGTGAGACAGAGATGGCCAATGGATACCGGCCATCTCTGCGCTCATGACTCTATTCGTCTGGCTCATGCTCCACTGGGTTGGGTCAGACCAGCCACATCATATTGACCATCATCACTCTCCACCACACGGATGACGGCCATGATGACCTCCAGTGGCGGCGTGATGGAGACGCGAGGAGTGACGTGGACCGCCAGCGTCTCACCGACGCTGACGGGCATCTGGGTGACAAAACGCATCCCCGATGCACTTAAGTCGACACTCTTGCCGCTGTGCACCTGAGCAGAGCCGGGGCGGCTGAAGCTCACCTCCGACTCAATGCTCATGCGCATAAAATTCCGCTTTTCATCTCTGCTTAGAATCATTTATCAACCACTATGTTGGAATGGACAGTTTATGAAAGAGGGCGGCCTTTATGGGCGCCACGCCTCTGCCTTGTCTGTTTATGCAGGTTCGTTTTCCAGAAAGTGATCCGCATCAAGTGCCGCCATGCAACCAGCCCCGGCTGAGGTGATTGCCTGGCGATAGATTTGATCAGCCACATCACCGGCGGCAAATACACCCGGGATGCTGGTGGCAGTAGCGTTGCCTTCGCCGCCGCTTTTGACCTTAAGATAGCCGTTACGCATCTCTAACTGGTCGCCAAAAATGGCGGTATTGGGTTTGTGACCAATGGCGATGAAGACCCCTTGGGTTTTGAGTTCTTTGGTCTGACCATCGTTGGATTTGAGTCGCACGCCAGTGACGCCCATCTTGTCGCCCAATACTTCATCGAGATTCTGATTCCATTCGATCGTGACATTGCCGCTCTTGGATTTTTCGATAAGTTTACTGGCCAGGATCTTCTCGGAACTGAATTTTTCACGGCGATGAACAATAGTCACATGGGAGGCGATATTGGAGAGATAGAGCGCCTCTTCCACTGCTGTATTACCGCCGCCAATGACAACCACCGGCTGACCGCGATAGAAAAAGCCATCACAGGTGGCACAACCGGAGACACCCTTGCCCTTAAATGCCTCTTCAGACTCTAATCCCAGATATTTGGCAGTGGCGCCGGTAGCAATGATGAGTGCGTCGCAGGTGTAGGTGCCGGCATCGCCCTTGAGGGTGAACGGGCGTTTGCTCAGGTCTGTTTCGTTGATGTGATCAAAGATAATCTCGGTATCAAAGCGCTCGGCATGTTTTTGCATGCGGACCATCAGCTCGGGGCCTTGCAGACCTTCAACATCGCCGGGCCAGTTATCGACTTCGGTGGTGGTGGTGAGCTGGCCGCCCTGTTCCATGCCAGTGATCATCACTGGCTTCAGGTTGGCGCGGGCGGCATAGATAGCGGCGGTGTAACCGGCAGGGCCGGACCCCAGAATCAACAGACGGCAGTGTTTATTTTCGCTCATGGTGACTTCCGTAACTCCTAGTAATGGTGCAATACAGTATATCCAGTGCTTATGGTTCGGCAGGAACACTACATATTGTGTTTTCTGTCCGCCATCAAAATGTCCTGCTCCATCATAGGTGATGTTCAAGATGGGGTAAAGAGGGTCTGTTACCGACTCGCTGAAACAGGTTAGGGAGCGTTAGCCGCTATTGAATCCGTATAGCAGGGCAGAAGTTTGCTGATGCTCCTCTCTTCGCCCCTCTATCGGGATTTGCCCCGCAAGTTGCCAGTCTCTGACGGGCGGGAGCGCGCGGCATCAACGACGCCCGCATCAAGCAGCGGGCATTTGTTGAAATCGGCGAACCTTTGTAGCTCGTCCCTTAATGCAGGAAAAAACTGCTCCCGGTCGAGTGCACCATCTTCCAGATTCAGTCTTAAAACCTCAAAACGCTGATCAGCCCGATGTGCCTTGCAATCGATTCGAGCGACAAACTTGTCGCCGTAGAGGATCGGCAGACAGAAGTATCCAAACACGCGTTTGGGTGCTGCGACATAACATTCAAGCCGGTAGTCGAATCCAAACAGTGTAGTTAACCGGTCACGGTGGATCACCGCGTTGTCGAATGGCGAGAGCACCTTCACCGTGTCGCCAGCGATGGTGGGGGTCGGTTCGAGTCTCTGGTTGTCCACGTAGGCGATTGGCGCATCGGCGTTGCCCAGGGCGCTCACCAAGCTAGTGTAGTGTCCTAAATATATTGTTCATTTATAATGTTCTGCGTTATAGCAAGAGAAGTGAACAATGAATTCAGCAATCATTATTGAACTGAGCCCTCAAGAACAAGAGGTGTTGAACAAGAATATTCGGGGTAGGA
>CAMTXZ010000221.1:0-4295 GCA_947085765.1 uncultured Chromatiaceae bacterium | reverse complement strand
TCGCTGTTGCTCAGGATCTCTTCGGTATGAACGCCAAACTGTTCCAGCTCATCCAGTGGGATGTAGATGCGACCACGCTGGCTATCTTCCGCCACATCACGAAGGATGTTGGTGAGCTGGAAGGCCATGCCGAGGTTGTGTGCGTATTTAAGGGTCTGGCGCTCTTTAAAACCAAAAATCTCGGCCGCCATCAAACCAACCACTGAGGCGACACGGTAACAGTAGAGACTCAGATCCTTGAAGCTGGCATAGGTGAGCTGGCTCAGATCCATCTCCATGCCATCGATAATTTCAAGGAAGTGTTCCTGTGGCAGGTTGTAACGTTTGATGGCGCTTTGCAGCGCCTGCGTCACCGGGTGGCTGGGGGTGCCGGTGAAGAGCTTGTCGATCTCAAGGCGCCACCACGCCAGTTTGGTCTGGGCCAGGTTGGGATCGCTGCACTCATCCACCACGTCATCCACCTCACGACAGAAGGCGTAGAGCGCAACGATGGCCTGACGCTGCTCAGGCGGCAGAAACATAAAACTGTAATAGAAGCTGGAGCCGCTCTTGGCGGCCTTGTCCTGGCAGTATTGATCTGGGGTCATTGAGTTTATTCGGCTATCACTAGGGCGCATAGAATAACGCAGAGGCAGGGTTGAAGCGAATCGCCCCAGTTGCTAACTGCGTTTTGATTGTGCTGCGGGGTGGTGCTTAGGCGCTTTTTTTCTCTGTCGCTGAGGCGCTAGTGGGTGTCTCGGCATCAGGTGCGGCGGCGGGTGGTTTGCTGGCGTCTGTTTCGAAGTAGTTGACGGCACGTTTATAACTATCCACCACCCCGGAGAGTTCAGAACCCAATTCGGCAATCAACTTGATGAAGGTGCCAAAGTGGCGATAGAGCTGAATCCCCGTCTCGCGCAGCTTGTGTGCATCTTTGGAGAACAGCTGTTGTTGCCAGCTGAAGGAGATGGCCTGTAACAGCGTCATCAGATCTGACGGCGTGGCGAGAATGATCTTTTGACTGGTGGCCAGCTGCACCAGGTCACTATCGATCTCCATCGCGGTGGTGAGGTAGTGATCATTGAGAATAAGCTGGATCGTTAACGCGGGTGGCTCCTCGAAGCGTGACAGGTAGGCGCGACTGGAGATGGTCATGATCCTTTCGCGCAGCTTGCGGGCGTGGCTCTCCTGGTGCCAGCTGCGCACCGATGAGTCCGGTGCGTGGCAGACATTGACGTAGGCCTCCAGCGGCGTATTGATGTCGATGGCAATCTGCTGGTTATCGATCATCTGGATGAGGCAAGGAGGGAAATATTTATCCTCTTTTTCCGGCTCGCCCTCTCTGTTCTTGCAGATGCGGTAGTGGTCGGTCATGTAGGTGAGTTCAAGCAACGCTTTTAATGTGGTGAGTCCCCACTGACGGCGCGCCTCACTATCCCCCAGTGTGGCGGTGACAGCCTTGGGGTTGCCACGGCCGAGCTGCTCGGGTGCTTGCAGCAGTGCCAGCTGTTTGTCGATCAGCTGCTGCGCCTTTTCCCCTTCACGTTTGATGCGCTTGACCTGAATATCGGCGCTCTTGAGTGTCTCTTGCAGCGGCTGCAACATCGCTTGGGTAAATTTTTCTTTATTACTCAGGGAGAGATCTGGTGGTGTGTAGGAAGAGAGTGTCTGTTCCAGGCCATGTTTGACCCGTTCGACAGAAGAGAATTTTTCGCTGGTTTCGGTGCGCTGCTGGTCAAGCCGTTCGTTGAGGGAGACATATTTTTCCCTCATGTTGTCTAGCTGGGTACGGCTGCGCAGGGCGGAGAGCGTATAACCGAGTGCCGTGGCAATGATGCCGATGATGCCCAGCGCGGTGTAGACGAGGGTTTCGCTCATGAGGTCGCCTGTTTAGTGAGTGGAACTTTTTCTTTGCTCAGCCAGTTAAGGATCTCTAACGGGGTCTCTACCATGCCGTGAGCGCCCCACCGGGCGGGGTCGTCGTGATCACCGATGTAACCAAACAGCGCTACCAAGGTGGTCATGCCGGCCGCTCGGCCGGCCACGATGTCACGCTCGGCATCACCTATATATAGACAATGGGCGGGGTCGGACCCCGCCAGGGCGGCGGCGTGAAACATCGGCTCGGGATGTGGTTTGCGATTTTTGGTGGTATCACCAGAGACGATACAGGCGGCGCGTTGCTGTAGCTGCAACGCCGCCATCAACGGATCGGTGAAGGCGCTGGGTTTGTTGGTCACCACGCCCCAGTTCAAACCGCATCGTTCAATCACGCCGAGTACCTCGGCCATGCCGGGGAAGAGGCGGGTCTTGTTGGCGATGTTGTTGCGGTAGATCTCCAGCAGCCGTTGCTGCACCAGGTCGAATCCCTGATCGCCGGGCGCCAGTTCAAAACCGAGGTAGATCAGGGCGTGACTGCCGTGGGAGACGATGGGACGAATGGTATCGAAGGAGAGGGTACGGCAGCAGCGCTCCTCCAATACTGCATTGAGGGCATCGGCAAGATCAGGGGCGGTATCGGCCAGGGTTCCGTCCAGATCAAACAAAACAGTGCGGATGTTGCTGGGCATCATGGAGATAATCTCAAAATATTCATCAGGGTATCGGCGCTATGGCGCGATTCGTTACTGCTTTTTACCCGCCATCAGATCAAGCTCAGGCGATCGGGCGGCTGGCGTGTATCAGATAGTTGACCTGGATCTGCTTGCCAAGCGAGTAACGACGGGTGAGCGGGTTGTAACTCATGCCACTGATATCCTGCATCTCCAGCCCGGCGCGGCGCATCCAGCTGTCCATCTCATGGGGGCGGATAAACTTGTGATAGTCATGGGTCCCTTTGGGCAGCATCTGCAACAGGTACTCAGCGCCAATCACGGCAAACAGGTAACCCTGGGCGGTGCGGTTGATGGTGGAGAAAAAGAGCTGGCCGCCCGGTTTTACCAGCTGGGCGCAGGCGGCGATGACCGAGGCGGGGTCGGGCACATGCTCGAGCATCTCCATGCAGGTGACCACGTCGTAGCTAGCGGGCGCTTCTGCGGCCATATCCTCGGCGGTGATGTTGCGGTACTGGACCTGGATGCCGGACTCAAGGGCGTGCAACCTGGCGACAGTCAGCGGCGCCTGCCCCGCATCGATACCGGTCACCTGTGCGCCACGCCGCGCCATGCTCTCGGCCAGAATGCCGCCACCACAACCGACATCCAGCACCGTTTTGCCACTGAGCGGGGCGCGCTCATCTATATAGTTGAGGCGCAGTGGATTGATCTCATGCAGCGGTTTGAATTCGCTTTGTGGGTCCCACCAGCGTGAGGCGAGTGCTTCAAATTTGCTGACCTCGGCCTGATCGACATTGGCGCGTTGCTGCGTGCTAGACATGATGTTGTTCCTTAATTTTTGTGGCTTAGCTTATGATCTGCCGCATTAATCTTCATTCCCCACTCACGGGCGCGGCGCTGGATGGCCGGGCCATCAAGGGTGGTGAGTGTACCATTCTTGACCACGTGCTTACCGCCTACCCAAACATCGCAGACCCGATCACGACCCGTGGCGTAGACCAACTGCGAGATGGGATTGTAGATTGGCTGGCTCTCTAACTGTCCCAAATCAACGGCGATGATATCGGCGGCCTTACCAACCAGCAGTGAACCGACCTCGGCATCGATCCCCAGCGCCCGGGCGCCGTTGATGGTGGCCATGCTCAGGGCGGTGGCGGCGGGCACCGCGCTGGCATCCTGGGCCACCGCCTTGGCTATAAGGGCAGCGGTGCGCATCTCGCCGAACATATCGAGGTCGTTATTGCTGGCGGCGCCGTCGGTGCCAATCGCGACATTGATGCCGGCCTTGAGCAGTTTGGCCACCGGGCAGAAACCACTCGCCAGCTTGAGATTTGATTCCGGGCAGTGCACCACGTGGCTGCCGGCGCGGGCGAGGGCGGCAATCTCACCATCGGTTAACTGGGTCAGGTGTACGGCCAGCAGCCGTGGCGACAATAGCCCAAGCTGTTCCAGGCGCGCCAGCGGGCGCAGCTGGTGATGTTCGAGGCTGGTGGTTATCTCATCGGCCGTCTCATGCAGATGGATATGGATGGGTACATCCAGCTCCTCCGCCAATACCATCACCCGCTCCAGTGGTGCATTGGAGACGGTGTAGGGGGCGTGTGGGGCAAAGGCGGTGCGTACCAGCGGATGGTTGCGGTACTCATCATGTAGCTGCAACCCCTTGCGAATGTACTCATCGGCGTTGCTGGCCCAGATTGTCGGGAAGTCGATCAGGATCATGCCGACGGTGGCGCGGATGTGGGCCTCGGCGGCGACACG
>CAMTXZ010000220.1:0-10469 GCA_947085765.1 uncultured Chromatiaceae bacterium | reverse complement strand
TTTTATTTACATCGCCAGGTTTGATGCGCTCCATCGTTCCGCTATCACGCACTCTGATGCCCCACGGCAGCTGATCAATAGATTTGCCATATTTTGCGCTTATGGCTTCGGGATATTTGTTCACCACCAGGTTGGCATCAAAATAGGGGCGTGCCCGGTCTGGATTGGTGCAGGCATAGAGACCGATTACTGGCGTACCGACGGCTGTGCCGAGGTGGGCGGGACCGGAGTCTGGCGCAACTATTACATCGGCTTTTTTCAGTACTGCCAGCAGCTGTTTGATGTTGGTCCGGCCGATCAGGTTGAGAGGTTTGTGGTGACAGAGTTGTGTGATCTTTTCGCCGTACTCTTTTTCCAATGTGCTGGGACCGCCGCTGAGCACTACCTGCATGTTGTGTCTCTCGACCGCATAGTCGGCGACAGCGGCATAACCTTCGGCGCTCCAGTTGCGGTAGCTCATGCTGGAGCAGGGACTGATCACCACGATCTTTTTATCATTGGCCAGCTGTTGTGCGGCGAACTCGCGCGCTTCGGTGGGGATGGGGATGTTCCACTCCAGGGCCTGCTCTTTGATTCCTAACGTTTCAGTGAAGCCAAAAAAGCTGTCGATCACATGCTGCCGTGGTTTGGTGGCGATCTTGTGGCTGGTGAAAAGGCCCTGCATATCTTTGCCGCGGCTCTTGTCGAAACCGAGTTTGATCGTTGCGGGGATCAGCAGGCTGGCGAGGCTGGCGCGGATCGATGTCTGCATGTGCAGCAGTACGTCGAACTGGCGGCCGCGCAGCTGCTGGCGCAGCTGCTTATAGGCGCTTAGTCCCGCTTTTTTGTCAAAGATGATGAATTCGATATTGCTGATGTCGCCGACCAGTTGATGTTCGAGCTTGCCGATCACCCAGGTGATCCTGGTCTGTGGCCACGCCTGCTGAATGGTGCGTACGCTGGGTAGCGTGTGGCTGATGTCACCAAGTGCTGAGAGGCGCAGCAGGCAGAGGGTTGCAGGTGGAGTGTGCAGGGGCAGTGTCATGCAGTAGGTGCCGGGGTGTAGCCCTGGTGTTTAATGTGCTGTTTACTTTTTCTGGCTATAGTCGGCGTAGGATTTCTCTTCCACCAGGGTGGAGCCAACCTTGACGTTGATGCGGCGTTTGATGGTGGCGCGTTTGTCATTGATGACGTAGACCGAGCGGGCCAGCTGAATGAACTGATCGTCGAAGGCCGCTTTGGACTCCTTGTCGCGGATGTCATCCTCTATCTTCCAGAGCTGTGCGTTGATCTCTTTCAACTCGGCGATCTCCGCCGCGATATCCTGCTGTGAGAAGGGTGAGGCCTGCCAGGTCTGGCGCAGGATGCTGAGCTCCTTGTGTACGTTCTCCAGTTTGGCGGGGTCTGTGATGCGCTCGGATTTGATTTCGAGAATGGTGACCTTGTCGAGAAATTCACCGACGGAGATTTCAGCAGATAGATTCATGGCTTTACCAAAGGTTGTATAGTTGCTTGATGCATAAGCGGTAATGAGACGCTATGGTAATGGTTTAAGGGTGAAAAGGCCACTTTGTGCTGTATGAACAGGGCCGTTTGGCAGCAGCTGATTACGTAACCCCCCTCGATGAGACTTGCATTATCAGGGGATGTCAGGGGGCTATTTTTTCACGATGTCGATCTCTTTTTGAGCCTTGGTCCATTTCCCTTCCGGTTTATCAATGTACTGGAAATATTCGTTGGTGAAATTGCCCTGATTGCAGGTGTAACGATAAAGGGTGGTATTTACCTTGGTATTATCCAGAACATGGTTGAAGACACCAGGACCGGTCAGGTCGTAAACGTTCTTCAGGCTGTTCTCTTTGATGTTATTGAGAATGAGGCTGATCATCTGCTCCAGATGCGGATTGTCGCTTTTGCTGGCAATAAAGTAGTTGCTGATATCGCCCCGCTTGGTGGTTACATAAAGCTCATCGTAGTCGGGATTGATGATGGCGCCCAGGGGCCAGACAAAGTGTGCATCTATATCCAGATAGATGCCGCCATGTTTCTGCAGTACCAGCAGACGCCAGAAATCGGCCTGGGCTGCGCCTATCTGAAGCTTTGAATAGTTTTCATAGATCTCCGCAGAGTAGTTTGTTTTTATAAAGTCGGCGCGCTCTGCTGTGATCATGAAGCGATATTCGAAGCTGGGAGAGAGCAGGCGATTGAACAGATAGTTGAAGTAAAGCGGCAGGGTGACCCTGTCGGTGTAATTGGTCTGCCATATTATTCTGGAAATAACCGAAGGCTTGTCCGTTTTATATAGTGGCGCAGATCGGCTGGGGATAGTGAAGCGTTTGTTGGGAAATAAAAAGTGAAAGGGATAGCAGAGCAGTTTTGTGAAATTCGCAAATACCTTTATTATGCGACTAACAAACAATATATAGGGCTTTTTCACTGATTGTGTTCCAGTAGATCTTGGCTGTAGAGGTGGGGTGGAAAATCGAATGTTGCAGCTTGAAATGATAAGAACCTTTCCCTGTAGTGTCTAGTTTTAATTAGCCTTTTTCCCTCTCTATGCTTCGTTATGGTGGATGTCAAAGCTTTATGAATCAGCTGGTTATTTATCTATCTTTGGAATTAATGTGATTGTGGACAGTACGGCAAAGTGCGGGTTTGTTTTTCATCATGCAGGGGGGCTATGTTGCCACGGGGTTGCCGGGGTCTTGATTGATGAGTAGTAGATCTATTCAGATTCAGCAGGCGCGCCTTGCCAGCAGCCATTTTCTCTATGATGCCGCCCTGGTGCCGTTGCCCAATGACGATTTTTTTGAGGCGGACCATTGGCGTAAAGAGGGCTCATTGTTGACTACTGCTCAGGGTCGTGGCGCCGCCTCTATCTTTGCCTTTGGTGATGGCGAGTACGTGCTGCGCCACTATCGTCGTGGTGGTTTGATGGCCAAGCTCAGTGATGACAGATATCGCTGGTTGGGTCTGGAGCAGACCCGCCCGTGGCGTGAGTGGTTGCTATTGAGTGAGATGTATCAGCAAGGATTGCCAGTGCCGCATCCTGTTGCGGCGCGAGCGGTGCGGTGTGGGCTTTTTTATACCGCTGATCTGGTGACGTTACGTCTGCCACAGGTGACGCCCTTTGCCGATCTGTTGATCAGACAGCCTCTACCTGAACAGCAGTGGCGCGAGGTTGGCGCGACTATCAAACGTTTTCATCAGGTCGGGTTTTATCACGCTGATCTTAATGCCCGTAATATTTTACTGGATGAGTCTGGTCAGGTATTTGTGATCGATTTCGACAAGGGTGAACAGCGCACACCAGAATCCGGCTGGCAGCGTGAGAATCTGGCGCGGTTGCGACGTTCACTGCTGAAGTTTAAAAAAAATCAGCCACAGCTCTGCTTTGATGAGCAGTGCTGGCAGTGGTTGTTGGCCGGGTATAGCACTTAATGGTGTTTTAGCCAGATTATAGATATGGCTCCAGCGCCTCAGCATAGCGCTCTGCTACATCCGCTTTGGCAGCTACCAGTTCTTTGGCGTGTTGCCCTATCTTTTTTAGTTGTTCCGGCTGCGCTAGCAGTTCCGCTATTTTTTTGATCAATTCATCGGCACTGCCTACCTGAAATGCCGCCTGCTGTTTTAGCAGCAGATCGCGCTCATGCTCAAAGTTTTCCATGTGTGGTCCAAACAGCGCCACCTTGCCCTGGCGCGCCACCTCAATGAGGTTTTGCCCGCCACGCGGAATAAGCGAACCGCCCATGCAGACCAGTTCTGCGCCCGTAATGAACTGTTGCAGTTCGCCAAAGGTGTCGGCGAGGTAGAGCTGCGTTGCATCGGTGACAGCACCGTTTTCACTGCGTACGGCAATGGCGCTGCTGAGTGGTTGTAGCTGTTTCAGAATCGCCCCTTTGCGTATTGGGTGGCGCGGCACGATTACTAACAGATGTGTTTTGCACAGGTTCGAGGTGAGCCAGGCGCGGCTGATCTGCAACTCCTCATCGTCGTGAGTGGATGCAACAACGACGTAGGGGCGAGGCAGTGCGATCGGTTCGATGGTGCTCTGATCCACCGCTGCGAACTTGATGTTGTCCACCACCTCCAGCTGTTGTGTTGCCGCGCCCAGCTGCACAAAACGTTGTGCATCTTCTTCTGAACGGGCGAGGATTTTTGTCACGTTGGCCAGCGCACG
The DNA here is from genome assembly GCA_947085765.1 of uncultured Chromatiaceae bacterium. Taxonomy (GTDB): domain Bacteria; phylum Pseudomonadota; class Gammaproteobacteria; order Tenderiales; family Tenderiaceae; genus JAKFXL01. The sequence goes on along the minus strand of CAMTXZ010000220.1, from coordinate 6,310 downwards.
TTGATAAAAGGCGTGGACCCAGGCGGGACGGTTGAGGGTGCGTTGTGAGAGGCGACCATTGATGATCAGCAGTGGCGCCTGCTCTCTACAACATTGATAGTAAAGCTGTGGCCAGAGTTCGGTCTCCATGATGATAACGCAACGCGGTTGTAGCTTTTTGAGCAGCCTGCGTGTGGCGCAGGCAAAGTCGAGTGGCAGATAGCAGTGTTCAATGCCGGGCAGTTTTTTCTGCGCCATGGCCGCGCCGCTGGCGGTGACGGTGGAGATGATGATGGGCAGTTGCGGGTGACGTTGTTGCAGTATTTGAATCAGCGGCACAGCGGCGTTGATCTCGCCCACTGAGGCCATGTGCAGCCAGACGGGACGGTCATGGCGTTGCGGCAACATCACTCCCAGCCGTTGCCACGCCAGGCGGCGGTCGCGGTTTTGCCACGCCTGCCAGAGTGTGTGCAGCAGCAGCAGTGGCGCCAACGCCGTGAAGATGAGGCGATAGCGCCAGTGTGGTGTGGTCGCCTTAGCGCGCATACAGATCGACACAGTCCGGTTGGCTCTTGAAGCGGCGGTGCATCCAGAGATATTGTGCCGGTGCTTTGCGAATCTCGGTCTCTATCAATCTGTTGGTGAGGGTGGCGTCGGCAAGGTCATCGCCGGAGGGGAAGTTTTCCAAGGGTGGCAACAGTGTCAGTTGATAACCGCTGCCATCCTCACGGCGGTGGCAGAAGAAGGGGATGACACTACAGCTGGTCATCTTGGCGATGCGTGAGGTGGCGCTGAGGGTGGCGGCCGGGTTGCCAAAAAATGGCGCAAAGACGGCGTTGTGCTGGCCGAAGTCCTGGTCCAGTGCATACCAGCAGGTGAGGCCGCGTTTCAGTGTTTTTATCAGTAGACGGATGTCATTGCGGTCGATGGCGCTTTCAAACTGCGCCTCGCGGCTGCCACGCATCACCGCCTCGAAGAGTGGATTGCGATGCGGTTTGTACATCACATGAAACGGTGCGTGCAGCGCCAGCAGCCGACCGCCAATCTCCAGGCAGGTGAAGTGGGCGCTAAAAAGCAGCACGCCGTTATCCTGCTGTTGCGCCGCACGCAGATGTTCAAGGCCATCGATGTGGCAGAGCGGTTCCAGTTTGTGACGCGGCCCCCACCAGCTCCAGGCGATCTCAAAGAGCGAGATGCCGGCGGCGCGAAAGCTCTCACGTACCAGCTGCTGTTGTTGGTTGGTATCAAGCGCTGGAAAACAGAGACGGATGTTGACTGTGGCGATGTGACGACGGCGTGGGATGAAATGGTACATCAACCAACCGGCAAAACTGCCGAGCCTGAGGATGGCGCTATAGGGGAGATAACAGCTCAGGCGCAGCAGACCAAACCAGAGCCAGAGTGGCCAGTAGCGCGGCGCAAGATAATCGGCGGTATTAAATGGTGAGTTGGTGCTGCTCAACGGAAAACGGATTCAGAGGTAGGGTGCGCACTGCGCACCATTGGCCATGGACGATTTGCACTGGTTCTCGAAGAGCGATGGGTGTGCGGTGCACAGAGCCTGCCCCGCGAAGCGTTTTGGGCACACTACTTGGCCGCCAGCCAGCTGTTGATCTGCTGCAGATCTTCCGCATCCAGCATGCCGGTGGCGCGTTGCAGCCGCAGGCTGGCAAGGATGTAGTCGTAGCGGGAGCGGGACAGGTCACGCTGGGCGCGGTAAAGCTCGCGGCGTGAGTTAAGCACATCCACCGTGGTGCGGGTGCCGACGTTGTAACCCGCATCCGTCGCTTTGAGTGCGCTCTCAGATGAGATGACCGCCTGTTGCAACGCCTTCACCTGACTGATGCTGGCCTGAACGCCCAGGTAGGCCTCGCTGGTATCACGTTGCACGGTGCGGCGCTGCTGTTCAAGGCCGTAACGGGCCTGATTGAGTTGCGCGCGGCTGGCGCTGACGGCTGCCGAGGTGCCGCCACCCTGATAGAGCGGCAGGTTAAAGGCGAAACCAAAGCTGGTGGTATCGCTAACACTGTCGCCATAACTACCCTCATATTTAGAGTGCTGCTGGCTGGCGACAAAGTCCAGGGTGGGTTGGTGGCCGGCGCGGCTGATATTGACCGCTTCGCTGGCGACATCGAGTGACGCCTGTGCGGCAATGATGTCGCGATTATGTTGCAGGGCGTTCTCCAGCCACTGCTCCTCAGCGATCGGGTCTGGTTCGGCGAGGGTGATGTTGGTCCCGAGCGGTTGTAGCGTTTGTGGCAGCTGGCCGGTGAGTTGGCGCAGCGCCTGGCGGCGGACGGCGACCAGGTTCTGGGCGCTGATCTCGCTGGCGACAACAAGATCAAAGGCGGCCTGCGACTCATGTACATCGGTAATGGCGATGAGCCCCACCTCAAAACGCTGTTTGCTCTGTTGTAGTTGGCGTTCGATGGCGCTCTTTTCTGCCTGGGAAAACTCAAGATTGTCGCGCGCTGCCAGCACATTGAAGTAGGCCTCGGCCACTCGCACAATCAAGGATTGATAGGCGCTTTGCAGTTCGGCATTGACCTTGCGCTCGGCGGCGCGGGCCTGGTCGATACCGCTCAGCAGATCCTTGCGATAGAGCGCCTGGCGCAGGGTCAGGCTGTAGCTGGTAGTGGTATTGTTATTGGCCCTGAGAAAGCTGGTGGCGCTGGCGGTGGTGTCCTGATTGGTGTCGTTATAGTTGATGCCAAAATTGATGTTGGGGCGGTAGGCGGCATAGCTTTGACGACGGTTATAACCACTGGCTTCAACGGCGGACTGTTGCGCGCCCAGCACCGGGTCGCTGTCGAGCGCCAGTTGATAGATCTGGATCAGATCTTCGGCCTGACTTAGCGGCATGTAGGTGGTGAGTGCCACGGGGGCAAGCAGTGCGGCAATCAGGCGCGGTAGAGTTTTCATGGCATCCAGTCCTGTATCAGATTCAGTAACGTGGCATCTCGGGGGCGAGGTCACAGGCCCACGCCTCAACACCACCGACGAGGTTGATCAGTTTTTCAAATCCATGTGCTGCCAGAAGGGCGCCGGCCCGCTGGCTGCGCATGCCGTGGTGGCAGATCAGTACATACTCCTGCTCCGGATCAAGCGTGGCAACCGCATCCGGAATACGTGCCAACGGAATGTTGATGGCCCCTTCGAGGGCGCAGAACTCAAATTCAGACGGCTCACGCACATCCAGCAATACCGGTTTAGGGGTGGCTGTTTGCAGGTGGTGTTGTAGTTGGGTGGGGGTGAGCTGGAGCACGATAGCCGTCCGATATTTTAAATATAAGTAGTTTCTAATTTAGATGGTTGGTCTTAGAAAGTAAACCGCTGTGGCTGTGATGCATTGATCAGCGGTGGAATGCTGGTCTCAAACAGGGATTCGCGGCTCCACTCGTTGTCGCCGGTGCGAGTGATCAGGATCGCCTCCATCACCGGCGCGTCACCGACGATAGCCACCAGTCTGCCACCGCGATTGAGACTCTTCTGGAATGTTTCGGAGAGCACAGGCAGTGAACCATTGATAAGAATGACGTCGTAGGGGGCGGATTGATCCCAGCCACGGGCGGCGTCACCAACTTCCAGGGTGACGTTGCTGACCCCCTGGCTATCGAGATTTTTGCGCGCCTGGGCGCTGTTGCTGGCATCGATATCAACACTGAATACCTGGCGACAGCCGCGCGCCAGCAGAGCGGTCTGGTAGCCACTGCCGGTGCCCACTTCCAGCGCAATGTCGAGCGGATCGATGTTTGCGGCCTGGAGCATGCGGCCAACCATCTTGGGTGAGAGCATCACCTGACCCCGCCCGAGTGGAATCTCGGTATCGGCGTAGGCCAGCCCTTCATAACCAGCGGGAACAAACGCCTCACGCGGGATCGCTGTCATCAGTTCGAGTATTTTAGAGTCCAGCACATCCCAGGGACGGATCTGTTGCTCAATCATGTTGAAGCGGGCCTGTTCGATGTTCAGCATTCTCAATTCTCTCCCCATACCGCATGGTTGTTGTATTTACAGAACCGTGGAGATTAAGCGCTTTGCTGTTTTGAGGCAAGCCATGGTGCTGGCAGGGTCAATGCAAAAGGGAGATAGGCGCGGCTGGCAAACTTGCAAAAAGGGGGTTGCTGAGATACCTTGTGACCGTTGCTAGGGGTGCCCACTCTATATATTGTTGAGCTACGGCTGAGATCACACCCTTTGAACCTGACCCGGTTAATACCGGTGTAGGGAAGCAGTTGTGTCGTTGTCCGCATTGATACGCACCCCGCTTCTCCCCTGATTAATTTGTATCTGTCCACCTCCAGAGGTCTATCCCCATGAGCGCGATTCCAGAAGAGTTCCTGAAAAAAACAGCACAGGTATCGGAAGAGATTGTCCGCCCTTTTGCCAGCTCCAAAAAGATCTACGTCACAGGATCGCGCCCCGATATCCGTGTGCCGATGCGCCAGATCAACCAGTCGCCGACGCAAAGCGATAGCGGTCTGGAGATCAACCCACCTATCTACGTCTACGATACCTCCGGCCCCTACAGTGACCCGACAGTGAAGATCAATCTGTTGGCCGGTATGCCCGAGGTGCGCAGCGCGTGGATTGCCGAGCGTAACGATACCGAACAGCTGGCTGGCCCGACCTCCGAGTTTGGCGCCGACCGTCAGCACGACCCAGCCCTGGCCCATCTGCGTTTTGAACATATCCGTAACCCGCTGCGCGCCAAGGCTGGCGCCAACGTCTCGCAGATGCACTACGCCCGTAAAGGGATCATCACCCCGGAGATGGAGTATGTGGCGATCCGTGAAAACTGCCGCCTGCAAGAGCTGAAGGCCGATGTCCGTTATAGTCGTCTGCTGCGCCAGCACGCTGGCCACTCCTGGGGCGCCAGCATTCCTGATGAGATCACCCCGGAGTTTGTGCGTTCCGAGATCGCCTTAGGCCGCGCCATCATCCCGGCCAACATCAACCACCCGGAGCTGGAGCCGATGATCATCGGCCGTAACTTCCGGGTCAAGATCAATACCAACATCGGCAACTCCGCCGTCAGCTCCTCGATTGAGGAAGAGGTGGAGAAGATGGTCTGGTCGGCCCGTTGGGGCGGCGACACCTTGATGGATCTCTCCACGGGTAAAAATATCCACGAAACCCGCGAGTGGATCCTGCGTAACGCACCGATGCCGATCGGCACCGTACCGATCTATCAGGCGCTGGAGAAGGTCAACGGCAAGGCCGAAGATCTCACCTGGGAGCTGTTCCGCGACACACTTATCGAGCAGGCCGAGCAGGGGGTGGATTACTTCACCATTCATGCCGGTGTGCTGCTGCGCTACGTGCCGCTCACCGCTGATCGCGTAACAGGTATCGTCTCGCGTGGTGGTTCAATCATGGCCAAGTGGTGCCTGTCGCATCACCAGGAGAGTTTCCTCTACACCCACTTCGAGGATATCTGCGAGATCATGAAGGCCTACGACGTCAGCTTCTCGCTGGGTGATGGCCTACGTCCTGGTTGTTTGGCGGATGCCAATGATGCCGCCCAGTTTGGTGAGTTGGAAACCTTGGGTGAGCTGACCAAGATTGCCTGGCAGCACGACATACAGGTGATGATTGAAGGTCCCGGTCATGTGCCGTTGCAGATGATCAAGGAGAACATGGACAAGGAGCTGGAGGATTGCTTCGAAGCGCCGTTCTACACCCTCGGCCCCCTGGTGACCGATATCGCCCCTGGCTACGACCACATCACCTCCGGCATCGGCGCGGCCAACATCGGTTGGTACGGCACTGCCATGCTCTGCTATGTCACACCCAAAGAGCATCTCGGCCTGCCCAACAAGCAGGATGTGCGTGATGGCATCATCACCTACAAGATTGCCGCTCACGCTGCGGATCTTGCCAAGGGATTCCCGGGCGTTCAGCTGCGCGACAATGCACTCTCAAAGGCGCGTTTCGAGTTCCGTTGGGAGGATCAGTTTAACCTTGGGCTTGACCCAGATCGTGCCCGTGAATATCACGATGAAACCATGCCTAAAGATGCCCACAAGGTAGCGCACTTCTGCTCCATGTGTGGTCCTAACTTCTGCTCTATGAAAATCACCCAGGACGTCCGTGACTACGCCGCCAAGCTCGGCACCGATGAGCAGACGGCGCTGAAAAAAGGGATGGAAGAGAAGGCGATTGAGTTCAAGAAGAGCGGCGCGCAGATCTACCGCAACGCCTAGTCTTTTTTGGCAGTAACAATAAAGCCCGCGTCAGCGGGCTTTATTGTTTGGGGGCGTTTTTTTACGGCAGACAAAAACATCCAGGCCCGCAGCAGCGGGCCTGGATGAATCAATTTAACACTCTG
>CAMTXZ010000219.1:0-5634 GCA_947085765.1 uncultured Chromatiaceae bacterium | reverse complement strand
CCGGCACAGGTGACTCAGGATCTGGCCGGTTTCTGGCGTGGCAGCTATTTTGAAGTGAAAAAAGAGTTGAAAGGCCGTTATCCCAAACACTACTGGCCCGATGACCCGTTGCAGGCCGAGCCGACACGACGTATCAAACAGAGACCCAAACCCTGAGTAGATGCCGTACGTACAGGCAATAAAAAAGCCCGCTTGCGCGGGCTTTTTACATAAACCAGTAAAGGTCTACTCTTGTGGCATAACGTTGGTTGCCTGAATACCCTTGGCGCCCTTCTCAGTTTCAAAAGAAACCTTCTGGCCTTCGGCAAGAGACTTGAAACCACCGCTTTGAATAGCAGAGAAGTGAACAAACACATCATCGCCGCCTTCAGCCGGAGTGATGAAGCCAAAACCTTTGCTATCGTTGAACCACTTTACAGTACCTGTTGCCATAATCTATTACCTCAAAACACTATTTCAATTACAAAGCCACGCCGAACAGGTACGAATTCAAATTTTATAGAAACAACATGGTTCCACAAAAATATAGATGCCACCAATACCTGCAGCTTTGGCAGTATAGACAGGTTGGCAACGGGAATACAAGTCTTTGCACTCTGGACCGCCCTTCAAAGATGGCTGTCATAAAATCGACACAAAAACCGCAGCTACTCTTCGTTGAACTATCGCATTACAGTGGACGCCAGCCACCGTTAAATGTGTTCAGATCATCCGCATGCAGGCGACCATTGATATAGAGGTCGTTTAATGTTTTGCGGCTGATTTTTTGTTCTCCCTGGTATTGCCATTTTCCAGCAATTACCAATTCAAACAGGCTCACCATAATGTCATCCAGGCGAATGGTGTACTCTTTTGCCAATCGCGTGAAATCAGCTATTGTTAGATCCACGCCTTTTATCTCAAACTCTTCGCGTGCCAGGTTGGCCAGTGCTACGTCCCAGTTGGGTACGTCAATATCAATGTTGTCTGTCATTTGCAGCTCCCGCGAAACTGTTTTTAAAAGCTATTGAGACCAGGTAAGCCGGAAGTTATCCCGGTTGATCCATGTGTGTCGGCAATTTGTTTGAAAGCTGAACCGCCATTCCGTTCAATATTGGGAAACTCGATAACCATGCTGCTTCAATAGTGCAATGATACCTTCATCGCCTGCCAAATGTCCGGCTCCGACCACAACAAAATAGTGACCACCCTGATTGGCCAGTTTTTCTAATGTCTTGGTCATGGAGTGGTTGCGGTCGATGATTATGAGTTGGTTAATGCGCTCAGCTCCGGGTTTTTTTAGGGTGCTCTCATTGAGTAGTGACTGAATGGCGGCGGCGTCGCCTCTTTTCCAGGCGTGCAGCATCCGTTCAAAAAATAGTTTGCCGTCCTTCAGTTCACCAAGCGTCTCTTCCAGCATTGTGACCTGTTCCTGTGGCGTCAGCTGTTCGAAGAGGCTTAACTGCCACTCCATACTTTCAAGCTCGATAATTTTTTTCTCGCCTTGGGCCTGGTCGAGAAAATGGCGATCAATGCCTAACGCTTCGCTATAGCCAAAACGGTTAAGTGCCAGGGCTGTCAGGGTCATTGAGACAAACCAGGGTTTTTGTTGGTTTAGCATCTCAATAGATATGTTGAATGTGGTGGCCGCCTCTTTCAGGCGCTGCCAGGTGGCTGTGCTCAGCTGTTGCTTCAAGGTGTCGCCATCACGGTAGAACGCTTTTTCAGCCACCAGCTGCGCCAGTGACTGGGGGTCGATATCCAGGATGTTGGCCTCAACCACCAAGGCATCGGAATGGTTGAATGTGGAGGTCATGATGGTGGGGAGTGGGTACATCGTTGCGACGCCAAAGTGAATCGAGCCGAGCAGGTAGAGTGTGCCTTTGCCCGCTGTGGCTTGCCAGAAAAACTGTTTTTCAGATTTGGTTTGGCTGGCTGTTGTGGCGATTATCTCGCCAACACAGCTACGATCCTGAAACAGTTGGCCGCCGCTGCCATCTGGGCAGCGGTGGATCTCAGCTTGTAACGCGCCACTGAATAGCAGGGTTAGCAGCAGTAGCCAGACAGGTTTGATTGTTTTTACCATGTGCCTATGTCTTGAGTGTTGTGATTATTGTACGGGCAATAAAAAAGCCCCGTTGGGGGCTATAAAATATAGATCGTATAGAGGGGGCTGACGAAGTCAGCCCCTCAGTATTTTAACCGGCCCTGTAGATCATCCAGAGTGGCAATAGCATCATCGCCAAGCCGCCTGTAATACTGACGAAGGTGGTAACCAATACTGAAGCGATGCTTACAACAGCCGCACCTAACGCCAAAAATGGCTTGTTTTTGTTACTGCTCATTAATTAATCCCCTCGCAATTGATATTGTATGACACGCTCCCTATAGGTCTCTCCCAAAACATATAAGTTGCCTCTTTAATCGCCAGCCTGAAATTTTTATGTCGGGCTGGCTGACTACAGTAATCAAACTTTCCTGACCGTGCAAGTATGGAATTATCCGCGTGAACTGTAGGGATAAGGCAATGCCCGGAGCGCCTCTCCGGGCATGACAGCAGTTAGTTGGATAGTACCCAGAGGCGGGAGTGTGGGCTTGGTTCAACCACCGGTATTTTTTCGATGACGGTATCGCTCTTGCCACTGATGAGGGTCACTACGCCATCTTGGGCGTTAGAGGCAAAGACCAGTGCTGTTTTGCCATTGTGCAAGGCAAAGTCTAGGGTGCCGGTGGGGGCGCCGAGACGCAGCTCCTGCGCCAGTACCAGTTGTGGCAGTTTGGTGAGATCAAACGCCAGTAACGCATCGGCTTTAATATTGGTTATTTGTTCGTCACTGCCCGAAGCGGAGGTGGTGAGATAGAGCTTGCTGCCTTCAGGGTTGAAAAAATATTTACTGATGTAGATGTCGGCTAGATCGAGGCGGCTGACCACTTCCAGTGTGGTCACATCCAGCACGGCCAATTTGGCGATGACATGAGCAGCGTCAGACTTGCGATCAGCACCGCGGCCAATCACGTAGCGGCCACAGGGGCTCATGAACAGATTGCTGAATCCCTTGAAGGCGATGCGCTGCTCGATTGTGTGTGTGTGTGGGTCGATCACGGCGATGGTGCCGTAACCGTTATTGAGGTTGTAGACCTTGCCGGATATCTTGGAGTAGGCCAATCCATGAGGGAAGGCGTTGTTGGGGATCTGCGGCTGTTCAAAACCATCGCGCTCTGGTTCGCAGAGGTTGATGGTGGCGATCACTTTAAGGTAGCTATCACTCTTGTCGGGATCATTTCCAATCACCGAGATTGTGCCGTCGATGAGGTTGCTGATGTAGGCCTGTTTTGGCACATCGGCCATGGTGACGGTGGGGTAGCTGAAATTGGCTTGATGGTGGCCACGGCCAACACAAATGGTTTTGAGGTAACGGGCCGCTCTGCTGGCACTGTTCTCCATTACGGTGACTGAGGAGCCGGTGTCGCCGCAGTTGACGGTATCGTTGCCGCTCTCTTTGTCACCATCATTCATGAACCAGTCGCGGTTAGAGCTGGGATCAGAGTAGATGTGGGCCGGAAAGGCGTCGGCAATAAATTCCTTGGCGATGGTGATGGCCTTGCTTTGTGGCTCAAGAGTGATCGCTTCATGGTCTTCTGTCAGGCCGATAAAGATCGGCTTGAGCAGCTTTGTCTGGCCGCTTTCGGGGCCGTTTTTAAGTTGAGTGACTTCAACCTTCCCCCCCTTGCGGCTAATCACGGTGATGGTGCCAGTCTTGCGATCACCGGCGTAGTAGGCCAGTGCAAAATCGATATTATTTTTTTCTGAAACTGTCATCTCTCTGCCTTCGATCTTTAATAAATTCAAAATATGGCCGCAACCGGCTATTCCGCTGTCGCAGCCACTTCCTGTATCAATACCCACGGGGCCACTACCACGGCCCAGAAGTCGGGTTGGCGCTCGACCCAGTCTTTGGCATCTTCTACGGTGGGGTGGCCTATTCTCTCCTGATCCATCCATTCAGCGACTGCTGGCTTGTCATCTGCGATCACGCTCATTGCCACCTTGATGAGATCCAAGCCAGTCTCTACCTTGATGACGACGCCGCGCGCGAAATGGCGCTCCAGCTCATGCCATGCCAATCGGGCGGTCTCGGCATTGAGGTGGGCGCGGAGCTCTTCTCTTGATTCATCCATGGTGATCTACGCTTTGATTGAATAGTTAGGGGGCAGTATACAACGTCATTGCTACTCCATTCCCAGCAGCTCTTCACTCTCGTTAAGAATAAAATCGAGAAAAGTGCGCGCCACCAGTGATAACCGTTTGCCCTTGAGGTGGACCGCATACCAGCGTCGCCGCTGGGGGAATCCTTCTACGTCTAGCACCACCAACGCGCCCGCCGTCAACTCCAGGGTCAGGCTGTGCAGCGATAATATGCCAATACCCAACCCTGCCATCACTCCTTGTTTGATCGCCTCGCTGCTACCCAATTCTATATATGGTTCGATAGTGAGCCCGTGGCGGATCAGTTCCCGTTCAAATACCATGCGTGTGCCAGAGCCTTGTTCGCGGGAGAGAAAGCGTTCATGGGCCAACTGCTCAAGAGAGATGTTTTTATGTCCCGCCAATGGGTGTTTGGGGTGTGCCACCACCACCAATACGTTTTCGAGGAAGGGGGAGCTCTCCAGCTGGTTGCCCTCGGGGATCTGCCCCATGACGACAAAATCATCATCGTTATTGACTAGTCGCTGGACGACATTGGCGCGATTGGTGAATTTAAGCCGCGGCTCAACCTCGGGAAATCGCTGTAAAAAAACGCCCAGCAGACGTGGCATGAAGTATTCGGTTGTCGACACCATCGCTAGCTGCAAACGCCCCTTGACGACCCCCTTGAGATCCTCGACCGCCCCTGCCAGCTCGCTGACCCGCGCCAGAATGTCACGGCTTGCACCATAGAGTTCGCGGCCAGCAGCGGTCATGAAGATTTTTTTACCGACCTGTTCGAAGAGTGGCAGCCCCACCTGTTCCTCCAGCCGTTTCACCTGAATGGAGACCGCTGGTTGGGTTAAACACATCTCTTCAGCGGCGCGAGTGAAGCTGCTGTTGCGGGCTACAGCCTCAAAAAGTTTTAGTTGCTGCAAGGTCAGATGCATGAAGGGCTCCCGTTGAGTTTTGTACGGTTGTGGCTGAAATCAGCCCTGAGCATAACGTGCGATGTGGTTTGTTTCATGATTGGTTTTTGTTCCTTAACCCTTATGCAGCCTGGCTTTGAGGTGTGGAGTAGGTGCCTGCATAGATATTTACACATGATATATCATTAGCATATGTATATGGTTTATATAAAAATAATTAACTTTTGTTAATTGTATTTGCGGCCTATATTTTGTCGGGCTAGCCTCCCGGCTGGGGAGAGATACAGAAGTTTTTGGGGCTGTGGAGAGATTTTTGGCCGCAGCCAAATCGACAAAAGAGAGAGGATGCTAACAATGGCAAAGACCTACAAATAGGGCGTAAAAGAGTACCGCGAAACTTACTGGATGCCGGATTACACTCCAAAAGACACCGACATTCTGGCCTGCTTCAAGGTTGTTCCACAGGCGGGCGTACCGCGTGAAGAGATCGCTGCTGCTGTTGCTGCCGAATCTTCCACCGGCACCTGGACCACCGTCTGG
>CAMTXZ010000218.1:0-13124 GCA_947085765.1 uncultured Chromatiaceae bacterium | reverse complement strand
GAGTACAAACGGTTGGGCACGGAGTTACAGCAGCGTGGTCAGCTCGACCTGGCCATCACCATCTATCGCACACTGCTGCAACAGACGCCGGACGATGCCGACAGCTGGAACAATCTTGGCGTGGCGTTGCAGAACAGTGGTCAGTTTGATGCGGCGCTGGCCGCCCTTGCCAGCGCGGTGCAGGTGGTGCCGCAGGCGCATACCTATTGCAACATGGCCAATGTCCATGTCGAGAAGGGTGATAACGAACAGGCTCAGCGCTGTTATCAGCAGGCGTTGCAGCTCGATCCTGAATCGGTCAATACACTCGGTAGTCTGGGTGGTTTTTATATGGCGCAGTTGCGGCTGGAGGAGGCGTTGCACTATCTGGACAGGGCGATTGCGATCGATCCCGGTTTTGCCGGCGGCTACTGGAACCGCTCTCTGATACATCTGTTACAGGGCAGATTGAGAGAGGGGTGGCGCGACTACGATGCCCGTTTCGATTCGCCCGAAGTGATACAGCGCTTTGGTCAGCGTGAGTTTGTTAAACCGATCTGGGATGGCCAGCCTATTCCAGGGAAAACGCTGCTGGTCTATGCCGAGCAGGGCTTTGGCGACTCGATCCAGTTCTGTCGTTATCTGCCGCTGCTGAAGCAGCGTGTCGATCATCTGCTGTTTGAGTCACGACCAGAGCTGCTGCGCTTGCTGCGCACGCTGCCCGGGGAGATTGAGTGTGTGGCGCGGCGTGACGATTTTAGCGTGGCGGCATTTGATTTTGATTATCACATTCCGTTGATGAGTCTGCCGCGTCTCTTCAACACCGAGCTGGAGACTATTCCGGCCGGGGCGCCGTATCTGAGTGCCGAACCAGAACGGGTGCAGCAGTGGGGCGAACGGATAGAGGCAACGGGGCTTAAGGTGGGGTTGGTATGGGCCGGTAGTCCAGGTCACCAACGCGATCGTGACCGTTCGATGACACTGGCGCAGTTTGCCCCGCTGGCACAACTGCCGGATATCACCTTCTACAGTCTGCAAAAGGGAGGCGCGGCAGCGCAGGCCGCCACCCCACCGGTGGGCATGACGCTGATCGACATGACGGCAGAGATGCATGATTTTGCCGATACCGCCGCTGTCATCGCCAACCTTGATCTGGTGATCTGGTGATCTGCGTCGATACCTCGGTCGCCCATCTCGCCGGCGCCCTCGGCAAACCGGTCTGGGTATTACTCTATTACCCCCCCGACTGGCGTTGGCTGCTCGATCGCGATGATAGTCCCTGGTATGAGACCATGCGACTCTTCCGGTTGGGCCAGAGCCGCGACTGGACACCCGTGTTGCAACAGCTGGTGGCTGAGTTGCAGGGGAGGGTAGCGGTCTGATTATCTCTTTGCCCTTTCAGTGAAGTATTTATTACATATATAAAGTACATGGGCTTTAGGCCGTTATCTCCTTGAAGAATAAAAATAGGCTACAGTTCCAGGCACTCTTTTAGCGTTGCTGTGTAGGTATGTGACAAGAAAAGTTGGGGTATGTATGAGCAACATGTTGAATCAGGAGCAGAGGTACATTTTTTCCACTGATTTTCGGCGGCGGCTGGAGTCAGCTATCGAGTTGCCTCCCCTGCCGGAGGTGGCGCGTGAACTGCTGATGTTAAGAGATGCCAATAATGCGGATGCAGAGAGCCTGATCAATGTTGTAGGGCGGGATGCCCCGGTAGCAGCGCAACTGCTCTCCTATTCGCGCCTCTCACTGTTTGGTTATGGCGACCGGATACAGACACTTGATGATGGAGTGATGTTGGTATTGGGTTATGACAAGGCGCTGCACATGGCGATCGGCCTGGCGGCGGGTAAGTCGTTGCAGATGCAGCCTGACGGGCCGTTGGGGCGTCAGGCGTTTTGGCAGCACTCGCTACAGATGGCAACACTGACTCAGGCGCTGGCAATGGTATTGCCGCCTGCGCAGCGCCCCGATCCAGGCATCTGTTATCTTGCCGGTCTGCTGCACGATATTGGTTACATGCTGTTTGGCCACCTCTACCCGGATGAGTTCGCCATGCTCAACCAGCTCGTCAACGAATACCCGGATAGAGAGGTGCGCGAGTTGGAGCTGGCAGGGTTTGGTATTAGCCATGACATGATTGGTCGATGGTTGATGCAGTCCTGGGGCATGCCGGAAAAGATCGTGGTAGCGGTGGGAGAGCACTGCTTCTTTGATTATGACGGCAAACATGCCATCTATCCCAAGCTGGTGGCGTTTGCCAATCAGTTGCTGAAAACCGAACATAATGAAAGTGCCCTGGCCGGTAACCGGGATCTGATCCTGGTTAACTCCTTGGGGCTTGATGATCAGCGGGTGCAGCGGGCGCTGGATCGGGTGCTGACGATCTCTGCCGCGCTGGGGGTGATGGCAGGGGAGCTGGCGGCCTGATTGATCTGGTTTGTCTGCCTGGGCAACTATTCTCTTCTGATTTTCCTCAATTACTGCACGGATGGCCCTTTGCCCAGGGGCTATCTGCACGCCGCGTCCCTTTCCGTTATAATTACGCCCCAGTCTTTATCACTCCCAAATGAGATTCAACTATGTCGCAAACAGCTGTGAAAAAAGTGGTGTTAGCCTATTCCGGTGGTCTGGATACCTCCATCATCGTCAAATGGTTGCAGGATGAGTACAACTGCGAAGTGGTCACCTTCACTGCCGATATCGGCCAGGGTGAAGAGGTCGAGCCAGCCCGCGTCAAGGCTGAGGCGATGGGTGTTAAGCAGATCTACATTGAAGATCTGCGCGAAGAATTTGTCCGTGACTTTGTCTTCCCGATGTTCCGCGCCAATACCATTTATGAAGGTGAGTATCTGCTTGGCACCTCCATCGCCCGGCCGCTGATCGCCAAACGGTTGGTAGAGATCGCCACCGAGACCGGCGCTGACGCCATCTCCCACGGCGCCACCGGCAAGGGCAACGACCAGGTCCGCTCTGAGCTGGGCGCCTATGCGCTTAAGCCCGGCGTCAAGGTGATTGCGCCGTGGCGCGAGTGGAAGCTCACCTCACGTGCAACGCTGATGGCCTATGCCAAAGAGCACAACATCCCGATCGATTTTGCCAAGCAGGGCAAAAAATCGCCCTACTCCATGGATGCCAACCTGCTGCACATCTCCTACGAGGGCGATGTGCTGGAAGACCCGTGGCACGAAGCGGAAGATGATATGTGGCGCTGGTCGGTCTCGCCTGAGTTGGCCCCGGACCAGGCCACCTATATCGAGATCACCTACCGCAAGGGTGACCCCGTCGCCCTGGATGGTGAGGAGCTGAGTCCAGCGACGATGCTGGAGCGATTGAACAAGATCGGTGGTGCCAACGGCATCGGCCGTCTCGACATCGTTGAAAATCGTTACGTCGGCATGAAATCACGCGGCGCTTACGAGACCCCCGGTGGCACCATCATGATGCGCGCCCACCGCGCCATCGAATCGATCACTCTCGATCGTGAAGTGGCCCATCTGAAAGATGAGCTGATGCCACGTTACGCCACGCTGGTCTACAACGGCTACTGGTGGAGTCCCGAGCGCAAGATGTTGCAGACCATGATCGATGCCTCACAGGCCGATGTGAATGGTGTGGTGCGGCTTAAACTCTACAAGGGTAATGCCATCGTTGTGGGGCGCAAGTCTGACGACAGCCTCTTTGATGCCTCCATCGCCACCTTTGAAGATGATGCCGGTGCCTACGATCAGGCCGATGCAGCGGGTTTCATCAAGCTCAACGCACTGCGTATGCGCATCGCCGCCAATAAAGGCCGTAGCCTTAAATAAAAAAATGGCGTGGCCGTGTGGCTGCGCAAATTAAACCAGGAGCAATTACAGATGGAATATACAAACGCCAGCGTCAAACAGAAGGCCAACATCTACCACGATGGCAAGGTAACCAGTCGTAGTGTTGTCACCGCTGAAGGGGAGATGAAAACACTGGGTATCATGTTGCCAGGTCTCTACCGCTTCTCCTCCCAGGCGGCAGAGGTGATGGAGGTGACTCAGGGCAGCTGCCGCGTCAAACTTGCCGATACGCAGGCATGGATCGCCTACCAGGCCGGACAGAGTTTTGACGTGCCGGCCAACTCACATTTCGATGTCGAAGTGGATGATATTCTCGATTACATCTGCCACTTTGCGTAATTGATGTAACGCTGTTTTCAGGTCTAAAGATCCCCCGTCATGGGCAATGCTGTTCACTTAGCCGTTCGTGGTGAGCTTGTCGAACCACCAGCCACCCATCCAGAGTCCTTCGACAGGCTCAGGACGAACGGGGATTCGCTAAGTGAACAGCATTGCCTGTCATGGGGGATTTTCTTTTAAGGAGAGATCATGCGACTACTACACACCATGTTGCGCGTCGGCAATCTTGAACGCGCCATTAAATTTTATACTGAAGTGCTGGGCATGAAGCTACTGCGTCAGCGTGATAACCCCGATGGCAAATACACATTGGCCTTTGTTGGTTATGGTGATGAGAGCGATACCGCTGTGATTGAACTCACCTATAACTGGGGCGTTGATAGTTATGAGATTGGCACTGCTTATGGTCACATCGCCATCGGTGTTGATGATGTTTATGCCACCTGCGACGCCATCAAAAAACTCGGCGGCAAAGTCGTCCGTGAGCCTGGCCCGATGAAAAACAGCACCACTGTGTTGGCCTTTATTGAAGATCTCGATGGTTACCAGATTGAATTGATCGAAGGGCGTTAACCGTTTGCTAATGGCTTTGCCATTTTGACCGATGATTAGGGGGTGTAGACCAAGGAACACTCCATGCCTTACCTTGAATTTGATAGCAGTTTACGGGTCGGTAACAGACTCATGGACCAGGAGCATGAGATGCTGATCGGCTACATCAATCAGCTGCAAAATGTGATCGAACACGAGGCCGACGGTAATGCCATCAAACAGGTGGTGCGTGGTCTGGTGGAGTACAGCCGTACCCACTTCTTTGTTGAGGAGGAGTTGATGAAGGCGTATGACTATCCGGAGATCGGGTTTCACCTCAAGGCGCACGTCGGGTTTCGTGATAGCGCCAACGCGCTGGTACGTGATCTGGATATGGGGGATGAGATCGACCTGAGGCAGATGCTGGCGTTTTTAACCGAGTGGCTCACCACACATATCCTCAGTGTTGACGCCAAACTGGCCGATTTTTTGCGAGACAAACAGCTGGCTTGATTGCCCGCCCCATTCGAAATAAAAAAGGGAGCTGTGATGCTCCCTTTTTTATTCGCCGTTTTATTGCAGTGCGTTGTTCTGTTTTTGTTTGGACCGGTTACCCGCCGCTCACTCTTTGGCCTCACTCAATAATTTATTGATGTTCTCCAGCAGTTCGCTGCTTTTGTAGGGCTTGTGTAAAAAACCACCCAGGCCGAGTGCCTGGGCGCAGGGTTTATCGATGGCGTCGCTATAGCCGGTGCAGAGCAGAAACGGCAATCCCGGGCGCAACGCAAACATGTGGGCCGCCATCTCAGAGCCCGTCATGCCGGGCATGGTCTGGTCTGAAATCACCAGGTCTATCGCCTCAGGCGCGCACTCAAAGTGGTGCAGGGCGGCAGTCGGGTCATTGAATATACTGACTTCATAACCACGGTTGCCCAGCAGTGCCAACAGAAACAGCGTGATGGACTCTTCGTCGTCGACAACCATGATGTGAATAGGTGGTTGCAAATGTTCCACGATCTTCTCCTAACGCCTAGAGCGTTTAAGTATTGTGTTCGCTAAACAGCAGCCGAAAACGGCTGCCGGTGCCCGGATCACTCTCCAGCACAATGTGGCCATGCCCTTCGTGCACAATGCCGTGCACCATGGCCAGCCCCATGCCGGTCCCCTTGCCCACCGGCTTGGTGGTGTAGAAGGGTTCGAAGACCCGTTGCTGGGTGGCGGCATCCATACCCGGGCCGCTGTCACTGATGCAGAGTTCAACATAGTCACCGGTAAACGCCAGGTGACAAGAGCTGCACACGGCGTTGTGTTGGGTGAGTTTGTGTACTGAGATAAGCAGTGAGCCGGCGCCGTCCATCGCATCGCGGGCGTTGATGCAGAGATTCAGTACCACTTGTTGCAGACCGATGGTATCCAGCAATACCGCTGGTGCGCTGGTATCTAACTCAGTCTTCATCACAATACTGGCAGGCAGCACGGGACGCAGCAGTGTGAGCATCTCGGGGATGGCGCTGGAGAGCAGGACCGGTTCTGGCATGTTGGCATCACGGCCGCGGCTGAAGGCCAGCATCTTGGCGACCAGATCACGGGCCCGTTCGCCAGCCCGGTAGATCTGCGCCAGATGGCTGCTGAGGGTGGCATACCCATGTTCCTGTGCAATCTCCTGCGACAGTTCGGTAAAGCCTAAAATCCCTGCCAGCATGTTATTAAAGTCATGGGCAACACCGCCGGTGAGTTGGCCGATGGCCTCCATCTTTTGTGCCTGGGCAAGTTGTCGTTGCAGCCGTTGGCGTTCGGTCTCGGCGCTTTTGCGTTCGGTAATGTCGCGTACCACACCGATGAAGACTGGCCGCCCGGCGCGGCTGATCTGTGATACTTGCAGCTCCATCAAAAAGGTTGTGCCGCTCTTGCGCAGTCCGGTCACTTCCCGGCTCATGCCAATGACACGTTTTTCCCCGGTGGTCAGGTAGTGGTTTAAATAACTGTCATGCTGGGCGCGTTCGGGTTCCGGCATCAGCATGTTGACATTGCGGTTGAGCACTTCGCTGGCGGAATAGCCAAAGATGGTTTCGGCAGCATGGTTAAAGGCGGAGACAATGCCATGTTCATCGATGGTGATGATCCCTTCAACCAGATTGTCGAGGATGGCATGGGTATGGCGTGCCTGCTCCTCGCGGGTGCGTTCTGCGGCAGACCGCTCCAGTTCAGCACTGAGGCGGGTAGCAAAGATCTTCATGATGGAGATGCTGCGTATCTCATCCTGAAGCGGGTGGTGGAAAAGGATGGCCATGTGGCCAATGGTTACCCCCTGGCTATTGAAAAAAGGTATTGCCAGGAAGGCTTCAACATCTTCCAGTGGTTGGCACTCCGGGTAGAGTTTGCGGGCATCTTTGGGCACACAGACATAGTCGCGGCCATTGATCAGTGCGCAGGGTGTCTCATCCATATTGCATGCAAAATTCTCCTGAAATGCACCATCCCGCCACACTGCCAGCGTTTGCGCGCGATGTAGGCTCGGATCAATAATTTCAGTCACGATTGCGGCATCGGCCTCCAGTGCCTTGGCGGCTGTCATGGCGCTGAGACGGATCACCTCGTCAGATGAGTTGGCGGTGGTGCCGAGGAAGATCGCCTGAATGGTATTTTTTTCCCGTTCCATCACTGTCATGGCTGCCCGCAGCGCCTGTTCAGCACGGGTGCGCTCGGTGATGTCGCGCACCAGCACGAGATAGAGGGTGTCGTCCTGCCCTTTGATTTCGGAGATTTTGAATTCGGCAGGGAACAGCTGCTCGCCACGGCGGACTGCGTGAGTGGGGATCGCCCCCTGGTCTACCACACGGCTACGGTGCTCTGCGGATGCCATCCAGTTGGCGTGATGATGGCGCTGCTTGGGAGGGATCAGTATGTTGACGTTGCGCCCCTTCAACTCATCGCCGTTGTAGCCAAACATGGTGCAGGCGGCAGCATTGACCGACTCGATGGTGCCATCGGCCAACACGGTGAAGATGCCATCTGGAATGTCGGTGACAATGGCCAGCAGGCGCTGTTTGCTTTGCCGCAGCTCATCGGTCATGGTGCGCAGCTGGGTGCGCATGCTCTCCAGCGTGGCGGCCAGTAGTCCGATCTCATCATGGCCATGAGGGTGGATCGGCTGGTCGAATTGCCCGCGTGCCAGAACCCTGGCGGCAGCGGCCATCTCCTCCAGTGGACGTCGTATCAGCCAGTCCTGAAGTATGAAGTTAAGCATCAGTCCGACAGCGATGAACCCGAGTACGATCAGGCTGATAAGTTGTATCTTTGATTGCTCTGTAGCCAGTTTGGCGCTTGAGTCAAAGTGCAGGGTCATGTGCGCCAGTGAAGCACCGCCAAAATCGATGGATTTCGTAACGGTCATTAGTCTGGTTGCAGGCGTCTCATCGAGGGCGGCAAGTGGATAGAGTTGTTTGCCATTCGGGTCGGTGAGTTGCAGCTGTTGCCAGGCTGGGTCGGTGGCGATCACCGCATCCAGGGTTTTGTAGATGTGGCCAAAATCACCGGAGAGCAGTGGTTCGATCAGGGAGAGATTGAGAATGTGCAGCTTCAGGTGCTGCTCTGTCTCTATGTTGGTGAGTGTATTTGCCGTCTGCCACGGTATCCAGAGCCATTGAGTCAGGGCAAACAGGAGCGCCAATGTTGTCAGCCCTGGCAGCAACAGCTTGGTGCGAATAGTGAAAAGGCGACTACTCTTCATAAAACTCATCCAAATGCATCTTTTCCATGACCGCATATTCGGAGTAATAGGATGGACCGATGGTTTTGATCGGCACGTGCTCGAGCAGTTGTCGTCCAGCAGCATTCTGGCCCAGCGTCAGCAGCGCCTTTTGTACTGCATCTCTGACTGTTTTAGGCACACGTGGATGGGCCGTCAGCGGGTGGGGGATCACAGCGCTGGTGGTATATATCACCCGCAGCTGGTCACGTATCGCGGGGGGTTGCTGTGCCAGGGTGCCGGTGACTCCCCCGCCTGCCGCAACGTTGCCTAATACAACGTTGAGATAGACGGAGTCGTGGCTGTTAACGTAGCGTGGCTGAAATGGAATCTTGAACTCATGGGTAAGGGCTGCACGGAGCATGAGCGAGGCGCCCAAGGCGTTGGGGGAGGGGAACGCGAAGGTCTGCCCCCTGAGCTGTTCTACTTGCTGGTAAGGACTATCCTTACGGACTATCAGAATGCCATGCAACTGACTGGCAGTGTCGCGCACCAGCGGGATATAGCCATTAATGCGGTTGGTCTTGAGCAGCTGATAGGGATTTATGTAGGCAAAATCGAACTCACCCGCCATCAGCTGCTGGTCGAAGATCGGAATGCTCTGGCTGCCCCGTAATATAAAGTTGTGGCCGGTGCGTTGATTCAACTCCTTGAGAATGGGCAACCAGGTCTGTTGCAGGGTGCGGGCATCAAATTGGGGTACCACCCCGACGGTGAAATTATCAGCCTGGCAGACTCCCCCCAACATCAGTGTGGCCACCAGTGTGAGCGATCGGTAAATCACTTTTTTAAACCGGGCCTGAAGCGCCATGTCAGCTCCTTTTTGTAATGGCAAAAAACGCAGGTATTAATCAATAAGTGTGGCGACTGCCTGACATAGTTCGTCGCGTTTGAAGGGCTTTCTCAGGATGTTTGTGGCGCCGATGAGATTAGCCAGTGGCAGATAGTCGAAACGGCCGCTCAGACCACCGCCGCCCGACATCGCCACAATCTTTACCTCTGGGGCGATCTGGCGGATCTCGAGAATCAGATCGATGCCATTTTTTTCGGGCATTATCAGGTCAGTGATAACCACGTCAACAAGCTCGCTGCGCAGTATTTCAAGCGCGGCCTCGCCATTCTCCGCAGTCAGTAACTCATGTTTGGATGATTCCAGCATTGAACTCACCAGCAGGCGCATATGCGGTTCATCATCGACGATCAATATTTTAGCCATAGTGCTCTCCCAGTCTGACGCCTCAACACGGTTGAGGTTACAGTTAGTCTCCTCCATGTCTGTAGCAATGTCAGCGATATGGATGGAGCGGTTGAGGAGGTATCGGTACTGCCTGTCCCACACCTATCAGGATGTTTTGCAACGCTGCTTCCAGGGAATGGAGTTTGGTTAAATGTCCATCGGGGTTAGGATTGGTCGCGGCGTATCCGCTAAATTTAGCGACAGTTGGCGCTGGAACTTGATTGTTACAGGGTTGGCACGACAGGCGGTGTGGGGCAGGTTAGATGACGGCAGCTCTGCCCAGACCAGAATGGTGGAATTGAGGCCGGATAAAAACAGTGATGGCAGTGACTCGGCAGTGCAACATTTGCGACAGTGGTGCGACGGAACCGATAACCACTTTCACTGTCTTCTTGTGCGCGTCGCTTTGTTAGAATGGCGACAACAATATTAACCAGCAGATAGGAAAAACCATGGAACTCTCCACCACACAACAGGCATTGCAGACGCTTAAACAGCAGATATCGCAACAGATCATTGGCCAGGAGATGTTGGTAGAGCGGTTGTTGATTGCGCTGCTCGCCGATGGCCACCTGCTGGTGGAGGGGGCGCCGGGGCTGGCCAAGACCCGCGCCATCAAGGCGTTGAGTAGTGCGATTGAGGCGGATTTTCACCGTGTTCAGTTCACGCCTGACCTGCTGCCCGCCGACCTCACCGGTACCGACATCTTCCGCCCCCAGGATGGTTCGTTCCAGTTCCAGCGCGGCCCGCTGTTTCATAACCTGGTGCTGGCCGATGAGATCAATCGTGCCCCGGCCAAGGTGCAGTCAGCGCTGCTGGAGGCGATGGCCGAGCGCCAGATCACGGTTGGCTCCACCACCTACGCCCTGCCCGAGCTGTTCCTGGTGATGGCGACCCAGAACCCCATCGAACAGGAGGGTACTTACCCCCTGCCCGAGGCGCAGCTCGACCGCTTTCTGTTACACGTCAATATCACCTACCCCTCGGCCGAGTCCGAACGCGAGATTCTGCAACTGACCCGGCGCGAAGCGGCGTCATCGCATCGCGATAGCGTGGTAACAGAACGGCTGAGCCAGCAGACCCTGCTCCAGGCGCGCGACGAAGTGTTGCAGCTCCATATGGGCGACAACCTCGAGCGCTATCTGATCGAAATCATCCTCGCCACCCGTAACCCGGCGGCCTATGGCACCGAGCTGGCCAGCTGGGTCCAGTGGGGCGCCAGCCCGCGCGCCACCATCGCGCTTGATCGCTGCGCCCGCGCCCACGCCTGGTTGGCCGGACGTGACTATGTCAGCCCGGAAGATATCCAGATCATGGCCTACGATGTATTGCGCCATCGGGTATTGCTCAGTTATGAGGCCGAGGCCGAAGGCATCACGGTTGACCGTTTTGTTGAGAGACTGCTGTACCAGATTGCCGTGCCATAATGCCGCTGGCTGTTCTGTAAAAAACAGCCAACCGCTGCAAAACATCGGCAAGATAAAAAACAGAATAGACAGATCATGAATAACAGAGTCAACAAAGCCTACATCGCTGCTAGCGGCATCATCACTTCGGTGGGGTGCACCAGCCTGATGACTGCCGCCGCCGTGGCGGCGAAGATCAGCGGCTATAAGATCTCCGATTACCACAACTACGATCGGCAGCCCGTCACCCTGAGTCTGATACCGGAGATGATATTTTCAGACTTCCCGTACGACATCGACGAAGGCGACAACTACAGCGCCCAGTACGACCGCATTATCAAAGCCGCCATCGTGGCGCTGCGCACGGTGTTCAAAGCTCATGCAGCCACACAGCCGCTGCCACTGGTGCTGGCCATGTCCGAGCCGCTCGACAAGGTGATGCAGATCCCGCCCCGGTTGTTGATCAGCAACCTGCTCAATCAGCCCGACCTGAATATCGCCGCCGACAAGGTGCGCTGCATCCACACCGGCAGGGCCGCCGGCATACAGGGGCTCGATCTTGCGCTGCGTTATCTTTACGATGGCGGTGAGGATTATGTGCTGTTGGGCGGCAGTGACAGCCATCTGGAGAGTTCACTCTTAAACCAGTTCGATGCCCAGCGTCGCCTGCTGGCGCCGGGCAGTAAGGATGGTTTTGCCCCCGGCGAAGGCGCGGCGTTTCTGCTGCTTACCCGCCACCCAGAGCGGGCGCTCTGCCATAAAGGCCACATCATCGCCCTCAGCCCGCCGGGCGTCGCTGAAGAGCCAGGCCACCTGTTCAGTGATGAACCCTATAAAGGTGACGGGTTGGATAAAGCCTTTAAACAGGCGCTCAAAGATCACAGCGGCAGCCCGATAAGCGCCGTCTACTCCAGCATGAACGGTGAACATCACTGGGCCAAAGAGTACGGCGTCGCGATGCTGCGCAATAAACCCTGCTTTCATGAAAAGGTTGAGATCGAACACCCGGCAGAGTGTTATGGCGATCTGGGCGCAGCCACCGGTGCAGCGCTGATGGTGGTGGCGGCAGAGCATCTGTTCAAACGGTCGGGGCCAGCCACCTATCTGGCCTACAGCTCGTCCGACAGCGCCTGGCGCGCCGCCGTGCGGATGGAAAAACTGGCGTGTCAGACCAGCGCCGCCACGCCCGACCCCATTCGCCACCCCGCTTTAGACTCTGATTGGCCCGAGACAAGGAGTGAGGCCGAGTGAGAGCAGCAGGCACAGTTGAATTCACACCGTAACCCGCCCACAACCAGAGGAGAAAAGCAGTGACCCAAATAGGCGAAGGCATCTACACCCCCCCGGTTGAGCCGGTGGACAAAAACGATGGCAAGATACATCTCAACATCCGGATACACGTCTATAACGACGGTACTAGTAACAACCGCACCAATACCCAAAGCCGCCTCGACAACGCCGAGGCGTATCAAATACTCGAAAAGAAAAAAGATAGCTACGAAAATGACTTCACCAACATCGCCAGAATGGAGACCTACATCCTCGGTCAACCCACCCCCGGCTACCACCATACACTCTCCGTCTACGTCGAAGGGCCGGGCACCATCGACGATAAGGCCGACCGAACCCTGGGGTATGGCATCGGTGTGGGCGAGGCGGGCATACGCAGCAAGGTGCAGCGTGGGCTGACTAAAATCGTCGATAAGATCGTGGCGGAGCTTAAGAAAATGTATGAGGAGGGGCAAAGAATCGTCATCGACCTGCTGACCGTCGATCTGTTTGGTTTCAGCCGTGGTGCTGCCGTGGCCCGTAACATGATTCACGAGGTACTGCTTGGCAGCCAGCCGTTGCAGGCGCGACTGGAGGTGAAGGAGTATAAAACCTATCAAGTCGACATCTGTTTTGTCGGACTCTACGATACCGTCTCCTCCCACGGGCTATTTTTCCTTTTCAACAACGATACCCAAGTGCTCAAGCTGGATGCAATCAGCCAGGCGGAGGCGGTATTGCAGCTGGTGGCCGCCGACGAACATCGTAAAAACTTTTCGCTC